>CAMLPN010000049.1 GCA_946481965.1 uncultured Neisseriaceae bacterium | reverse complement strand
TAATTTGCTCTATACATGTTAAAAGTGACAAATACTTTTTAGGGTTGAAATAGATATCGAAAACTATGCTTCTTTTCATAATTAATGATCCCTGATAGTTTAATAGTGGAATATGAATTACATACAAGTTAGGATAATTTTTCTGAATTGTAAGAAATAAAGAAGACCTTTTGAGTCATCCACATCCAACTGCATTTAGCAGGATAATGAACACTACATATACGATCTTGCCTGCGTGCTTGATCTATTATTTATTATGGAAGTTGACATCTCATTGGCAATTTTGGTGTTCCGTTACCTCAGTTTTATTCAAAAAATCCTCAAGTCATAGAAAATATTATTTTTATATTCTATATGCTCATTATAAAAATGCCTATATATGCTAAAAATATTAATTAAAATAATTGATATATATCCAATTTGGACAATTTGATAAACACAGCTCTGTATTAAAGGATACAGAGCTGTAGTTTAGACACGGAATAACAATTAGTATGGTAGCAATTGAATTAATCTAAGTAGCAGATTAAATGCTAAATTTTAGAAATCATATGAACCTGAGAATAGAAAAGTCCTGGGTGCGCCTAATGACAAGTTGGACAAGCGTGGCATACCCCAGTAAGCTTTATTAGTCAGGTTCTTCACTTCTGCACGAAGTGTAAATGGATGACCGGAAACTTTAGCATTATAACGGGCTCCGACATCAAATATTGTATGGCCCGGCACTGATAAATTATTTTCCTGATTGAGATACTGTTTGGAAACTGCGGTGGCATTCGCTGATAAAGTTACCATCCCAGCACCAGCGTGAATATCCCATTCTGCTCCTAGTTTACCCTGCATTTTGGCCACACCGGTGGCTATATTACCTTCATTGGCATGATTGGCCAGCTTGGTTAGTTCCGGTTTAATATAGCTGGCACCGCCCATTAAGCGTACTGTATCAATTGGAGAGAAAATAAAGTTCCATTCAATCCCGCGGTTACGTTGCTCGCCACCTGATGTAAAAATGTTGGTATTCACATCTGTATAACTGCTGGGTTTTTTGATATTGAATATGCTGATTGAGTTAACTATATTGCCATAATCCAATTTTATACCCAATTCGGTTTGCTTGGTTTTGTATGGTGCAAACACTTCAGGGTAATTTTCTGCGTAAATTGGTGCAGAATCGCCTTTGGTTAAACCCTCAATATAATTACCGTACAGGGATACATGTTCAGTGGCCTTAAATAATATTGCAGCTCCAGGCGTCAATGCATGCTTTTTATAGCTAGTAGTAACAGGACTGCCCATTAGACTCGTATTATCGCTTTTCACTTCCTGATAACGCAGACCTAATGTCAACTGCAGTTTATCTTCCATAAATGACAACATATCAGCCATGCCATAACTTTTCAGTTCGAGCGAGCTGACAGAAATGGGTGGCGTATTAAACGGAACCGCTTCTCCCCACTTAGGATCATACATATTGGTAATCCAGTTAGCACCAGCCACACGTCTGACACCATAATCATGCTGGCGGTGTTTATAGTAAGTGGTGTTAATTACCCATTGATGACCAACCGGACCGGTATCAAACTGACCTTTAAGTCCTATGTCTGCTGACCTTTTGTTCAAATCAAAAGCCAGCTGACCGATGACTGTTTCAATGGTACCGCGATTATCCAGCAAATTAGCTGTGGTGGCGCCATTATATTCGTATTTACTTTTGCTGCGTCCAAAGGAAGCATAAGCAGTAATATTGTCTGTCAGATCATATTCTGCCCGCATCATTGCGCCGCGATCCTTATTACTGACATACGACCAATCTGGATTTATCAGGGTTTTAGGATTGGGTGGTGAAGGCACTTTCATGTTTTTACCCAGATTAATACCGCGTACTACGCCATCAACACGGTCATTGGCCATGTATAAATCGGCCGAAACACGTGCCCGTTGTCCGCGCCAGTCCATTCCAACTGAACCCAGCTGTGTTTTCAGATCCTGCTTTCGAACCGGTCCAGAACCATCCTGATAAACGCCATTAATCCGGACCCCAAATTGTTTATTTTGTCCAAAACGACGACTGGCATCTATGGTACCGCCCCACTGTGAACTGGACATATAAGTAGGTGAAACACGTAGCAGGGGCTCTTCACCTGCACGTTTGGTAACCAGATTAACAGTGCCCGCAACTGAACCAGACGGTGGCATGCCGTTTAGTAAGGCAGATGGTCCTTTCAATACTTCCACACGGGAAAACATAGCCGGCGCAGTACGATAAAAAGGAGACATCCCGAATAAACCATTCATTGACATGTCATTGGTATCAGACTGGAAACCCCGGATATAATAATTTTCACTCCATCCACCAACTGCACCATTGGTAAATACCGAGGGATCGGTAGCGGCAATGACATCAGTAATATTTCTGGCTTGAGTATTTTCTACATATTTATCGGTATAACTGGTGGTATTAAAAGGTGTATCCAGATAGCTTTTACTACCAAGGAAACCAAGATGACTATGTGTGGAAATTTGCCCGCCAGCATAGGTGTTGCTACGATATGCCTGAACATTCACATCGGGTAAAGTGGCTTCACCGGACTGGTTGGCATTAGCAGCATCTTTCTTGACTGTTGGTTTGCTTTTATCATCCTCTTTGCCGTATACCACTGGTGTATTAATTAAAATTACCCCAGTTGTAATACTTAAAATCAGGGCTTTTCGTGAACAGATGAGCGGATTTAATGCATCTTTAAGCCGCAATTTTATCGCTGAAAAATGCTTTTTTTTCAGCTGGTAAGTACGCTTACGCATAGGTTCCTCCTTTTACAAATATAATTAAATCAGGTTGTTAAACTAGAGTTGGTAGTAGTTGTTATGTTTGTTATTTATTTTTGTAATAGTTATGTCATATTGATTATTGATAGCCTTTGCTAATATCTTGCATCAATATTCGCAGTGAAGTAGGACTGGCGCCAGTGGTATACCATGCATCAGCATCCACAAAAACTACGCGATTGTTTTTCCATGCTTTAGTAGCACGTAATAACGGGTTAGTTACCTGTGCCGCATTAATGATAGGCCGGTGCTCCATGACCGAAGTCCGATCAATAATATACAGAATGTCTGGATCAGAGCGTTTAATAAATTCACTGGAAATGGGTTGGCCATGTAAACTGGTAGCTACATCGGTACTGGCGGGTTTTACGCCCAGATCACTGAAAACAAAACCATAACGAGACTGTACGCCATAATGACTGAATGCCCCATTGTTGTATAACACTATTAAAGCTTTTTCCGGCCGGTCTTTGGTGATAGCACGTATTTTGTTAACTTCACTGTCTAACTCAGCCACCTTAGTTTTGGCTAGCTGTTCTTGATTAAAAATTTTTCCTAAGGTGAGCAAATGATCTTTAATAGTTTGCACATTTCCGTGTTGGCTGTTTTTAAAGTTAATATCATAGTAAAGAGTAGGCGCAATTTGCGCTAATTCCTGATAATGATCTGTCTGCAGTGGTGTCATCAGAATAAGGTCAGGCTTTAGCGTGTGCACCCGTTCCATATTAGGTTGTACAATACCACCCAGATCAACAATATCATCGTGATTTTGTTTGTATTTGTCCAAAAAATGCGGAATAAAATCTTTTGGCATTCCGGCAATTGGAACATTTAACTGATCCAAAAAATCCGCTTCATTCATGTCCAGCACGGCCACGCGCTGGGGAATTTTGTCGATAGTGGTAGTACCGAGTTGATGTTTAAAAATAAGTGGTTCAGATAATTTTTGTACCGTAGATTCTGTTGGGGCAATTTTCTTATTACACGCGGATACCATCATCACTGCCATTATCCCAATCAATATCGCAGTCCATGGTTTGCATTTTCTGTTCATAATTAACCTTTCGGTGAATAAAAATACTGGCAAAAATAACCATGCTCGCTCTGGCTAATTTTAAATTCCAGCTCATATAGTTCATTTAAACGAGTTTCTGTAATCACTTCCTGAGTCGGTCCACTAAAGCATAACTGACCCTGTTTTAGAGCTACCATATAATCCGCATAATTGGCAGCAAAATTAATATCATGTACCACCATAATGACGGTACGCTGTCGTTGTTCACACAAACGTCGCACTGCCGTCATAATTTGCACGGCGTGTTTCATATCTAGATTATTTAAAGGTTCATCCAGCAATAAAATGCTGGTTTCCTGGGCGATAGTCATGGCTAAAAATGCCATCTGACGTAATCCACCACTTAGCTCATCGACATATACATGCCGTAAAGCAGTTAGTCCCAGAAAATCTATGGCCTCATTTATGGCTTGATGATCAGATGCATTCAAAACCCCGCGTCCATAAGGAAAACGTCCAAACGACACCAGCTCTTCCACCGTTAACCGCAAACCAAAATGTATGGATTGGCGCAGCGTGGCTACCAGACGGGCATAGTTAGCAATGCTAATATCGGCTATATTTTGCTCACCCAACAAAATATGCCCACTGGAAGGTGTTAATAGTCGTGCCAGAATCATCAGTAGTGTGGATTTACCGGCACCATTCGGGCCAATCAGTGCAATTACCTGATTCATTGGTAATTCAATATTAATATTGTCCAGTACCGGCTGTTGCCCATAGATTTTGGAAATATTCTTAATATAAATCATGCCATGCCCCGCTTACGGACAATCAATACCAGAAAATAAATGCCACAGAGCAAATTAATCAAAATACTGACCGTAGTTTTATAATTAAATACATGTTCCACTAAAATCTGCGCAATCAGAAATACCAGAATGGCTAAAACGGTGGCAAATAACAAAATGCGTTTATGCTGGTAATGGCCGGCAAAAGCATATGCAATATTGGCGATAAATACTCCCATAAATGCCGTAGGCCCAACTAAACTGGTGGTTACTGCCACCAGAATGGTTACCAGAACAAATCCCCAGCGCACACAACGGGCATAATCCACTCCCAGTGAAATAGCCTGTTCCTGTCCCAACGCCATGACATCCAGTATGGATAGAAAACGGTAACCAATAGCGCACACCATCCCTATGGCCACAGTGGCATATAACAAAGTTTGAGTTTCTGAGCGGTTGAAAGAAGCATAATTAATGCCCTGAAAAACAGAAAATTCCCCTGGATTGATTTTTAGCTGAATAAACTGCGTCAGCGTTGTCATAACCATGGTTAGTACCATGCCAAATAACAGTAATAACCAGAGATTGCTTCGCGCTCGAGGCAATAAATAGCGGTAAATAAGCCACGAATAGCCCAGCATTAATGCAATTGAGGCAAAAAAATTGCCATTCAGCCCCAGTAGACTTAATCCACTTTGACCCAGAAAATACAGTAATAGCACCTGCCAGAACAGATAAACTGCTTCATAACCCATAATGGCTGGCGTGAGAATACGATTCATCACCAGCGTTTGAAACACAATTGATGAAATTGCAATACCTGTACCAGCCAGAATAATTGTAGCCAGTCGTAACAAACGCTTGGGCAGGATATAGTCAAAATCCATACCGGAATCAAACAACATAAAAAATACGACCAGAGCGATAATCAAAATACAGAGCAGCGATAAGCGACGGTACATTATCGTAGCCCCCGTAAAATCAGCAGCAGAAATACGATGCCTCCTACTGCTCCAGCAGTAAGACCAATCGGAACCTCGAAAGGATAAATCAGCAGACGACCGGCCAGATCACAAATCAGCAGCAAACACGCTCCACCTACAGCCACCAACGGTAGCGTTTTCGCTAAATGCTCTCCATATTTCAGTGCTACCAGATTAGGTATGACCAGACCAATAAAGGGAATAGAGCCGACTGAAATTACTGTTGCAGCAACAGTTATGGATACCAGCATTAATCCCAGAGCCACCGTACTTTTATAGCTCACACCTAGACTGATTGCCATTTCTTGACCCATGCCTATCACTGTAAACCGTTTGGCAAACACATAAGTCAAGGCAATTACCGGCACAATCACATACAAGATTTCATAATGCCCTTGAACTACCCGAGAAAAATCGCCCAGCAGCCAACCTTGAACATCTTGTAAAAGATTATTTTTATAAGCATAAAATTCAGCACCGGCGCTTAATACACTACCAAACATCAAACCAATCACCGGAATAAGCACCACTTGCTGGTAACGTATTCTGGCTACGATCATGATATAAATCACTCCGGCAACAAAGCACAATGCCAGCGCAGCCAGCATTTTGCTGAATACACCTGCTGAAGGCAGAACTACTAAAGAAATCATAATCCCCAGCTTTGCTGCATCCAGTCCGCCAGCTGTTTCCGGTTCTACAAATTTATTTCGCACAATATGCTGTAAAATTACGCCACCGATAGACAATCCCATACCAGTAAGAACAATTGCAATTAAGCGAGGAATGCGGCTGGCTTTCAGTGTTAACCAGTCAGCTTCAGAACCGGCGAATAAAGCCTGCCATGAAATAGGATCTGTGCCTACATACAAAGATAGTATGCATAGAACAATAAATGCACAGATCATGTAACGAAATATCAACTACGTGCCTCATTAATTAGGTGACAGCATATTGCTGCCATAAATAATGGATCAGTATGTAATTCTGGCTGCCGGTGATATAACTTAATCGTTTGCTTTCGCTGATATCGTTTTTGCATCATATTCCTTTATTTAATTCTTTGATTTATCAATCTGCTTAGCGATTGATATTTGTCAGAGCAAGCAAAAATAGAATTGAATGTACATTTTAAATATAAATGATAATTAATTGTATTATTATTATCACTTAAAAGTAAAGTATTATTAAATAAAGATAAATAATTATATTGTTGGGTAAGTCAAATGTTCGGTTTATTTGTTTATATTTTCAATGTTATAAATAGAGTATATTCGAAAAGCAAAAGAGCTTTGTCGATTAGTAAGTAGGGAAAATAGAGTTTGATAATTGATTAATTGATATCACCCAACTTCCAACTTCAATCCCAGTCTTTATCTGATTATCAAATAGATTGAGAGGTGCTAGAAAAGCCATAATCACAATAAGTAAAATAACAATAGTTGATTAGTTTTTCAGCTTGTTGAAAACATTCAAATTAGATCTGCATTTGATCGAACGGAATTTTCCTTTCGCTTAATTATGACATGGACAGATATCAAAATAGTGAAGTGATTAGTTTAGAAGCATGTATAAAAATCTACCGACAGGATAATTTCTTATGATTAATCATACTTAGCGTATGAGTAGCGCATTTACAGACTAAAGCTAGTAAAAAAATCATGACTATTTATCATGATTATAGAAAGCACAGACCAATTGAAAAAGCTAAAATTAATGATAAAATCATAGTACAGACAATAAATACTTATAAAATTGCAGCAATAGAAAAAGCTTGGAATATTATCTAACTTCCTCTATTGCTGAATGCATATCATAAGACTAAATAATTAATTCAAATGTATAGTGGCTAATAGACTATAAACAGCAATACTGTAATACTGTGAAGTAGACTTACCATATCAAATTTATGTCTTCGAGAATTCTTATTTAATATCAATTTTCTTGTAAGGGCTTGTTTTGGTTTTATTTACCTTGCAAGTTCTTGATGAGAGTGTATTGGCAACTTCTTTTTTCATTTTCTAATTTAATGAAAGCATTAATAAGATGATTTAACTTTTGCGTTCGAAAAATTTTTAATCATAATCGGTTTAGATTGTTTTGAATTATTTAGTTTTTTTATTGGATACTTTTTAATTGCACAAATAGTTGCTTATTATGAGCTATAGCCATCATAGAAGAAGGGCGAAATATCACGCGTAAAAATAACATTGTCTAATATATTTTTTTAAAATATGCTGTTTGATTGTATTAAAGCGTTAGAAGCTTAATATTTTATCGTTAGTTAATGTACTTAAGCTTTATGTGACACAATATCAATAATTTGCGTGTCGGTTGCTTTCATACTATTGCTAACAATGGCTCCAAGATTATTAATTGAATCCTCAACGCTATCACCAACTATACCTTCTTTACCTGTCACTCGGATGCGATTTAATCCCATTAATACGGCTTTAAAACTCGAAGATACTGAAGTTGATACTTTCATAGCGCAACTATTGGAAGCTCCATCACAAATAATGCCCGATAAATCACCAATCATACTACAAATAGCCATATCAACAGGTTCATATTGGCCTTCACCAAGTAACCATGCCATACCCGCCGCAGATCCCATTGCGGCTGTGGATGCAGCACAAAGTGCTGATAATGGCGGAAATTTACTATGTATATAAATTGCAATAGTATGAGATAAAATGAGTGCTCTAGCTAGTTGCTCTGTTGTTGATTTTAAGTGATCGGCAACTACGACCACAGGCATCGTTGCGGTAATACCTTGATTGCCCGAACCTGAATTACTCATCGCAGGTAAAGTTGCACCACCCATTCTGGCATCTGATGCTGCTGTTGTGCGAATAATTATTTTAGATAATAGATCATCAGCTAACAAACCAGTTTTTGTTTGTTCATGTAGGGTAGCCGCAATACTTAAGCCATATTCTCGCCTTAATCCTTCTTGAGATAATGCATCGTTTAATTCAGCAGAATGTAAAATAAATTTGATATCATCAAAATTAGATTGTGTTGCAAACTCATATATCTGTTTAACAGACATATGAGTTATGACTGATTCTTTTTCAGACTCGTCTTGTGTTTTATGATCTGCTTTGAAAATTATCTTACCATTTTTTTCTATTAATATTATATTAGTATGTGTGTTTTCAATACATACTCTAACATGATCGGTTTTAGTATAAATATTGGCTTCAGAATAAATTGCTGTATTTTTATTAGCAATTTGTACATTCACTTTTTGCTCTCTAAGTAGAGTTTTAGCCTGATTAATTTGTTTAGGCGTAATCTTTTTTAGTACTTCAAGACCTGCTTTAGCATCACCGCCCATTGCGCCAATCGCTGCTGCAATAGGTAATCCCACCATACCTGTGCCAGGCACAGTAACCGCCATACCATTTTTCATTAAATTCGGTGAAACATAAGCATCAATCTGACTGATACTATTTTTATCAATATATTGGCTGGCAATAGCTGATGCCAAAGCAAGAGATATAGGCTCTGTACAGCCTAATGCTGGTAAAACCTCATGCTTTACCAATTGAATTAATTCTTGCCATACTAGCTGTTGTTCCATTATTTACCTCCATATTATTGCCTATCATAAATAATACTAGTAGTGAAACATTTAATAAAAGATAAACATAATATTTAGTTTCAATTTTAAAGTTAAGATTGCAAAGTAAATAATTAAATATCTTGTTGTGTGATAATCATCATATAACTACATATAAATTAAGTGAGAATGACGATATATGATAAATATTTTGTTAATTGATGATGATATCAAATTATCACAGATATTTAGTGAATATCTAATCAATGCAGGTTTTAATATTAAAAGTAATTATTTGCTAAAGATGTTATCAATGAAACATTATTAAAAAATTAAAATCACAAATGATCCATTGTGAAAGCTTGTGCTAAACAGTTTTTCAGTTTTCATGTTCACGAATTTAAATCTTTATAACAGTCAATTTTTTTGATAATTAAAGTCTTTTAAACATTTTTCGAATGCAAAAATTGAATATGAATGACAATCTTTTTTTATAAAGATCAAAAGATTTTAATTGCTCTCTGTTAGTCAACTTTATTACTTATTTATAGTTGAAAAAGAGCATTATAATATCTTGGTATAATCGAAAAATATCAATTAAATGATAATGATAGCTGTTGTTCGCTATTAGTTAAATATATTGATTCTTAGCTAAATCATAAAAGAATGCTATGAAATATTTTATTGATGATATTGATATTTGACGCAGACAAAAAAATAACCGCATTCAGCGGTTAATAATGGTGGCCAGAGGCAGGATCGAACTGCCGACACACGGATTTTCAGTCCGTTGCTCTACCGACTGAGCTATCTGGCCATCGGGGAAGAGTGCGCATTAAACCAGATATCTGATCAATTGGCAAGTTTTTTTTATGTTGCGGTTTGTATCATGCTGTTTATTCATTAAAAAAATAAATTAAACCTAAGCGTGGTTATACGAAAATAATAATTTACGCAATGCTATGGGCAGTTACAGATGTATGATATAGGAAAGAGCTTAGCCGAGTGATTTCCATCTTGGTGCTGGACGCTTGCTCGTGGCTGTATTAAGGTAACCATTTTCAGTTGAGTAAATAAAATGCATAAAAGGCAAGTAGCAATATGGAAAAATGGATGGTTACAACACTGTATCCACCAGCCTTCGCCTAATTTTGCTCCACGGACTGATCCTCAAAATGTTTCTGTGGTGGTATTACACAATATTTCTCTGCCACCTTTTGAATATGGACAAGGTGTTGTACAGCGATTATTCACTAACCAGCTCAACAACAATGAAGATGATGTGTTTCTGCGTTCGCTAACATCATTACGGGTATCCAGTCATTTTTTTATTGAACGTGATGGAACATTAACTCAGTTTGTTTCCTGTGAGGATGCTGCCTATCATGCCGGCGTATCCTGCTTTAATGGCAGAGAAGGCTGCAATGATTTTTCTATTGGTATTGAGTTAGAAGGTTGTGATTTTGAACCATTTACTTCAGTGCAATATGATCATTTAATCGAATTATTACAAGCAATATGTGCGGTTTTTCCAATACGTGCTGTGACTGGACATGAGCATATTGCGCCAGGACGAAAATCAGATCCAGGGCATTATTTTCAGTGGGAAAAGTTGCGTAAAGAAAATTTACCTGTAGTAACAAATTATCAATAACCAATAGTCATACAAGCTGTCAGCAAAAGCGTTTTTAGTTATAATTCTATTTAATTGTTAATTTAATTGCGGTTGTCGCAAATTGTTTAATGGAAATGTAATGAGTGATTCTGTTTTGATTGCACTGGTGCTGGGGGCTGCCATAATACTGGTGGTGCTGGCCTATAATATTTATCAGGAAAGCAAATACCGTAAACAATTGCGTGATCAGTTTGGCCATGCTAATAAAGATGCTTTGCTTGATAGCAATGTTAATTCTGTACGAGATAACGCAGCAGCAAAAACAGCGCCGTCTGCAGTGGAACAACCGGTAACGGAAATACCGCCAGCGGATGCAGAACCTGTCGCCGCAGAATCTTCTCAGTTAACCCATATTCAGACTGAAACTGATAATGTAGTAAGCGAAAATCAAAAAACTTCAGTAAATGGTCCACAGGAAACCCCACCGCAAAATCAGCCTATCCTGCAAACACAGACTGATACAGACCAACAGAGAGATTTCTTTTCACCGACTAATCCACAAAAATTATCACGCACCATTCCAGTAAAAGGACGTAAAACTTTGTTGGATGTACGCGATATGTCCAAACAAACTTTGCCATGGTTTGATGCTCGTTTTGATTATTTGGTTTATATTGCTCTATATAATCCCAAAGAATTGCACGCTATGCCCAGACTGAGCAATCGAGCTCGCTTTCGATTAGTTGGCTGTACTATGGATGATCGTTATCAGGTTGCGGAACCTATCCCCAGTGTTAATTATCAGGGGTTTGTCGTTGGTTTACAGACGATTAGTCGTAATGGCTTAGTATCTAAAGAAGAGTTACTGCATTTTGTTGAACAGGCAAATAAATTTGCTGAGCAGATGGATGGTTTGTTGTTATTAACAGATATGAATGCATTTTTGAATATCGCGCAGCCTCTGGATGATTTATGTGCTCGCGTCGACCAGACCATTGCTATTCATCTGGTTTCCCGCAGTAACGTCAGTGGTATGGAATTGCGCAGTTCAGTAGAAAAATTAGGTTTTGAATTAGCTCATGATGGCGCATTCTATTTTAATGATACTAACGGTGAACCATTATTCAGTATTGTCACGTTGGATAACTCACCTTTTACCGGTACTTTGCTAGTAAATCAAAATTATCGTGGATTCAGTATGTTGTTTGATATAGTACACATACCGAACGGTGAAAAATGTTTCGATCAGTTTATGGATATGGCGGTGAAATTATCCAGTCAGCTCGGTTTGGATTTGGTTAATGACAAGTTAGAAGAATTATCTACGGAATGGCTGCGAGAAGTACGTCGTTATGTGGTTGACCGACAAAAAGAAATGAGACGGGTAGAAATTATGCCCGGTGGTGAGCTGGCTAAACGACTCTTTTCGTAAAATTGCCTGAAATTTTTAATTATTTAAAATGGCAAGCCACAATAGAGGTTTGCCATTTTCTATTTTTAAGCTGTGTGGAGGTATAAATAATATGAGTTCAGCTAGCGAACAAAAAATCATTGACTTAACGGCGTTACTAAATCGTTATGCACACGAGTATTATGATCTGGATGCACCCACAGTGCCCGATGCTGAATACGATCGACTATTCCGTGAATTGCAAGCTTTGGAAGAACAATATCCGCAATGGCGTCAACCAGACAGCCCCAGTATGCGTGTTGGCGGACAGGCTCAGCAACGTTTTACTGCCGTAGCACATCAGATTCCAATGTTATCATTAAACAACGCCTTTTCCCCGTTAGACGAAAGCAATCATTTTGATCATAGTGAAATGTATGCTTTTGATAAGCGCGTTCGTGACGGATTGGGTGCTGAACCAAGTTATATCGTAGAGCCAAAATTTGATGGTCTGGCAATCAGTTTATTATATCGCAATGGCTTACTGGTACAGGCATCCACGCGTGGAGATGGTTATACCGGTGAGGATGTAACCGAAAATGTGCGCACAATTATCAATATTCCCCTGCGACTACAAACAGATGATGTTCCAGAAGTGCTGGAAGTACGTGGTGAAGTATTAATGCTGAAAGCAGACTTTGACCGGTTGAATGCGCGCCAGCAGGCAGAAAATCAAAAAACTTTTGCTAATCCACGTAATGCTGCTGCCGGCAGTTTACGTCAGCTGGATCCGAAAATCACTGCCCGTCGACGGTTACATTTTTATGCCTACGGAATTGCTCAGCTGGATGAAGATTTTATACCAGAAAGTCACAGTGAAGAACTGGCATTACTGGCGCGCTTAGGTTTGACCATACCTCCGCGTGACACCTTGTGTTATCAGGCTGATATTCATCAGGTGCTGGCATTTTATGAGCATATTTTTCAGCTACGTGCGGATTTACCGTTTGGTATTGATGGTGTGGTTATTAAAGTAGATTCACTAGCACAGCAGGAGCAATTGGGATATGTGGCACGTGCACCACGATTTGCCATTGCCCAGAAGTTTCCGGCTGAAGAAATGTTAACCACAGTAGAGGCGATTGATGTACAAGTAGGTAGAACTGGTGCAATTACACCAGTGGCACGATTAACCCCAGTATTTGTCGGGGGGGTGACTGTGACCAACGCGACATTACACAATGAAGGTGAAGCACAACGTAAAGATGTGCGTGAAGGTGATACCGTGATTGTTCGTCGTGCCGGTGATGTCATTCCAGAAATTGTGTCTGTTGTACTAGCACAGCGACCTATGGTGGAACAACAAGCTACCGATTTATCGGTGCCACCTGAAGCAGTAGCAAAATATCCACCATTTTCTTTACCGCAACATTGTCCAGTGTGTGGTCATGAAATTGTACGTGAAGAGGGAGAGGCGGTAGCGCGCTGCAGTGGAGGCATGCTATGTCAGGCACAGCGCGTACAGGCGCTGATTCATTT
This sequence comes from uncultured Neisseriaceae bacterium, assembly GCA_946481965.1. Taxonomy (GTDB): domain Bacteria; phylum Pseudomonadota; class Gammaproteobacteria; order Burkholderiales; family Neisseriaceae; genus Snodgrassella. The sequence goes on along the minus strand of CAMLPN010000049.1, from coordinate 3,767 downwards.
TGCCTCAAGACGAGCCATGGATATTGAAAATCTGGGAGATCGACAGATAGAATTACTGGTGGTGCAAGGACGGGTACACCACTTCGCCGATGTCTACCGGTTGCAGTTAGCGGATTTACTGGCAATGAAACAACAGGCCAAGCAGGAAGCAAATGATGAAGCACAGGCTATTGCGGATGAGCTGATCTTATCTACTACTGGTAAAGCCGGTAAACAACAACCTTCTAAGTGGGCAGAAAATATACTGGATGGCATTGAGGCCAGTCGTCAGCGACCATTAGCAAATTTTATATATGCTTTAGGGATATTTCATGTGGGTGAACGGACGGCTAAGCAATTAGCGCAGGCTTTTGGTGATTTAGCGACACTGACGCAAGCTACTGAACCCTTATTGGCTTGTCTTCCTGATATTGGGCAGGTGGTGGCACATTCAGTAGCGTATTTTTTCAGTCAGGATGATCAGACTGGACAGTTGCAGGAATTGCTGGATGCTGGTGTGATTGCGCAACCAGAAACCCGTCGATTGCCTTTAAGTAAATATTTCACGCCTGAACGAATACTGGCACGTCTGCCAAACGCAAATTTAACCGAAACGCGCGCACAAAAGTTATGGCAGCTGGTGGGTATGGAATGGACGCAGTTATTGATCGATAAAGCCTTACCGGAAAGTTGGCAAAACTGGTGTACGCAGCCGAGCAACCGGTCTTTACTGGAACGTACGTTTATTTTGCGCGAACAATTACTGGCAGGGCAGCCGGAGGAAAATGTTTCAGTAACCAATGCCGCGATTGCCGGTAAAACTTTCGTGTTGACCGGAACCTTGCCAAGCTGGTCAAGGGACGTGGCACAGCGGTATATTGAAGAAGCTGGTGGTAAGGTTAGTGGCAGTGTGTCGAAAAAAACCGATTTTGTGGTAGCTGGTGCTGATGCTGGCAGTAAGCTTGCCAAAGCTGAAGTACTTGGTGTTACCATATTGGATCAGGCCACATTGATGGCGATGTTGGGGATTAAAGAATAATGAACATCAAAGCAATCCGTAAATGTGTGTTTCCAGTAGCCGGAATGGGAACGCGCTTTTTGCCAGCAACCAAAGCCAGTCCGAAAGAGATGCTGCCAATTGTTGATAAACCGCTAATTCAGTATGCAGTAGAAGAAGCGGTGGCTGCTGGTTGTACCGAATTGGTATTCATTACCGGACGCAATAAGCGCTGTATTGAAGATCATTTTGATAAAGCATATGAGTTGGAAACCGAACTGGCTTATCGCAATAAAAACAAATTGCTGGACTTTGTACAAGATATTTTGCCACCCAATGTTACCTGCCTGTATATCCGCCAACCAGAGGCTTTGGGTCTGGGACATGCGGTATTATGTAGTCGTGCCGCAATTGGTAATGATCCCTTTGCTGTGGTGCTGGCAGACGATTTGATTGATGCCCATCCCGGCGCATTAAGCCAAATGATGGCCGTTTATAATCAAACCGGCTTTAATGTACTTGGAGTAGAAAGCGTTGATCCTCAGCAAACCGGTGCTTATGGTATTGTAGAAGTAGCTCGTCAACAAGGATTCGATTATATTCGCAATATTATTGAAAAACCTCATCCTGATGAAGCTCCTTCAAACTTAGGCGTAGTGGGACGTTATATTTTATCTGCCCGTATCTTCGATTTTCTCACTAATTTACCCATAGGGGCTGGTGGGGAAATTCAACTAACCGATGCTATAGCACGTCTGCTAACTGAAGAAAAAATGATCGCTTATGCAATCAATGGCAAACGCTATGATTGTGGCGATAAGCTCGGTTATCTCGAAGCAACTGTTGCCTATGGGATGAAACATCCCTTAGTTGGTAAAGAATTTAAACAGTTGTTGCAGCGCATGATCTGTTAAGATCTTTTGTTCTTTGAATAAATAATCGATTAAATTGCTATTGGTAATCTGTAATTTAGTCAATCTGTTGTATTGTGACAGATTGACTAAATTATCTTGCCAGCACGTTTATACCGCTAATAATCTTTAATGTTTGCACATGATAATTAAATGCGACATAAATCTTAAATGATAGAATTCCAAAAACTAATAAATAGTATTTGAGCTATTAAAGATAACTGCAATTCATCATTATGCTAAATTAAGCTTTAAATTATATTGGTTTGAATAGATTTTCATAATATCACTATCATTTATCTGCTTTTCCCTTAGCTAGAATCTGGTTTGATGATTCTTTTACTTACCTGTTGTCACTATCAATGTGTTATCACCATTGCATGAGGCTAATTATAAACTAATAGATTTTGTACAAATATTCATGTGGTTATAGAATTTTTTTTCTCACTACACTCATTAAATGCAAACTGTATTGATATAAAATTTTATACCAGAGTTTTTTGAAGTAAGAATATATTTATTAAAAACAATTATTAATCTACTTTAATCAATGATTTTATATTAACATTCCTAATTTTTTCATCCAATTAACATAATCATCGGCGCTTTTATTAATATCGTTCAGCGTAATTTTATCCGGGTAATCTGGCTCATTATTTGCACCATAAATAGCAAAAATTGGTTGGTAATGGGCATTAACGTAATTCATAGTTAATTCAAATGGTTTGAGAATTTGCTCAAGCGTATATTTATAGTGTCCTGTTGGCGAATAGTCGGCTTTCTTGATACCTGCTGAAACCGCTAAACCTATTTTCTTATTTTTTAATTTATCTCCTGAATTACCAAAAGCCCAGCCGTACGTAAAGACTTTGTCTAACCACAGTTTTAGTAATGGAGGACAATTAAACCAGTAAACTGGAAATTGAATAACTAAATGTTGATGATTTTCAATTAAGCTCTGTTCAAAACCAGAGTCTATTTTATAGGATGGATAGTGCGAATAGATATCATGTATGGTGATTTGTTGATTATATTGATTTAATTTATTGAGCCAGCATTGGTTAACAGTTGAAGAAGCCAAATGGGGATGAGCAGCAATAACTAAAGTGCGTTTCATGGTTAATATTCCTTTTTATATTTTGTAAAAAATTTAAGTTATATTATTATTAATACAATTAATTTTAAAGTACGGTAATTACTGTTATGTACTATCTTTAGGGAGAGTGTAAATATGGAAAATAATCATTGTGGCGAAGATAATTTTGAGAATAGTGGATTTAATTACACGCTTTCTATAATCAGAGGCAAATATAAGATTGTTATTCTTTATTGGCTAAATGAAAATCAACCATCAATGAGGTTTAATGAACTTAAACGAAGTATTAAAGGAATTTCTTTTAAAACACTGAGTAATACTTTGAAAGAAATGGAGAAAGACAAATTAATTTTTAGAAAAGAATATCCCCAAATCCCACCCAAAGTTGAATATGGGTTATTAGAACGTGGGAAGTCTTTAGTACCTATATTGGATATGCTCTGCCAATGGGGAAATAAGCATAAAGAGGATAAATTAGCATAATTTACACAGGAAACTTTATGTGTCGATATGCTGGACGTATTGGTTTATCTGTATGCAAAATCTTTAATCAATTTTTAATGGTTGATTTTATAAAGTCCATTGACATTGATTTGTCAGGTTGGTGACTTTTTCATAGAGTCTGATACTAAAAAATGGCTGGGATAGTTTAATGTAAACAGAGTTCTCAAGTTCGGTAATAAATAGTTTAGCTGGATGTTTTTGCAGATATATTTGGCAGTAGAGAATTAATGTAAATATCCCATAGTTAGTACACAAACCAAGTAGAAAATCATGCTATTTG
>CAMLPN010000048.1 GCA_946481965.1 uncultured Neisseriaceae bacterium | reverse complement strand
GCAACCTTGCCAAGGTTGAGGTCGCGAGTTCGAGACTCGTTTCCCGCTCCAAAATACTTGATCACGTATTATAAGTTTTATTGCGGGAATAGCTCAGTTGGTAGAGCGCAACCTTGCCAAGGTTGAGGTCGCGAGTTCGAGACTCGTTTCCCGCTCCAGAGTCATTAGTTACTCTACCCGACTGAAAAGTACGAATGGCGGGATGGCAGAGTGGTCATGCAGCGGACTGCAAATCCGTGGACGCCGGTTCGATTCCGACTCCCGCCTCCAGATATGGTAGTATAAGTTTTATGGCGGGGTGGCAGAGTGACTATGCCGCAGTGTGCAAAGCTGCGTAGGCCGGTTTAAATCCGTGCCCCCGCCTCCAGTTTTAGGCTTAATATCCTGAAACATTAAGTAATGCCCGGGTGGTGAAATAGGTAGACACAACGGACTTAAAATCCGTCGGCTTTTAAAACGGCCGTGCCGGTTCGATTCCGGCTCCGGGCACCACCTACCTACAAGATTAATTTTAATCTTCTAAATATTCTCGTTTTTCGACTTAAATTGCTAATTTATTACGTACTAGATATACAATTATTATTAGCAATACATAAAGCTATCAATTACGATCAATTCAGCCTTTGGTCCTATACTTTATTTTCCTTTCTTATTTACTGACGCTTAATCCTTAAAAGTAAGTGTTGCTAGCCTAGTCACTTTTGATGCCTTTAAGTATACAAAAATATCGTTACAATAAATTTTGGCAGCAACGACTTTTCCTTTAGTTCAGATTGAATAATGTTTGCTTTGAAATCTAATTTGGTAATCAAGAAAATTTATTAACTGACTGGTTATATATTGATAATTTTCAAATAAAATAAAACCACTCAGCACAAGATTGCTGAGTGGTCGTTATATAGCTAAATTTTATTTATTGACACTAGTACGAATCAGATAATCAAAAGCACTTAAAGCAGCTTTTGCGCCCTCACCAGCTGCAATAATAATTTGTTTATAAGGTACATTAGTACAGTCTCCGGCAGCAAATATACCGGGAACATTGGTTTTACCATAGGCGTCTATTTCAATTTCCCGCATCGGCTCAGTTAGTTTAACAACACCCTGTAAAAAACCCGTATTAGGCAATAGACCTATTTGAACAAAAATACCCTCTAAATCTAAATGCTGATTGGTATTATTCAATCGATCTAGATAATTCAATCCGTTTACCTTACCATTTGCTCCAACTACCTCGGTAGTCTGCGCATTTAAGATCACATCAACGTTAGGTAATGAATGCAATTTTTGCTGCAAAACCTCATCAGCGCGCATATGGTCGGAGAACTCAAGTAATGTAACATGATTGACTACACCTGCTAAATCGATAGCTGCTTCAACACCAGAATTTCCGCCACCAATAACGGCTACTTTTTTGTTTTTAAACAATGGTCCATCACAATGCGGGCAATATGTTACGCCTTTAGTACGATACTCTTCTTCGCCGGGTACATTCATAGAGCGCCAACGTGCCCCAGTTGACAATATCACTGTACGTGATTTCAGAACAGCACCACTTTCAGTATGAACTTCAATTAATCCACCTGTTGCTGATGCTGGAACTAATTTTTGCACTTTCTGCAAATTCATGATATCGACATTGTAGTGACCGACATGTTTTTCCAGATCCTGTGCAAAACGTAAACCATCTGTTTTTAAAACAGAAATATAATTTTCGATATCTAGAGTATCTAATACCTGACCACCAAAACGTTCTGCTACGATACCAGTACGAATACCCTTTCTAGCTGCATAAATAGCGGCCGCTGATCCAGCTGGCCCGCCTCCAACTATCAAGACATCAAATGGTTCTTTAGCACTCAGTTTTTTGGCAGTTTCAGCAGCCACATTGGTATCTAGTTTGGCAATCATTTCTCCCAACTGCATACGTCCTTGACCAAATGGCTGACCATTCAGTAAAACTGTCGGTACACCCATAATTTGTCTGTCTTCAACTTCCTGCTGAAATAGTGCACCATCAATCGCAGTATGGGTTATATTGGGGTTTAGGATTGTCATCAGGTTTAAAGACTGTATGACTTCTGGGCAGTTATGACAGGTAATAGAATAAAATGTCTCAAAATGCATAGTGCCTTGCAACTGTTTAATCTGATCCTGAAGATGCTGTGCTTCTTTTGATGGATGCCCTCCCACCTGTAATAATGCCAGTACCAGAGAACTAAACTCATGCCCAAGAGGATTACCAGCGAATCTCAAACCAGAATGAATGCCCGGATTAGTAATTTCAAATGAAGGCTTACGGGCATAATCGCCGTCAGTACGCAAAGTAATTTTAGAACTAAGAGCAGCTACTTCCTCTAATAGTGCCAGCATCTCCTGTGCTGCTTCGCTTGTATCCAAAGTAGCGATGATTTCAACTGGGTTTACCACATAATCCAGATAGGCTGTTAATTGGCCCTTTAGTGTGTCATCTAACATGATATAACTCCATTCATTGAAAAAAACTATTGAAAATATATTTTTGATAGCCTACACTCAAAACTTTGAAAAAAACCCAAATACCTCAGCTGGTATCTGGGTTGAATAGGAGCTTTTGGCTATAATTATGATATTGATGTGCGTATTTATGTGTGCTTAAATTTTACCAACTAATTCAAGTGATGGAGCTAGGGTTTTTTCGCCCTCTTTCCATTTAGCTGGGCAAACTTCACCTGGATGAGTAGCTACATATTGAGCAGCTTTAACTTTACGTACCAGATCAGCTGCTTCGCGACCGATGCCTTCCGCTGTCACTTCCACACACTGAATAATACCCTGTGGATCTACCAAGAAGGTTGCACGGTCAGCAGAACCTTCCCCTTCACGCAAAACGCCAAAATTATTGGCCAAAGTTGCGTTACGATCACCTAACATGAAATATTTGATTTTACGAATGGTATCAGAAGCATCATGCCAGGCTTTATGAGTAAAATGTGTATCAGTTGATACGGAGTATACTTCAACGCCCATTTTTTGTAGCTCGTTATAGTAATCAGCTAAATCACCTAACTCTGTCGGGCACACAAAGGTAAAATCTGCTGGATAGAAAAAGAAAATTGACCATTTCCCTTTAACATCAGCGTCACTAACGTCCACAAATTCGCCATTACGAAAAGCGGTGGTTTTAAAAGGTTTGATTTCAGTATTTACATTCGCAACCATAATATATTTCCTTGTTTAATAATATAGGCAGGAGAATTTATGAAAGCTATCATACATAAAAACATTTAATAAATATAATCAAATGATTTTATGAAACCGATAGATTTTATTTATATTATTTATCAAACAGTTATTTTTCTCTAATATATATACTGTAAACAGTTGTTCTAGTCAGGCTAGATTTAAGTTACTCCATAGCAAATATAATTATTTTTGCTGTTAATTTAATGATTAATTTTATAAACAATTAAATATAAGTACACACTTACCGTAATAAAAAGGTTATTTTCCTGCATAAATTGCTGGTTTGTTTGACTAATTGGTAAATATAGCAGATTATCAATAGAATACTATTTCATTGATAAATCATCAGATTATTGAAAAAATGGTAATACAAACAGTTCAGTTAATTATATTTGTCATTACATTATTATGGTCTGCATATCAACCACATGATTATCCTACGTGGTGGCTGGAAGTATTTCCCGCATTACTGGGTATGCTTATCTTAATTTATACCTATCGTCGTTTTCGCTTTAGTGAGCTTGCTTACTGGGTTATTTTAATGCATATGCTAATTTTGTTTATTGGTGGTCATTATACTTATGCAGAAGAACCAGTTTTTCATTATCTGCAACAACTTATTGGCTGGTCACGCAATAATTTCGATAAGTTGGGACATTTCTTTCAAGGTTTTTCACCGGCGATCATTATCAGCGAGTTGCTTTACGGATTAAAAGTTATTCGAGGTCGCGGCTGGCTGGTATTTTTAACCGGTTGTGTTTGTATGGCTATCAGTGCTTTATATGAATTATTTGAATGGCTAATAGCTGAAATCATCCATCAGGGTGCTACTGCCTTTCTGGGCACTCAGGGCGATATGTGGGATACGCAGAAAGACATGCTTTGGTGTTTAATCGGCTGTACGGTGATGCTGACGTATCTGTATATCAATAAGCGCCGTCTCTCTACCAACAGTGATTATCCACGCATAATTAAATAATTGCACAGATACATGCTTATTGGATAAAAATATTTATTAAAATTGAACCATACCATCATTGTAGCTATAGTGCTTACTGCTAAAAAGTGATAATTCTGGTAAGCGAAATCAGGTCAATTAATATCAACTTAATCAATCCAAATCACTTAATTCACGTATTGATGACTGGTGATTTTTTATTTACCAAAGATGTAATCATCTTTTAAAAAGATATATTTATCCTAATAAAATTATCTATCTCAGTAAAACAAATATCTAGCAAGAAAAAGGACTGAAATATTGATTTCAGTCCTTTTTCTTTAAGTTTACGCCATCATACGTGTTTGAAGACATAAATTGTTCAGAATAGCTTACGCTTATTTCACGATTTTAAGTCCTTTTTTACCTCCGTCAGTTTTGCCCTCTGATACTGAAGGTTTAGCATCAGCGATATCATGCTGAGTAGTAGTATTGGATTGATTTGCACCATCATCCTCAATTAAGGGCTCAACGTCAAATCCCATTCCCTCGCCCGTTTCTCGGGCAAAAATACTACTAACATGACCGACAGGAATCCAAATATCGTGAGAAATACCATTAAAACGCGCAGCAAAATGAACCCATTTATCATCTATAGTCAGATTATGAGCCGCTGTAGCACCAATATTCAAAACGATTTCATTATCACGCACATACTGTAAAGGTACCTGAGTGTTCTCATTAACCCAGGCCACAATATGTGGTGTGTATCCGCTGTCTAAAGCCCAATCGTATAAAGCACGTAAAATATAGGGTTTGGTATCAAGCTTGCTCATACTTATCTGCCTGTATTAAAAGTTAACGACGCATTGCTTTTTCGGCAGGCGTCAATGCATTGATAAATGCTTCACGCTGAAAAATACGTTCTGCATATTTTAAAATAGGCGCCGCAGATTTTGGTAATTTGATGTCATAATAATCTAGTCGCCACAGCAATGGAGCCAGCGCAACATCAATCATTGAAAAATCATCACCAATGATATATTTATTTTTGCTGAATGAAGGTGCCAGAATGGTTAGACCTTGAGTAATTGCTTCCCGCGCACGGTTCATCTCTTTATTGCTGGAAGCTGGGTTTTCCAGTACAGACACATGACTAAACAATTCTTTTTCCAAACGATATAACACCAGACGACCATGACCACGTTTAACCGGATCTGCTGGCATTAATTGTGGATGGGGAAAACGTTCATCAATATATTCGTTAATAATATTGGATTCGTATAAAATTAAATCACGCTCAACCAATACAGGAACCTGATTATAAGGATTCATAACCGCCAAATCTTCAGGTTTGTTATAAACATCTACATCTTTAATTTCAAAGTCCATCCCTTTTTCATATAGGACGAAGCTACAACGTTGACTAAACGGACAAGTAATGCCCGCATATAAAATCATCATAATTATTCTTTCATTCTTTCTGTATGTTAGTGGTGCCGTGAATTTAGAAAATATTCTTCATTATAGACAAATGGTTATATTTTTTCCAGAAAAATAGCTTAAGTTAATGTTATTTATAGATTTAATGATGATTTCTTGCTTTAATATACATTATTTGCATACTTCATACTGGATTGGCTTCATCAAAGAAAAAATGGGGTAAATTAAACTCTGCACTAATCTGTGCTGCTAGTGCCTGAATACCGTAACGTTCAGTGGCATGGTGTCCGGCAGCCATAAATACGACACCCGTTTCCTGCGCCAGATGATATTGCGCTTCTGAAACTTCACCAGTAATAAATGCATCGACACCCATATCAATTGCCTGTTGAAAAAAACTTTGTCCCCCACCACTACACCATGCTAATCGCTGTATTTGCTGTTGTTTATGCTGACACAATAATAATGGTTCGCGTTGCAGGGTTTGCGCGATATGCCGTGCCAGTTCAGTTGCCGTTTTTGGCTGCGATAATCTGCCATATTGCAGCAGATTCTGCTCACCACAACATCCCTCTATTTCCCAACCCAGCTTTGTAGCCAGTTGCACATTATTGCCCCAACGCTGATGTGCGTCTAAAGGTAAATGGTAGCCGAGCAAATTAATTTCATGCTTCAGTAAGGCCTGAATACGCTGTTTTTTCCAGCCTGTAATACAACTTGGCTCACTTTTCCAAAACATACCATGATGTACTATGAGCATATTAGCTTGTTCAGCAATAGCAAAATCAATAGCTGCCTGACTGGCGGTTACGGCACAAACGATTTTATTAATTTCATTCTGTCCTTCAATTTGCAAACCATTCGGACTAAAATCACGAAATTGTGATATTGCTAGTTCGCGCTCACACCAGTCTAAAATTTTATTTCTGTTAGCCATATTTTAGATTTCACTTAAGGCAAGTTATAAAAATTGGCATAATCATATCATCGATTAAGGTAGGGATGAATTTGAGATTATTTAAGCTCATATTCAAACTTAAAGATAATTTTAGCTGACAGGTTTACATTAACCATTGCAGTTATTTCCTACATATCATTTGATTCAACAATTTATTTGATTTTAAATTATAAAAATTTATAATTTTATGATATAATCATTATATTCCATAAAATTATAAAAATAAATCATATTTTCCCTATGATTATATTAACCCAAGCAGATAATATAAATTTAAACTATTGAGTACTTTGAACATTTATTTAGAAATTATTATAGTCAATAGCACAAATAATTGTCTTAGCTGCATTAATGATTGTTTTGCATTGATAATAAATTCCTCAAGAAAAAATTAATTATGCTATATAAATATATATCTTTTTAATTAATCTCAAGGGTTTTATTAATTTTAACTTTTGCGAAAGAACTTACTTAATATAATAATAAAGTATTTTTTATATCAAACTTTTAAAATTAAATTTATTTATTATGTGTCGCATAGCTTTATGGTTATCGACATAATACGAATGTTTATTTTAGTCTAATGGTTCATACTTAACATATTGTAACTATTCGAATGATGTATGGTCAGAATTGTATGACAATATATTGAACAATTACATTTCTAAATTCGTTATTTCTCCATAGACGATGGAATATATAATTTTTATGTTTAATACTGTGCTGTTATTTATCAGTCCTATTTTCCCGGAAAAATTATAAATTTCCTGACATGAAAATATTTTGATATTTTTTATTAGTCTTTGTATTTATCGATTTATATTCGCAGTTAAATTATTATTAATGGCATACATCTAATCACTAACTAAGAATTAATAGATACAGTAAACAAATTTTTTGCAGACTTGTTCGCTCCTTTTTTTTGCAAGCGTTTTAATTACTTATTTCCTTGTGTCGAAACGTGTTAAAAATATTTTTGTGAAAGGTCGTCACCGATAATATTCATCTCTGAATATGAACTAACTCTTTAAAATAGAATTTGGTTATTAAAGTGGTGATAGTATCAATTTAAAGTGCTTAAATAAAAGGTTATTTATAGGGCCATTATGCAAGTCATGCTATAAAGAAAAGCAGATTTTTTACAGCCAGAATTATTATTCTGGCTGTATGTATTTAGCTAATCACTATATCGCTATTTAACTGTACGTAAGCTTTGATGTAATTCTTGCATACAATAAACATTGGTATATGCAAGCTGGCTTACCCCCTCACTCATGGCTAAAGCACCTGCAATAGTGGTAAAGAGTGGTATGCGTAAATTGACGGCACTATGACGGATAGAATGACTATCTTTTAACGATTGTGGTTTACTATTTACTGTATTAACTACTAAAGCAATTTCACCGTTTTTGATAGTATCAACAATATGAGGTCGACCTTCAATGACTTTATTCAACACTTGAACGCTTATACCATGTTCGGCCAGATATGCAGCAGTACCACGTGTCGCACACAAACCGTATCCATGGAGCTGAAAGTTTTTGGCAACTTGTACAACTTGAGCTTTATCTTCATTGCGCACTGATAAAAACACTTTTCCAACAGCAGGCATCGTTTCTCCTGCTCCCAGTTGAGCTTTAATATAAGCTTCTTCAAATGTCTTACCTACTCCCATAACTTCACCAGTTGAACGCATTTCTGGTCCGAGAATAGTGTCCACGCCCGGGAATTTAATAAAAGGAAACACAGCTTCTTTAACTGCAAAGAAATCAGGAATGACCTCACGAGTATATCCCTGTTCAGCTAAAGATATCCCCGCCATCACTCGTGCACCAATTTTAGCCAGTGGCACACTGGTTGCTTTAGACACAAAGGGCACTGTCCGTGAGGCACGCGGATTCACTTCGAGTACATAGACCACATCATCCTGTACAGCAAATTGTACATTCATCAGTCCGATAACATGTAAGGCTTTGGCCATAGCAATGGTTTGGCGCCGAATTTCATCCTGAAGTTCCTGACTTAAAGAATAAGGAGGAATTGAACAAGCAGAATCTCCACTGTGTATGCCGGCCTGCTCAACATGTTGCATAATGCCGCCAATGACAACTTGCTTACCATCACTAACGCAATCAACATCGACTTCTATGGCATGGCTAAGGAAGAAATCCAGCAATACCGGACTATCATTCGAAACCGATACAGCATCGCGCATATAAGTTTGCAATTCACTGGCGGTATGAACAATTTGCATTGCCCGACCGCCAAGCACATATGACGGACGTACCACCAACGGATAACCAACTTCATCAGCCAGTTGTAATGCTTCATTTTCGGTACGTGCTGTACGATTCTCAGGCTGACGTAAATGCAAATTTTGTAAAATATGCTGAAAGCGTTCACGATCTTCTGCCGCATCAATGGCATCTGCTGAAGTACCAATCAGATTTATCCCATTAGCCTCTAACTGGTTAGCCAGTTTCAGAGGAGTCTGCCCGCCATACTGCACGATAACACCATCAGGTTGTTCAGTACGACAGATTTCCAGCACATCTTCTAAAGTCAACGGCTCAAAATAAAGACGATCCGACGTATCATAATCGGTAGAAACGGTTTCTGGATTACAATTGACCATAATGGTTTCAAATCCAGATTCCCGCAAAGCCAAAGCAGCATGAACACAACAATAATCAAATTCAATTCCCTGTCCGATTCTGTTGGGGCCTCCGCCAAGAATCATTATTTTTTTCCGCTGACTGGGATTGGCTTCACATTCTTCTTCATAAGTTGAATACAGATAAGCTGTATCAGTCACAAACTCTGCTGCACATGTATCCACCCGTTTATAAACCGGATGCAGGTTCAAGCTGTGACGATGTTGACGGACAAGTTTTTCATCAGTTCGTAATAAATCAGCCAAACGTTTGTCAGCAAAACCTTTGCGTTTCAGGCGACGCAAATGTGCATAATCTATATCGTCTAAACTTAAAGCAGTAAGATACTGTTCTTCAGTAACCAAATCAGCCAGCTGAGCAAGAAACCACGGATCAATGGAGCAAATTTGCTGAATTTGGGTAATCGACAGACCACAGCGCAAAGCATCAGCAACATATAAAATCCGTTCTGGTCCCGGATTAGCCAGTTCCCGCTGAATAGCTGCCGGATCAAGACTACGACTATTAAAACCACTTAATCCAGTTTCTAATCCACGCAAGGCTTTTTGAATGGATTCCTGAAATGTACGACCAATAGCCATGACTTCGCCGACTGATTTCATCTGTGTGGTCAGACGATCATCGGCTGTAGGAAATTTCTCAAAGGCAAAACGCGGTACTTTGGTTACCACATAATCAATGGCTGGCTCAAACGAGGCAGGTGTTCTGCCACCTGTAATATCATTTTTTAATTCATTCAAGGTATAGCCAACAGCCAGTTTAGCGGCAATTTTGGCAATCGGAAAACCTGTTGCTTTCGACGCCAGTGCAGAAGATCGACTGACACGTGGATTCATTTCGATCACAATCATTTCGCCATTTTGAGGATTAATGGCAAATTGCACATTGGAACCACCAGTATCCACACCGATTTCACGCAGTACGGCCAGTGAAGCATCGCGCATTAGCTGGTATTCTTTATCGGTTAATGTTTGTGCTGGCGCAACGGTAATGGAGTCACCGGTATGTATGCCACAAGGATCAAAATTTTCAATGGAACAGATGATAATGCAATTGTCAGCACGATCGCGTACTACTTCCATTTCATATTCTTTCCAGCCCAGAACCGATTGCTCAATCAGTAATTCATGAGTGGGAGAAGCATCAAAACCTCGTTCGCAAATAGAGATGAACTCTTCTTTATTGTAAGCAATTCCCCCGCCACTGCCTCCCATGGTAAAAGAAGGTCTGATTAAAGCAGGAAAACCCACTTCTTTTTGCGCTGTCAGTGCTTCATCCATACTATGACAAATAATGGATTTTGGCGTATTCAAGCCAATTTTTTCCATTGCTGCCTTAAATCGACCTCGATCTTCCGCCTTATCAATGGCTTCTTCAGAAGCACCAATTAGTTCTACCTGATATTTTCTCAAAATACCGTTACGCGCCAGATCCAGTGCACAATTCAATGCTGTCTGCCCGCCCATAGTGGGCAAAATAGCATCAGGACGCTCTTTTTCGATGATTTTAGCCACTGATTGCCACAGAATCGGTTCAATATAAGTTACATCTGCCATATCCGGATCAGTCATGATGGTGGCCGGATTAGAATTTACTAAAATAACTTTATATCCCTCTTCACGTAAAGCTTTACAAGCTTGCGCGCCGGAATAATCAAATTCACAGGCTTGACCAATTACGATAGGACCTGCACCAATAATAAGAATAGATTTTATGTCTGTACGCTTAGGCATATTAATACCTTTTCAATAATCATTTATAGTATTCGTTAGATACAGCCTATTTAATAATGGCTGTACTGTAATTAATTAATAGTTGCTGTCCATAATTTCATGGCAAAACCAATAAACATCATCCCCACCACTCCGATAGCACTTGCGGCTATTCTGCGGTAATGATGAAACCACTTAACCAAAGCAACACCGCTGAAGATCAGCACACTTAGGTATGAGATGCTGCATATCTGCAAAATAACGGCCAAAAGTAAAAAACTAAGAACTGGATTTGTATAGTTTGGGTCGACAAATTGCACAAAGAAAGCCAGAAAAAATAAAATTGCTTTCGGATTAAATAAACTTAAAAACAATGCATGCCGAAACAAAGCATAAGCGGAAGTTTTTTTGCTTTCCGGTGGTATGGGTGGAGCTGGATTAACAGTAGTTTTATTAGCCAGATCGGGCAAACGCCACTTTTTTACTGCCTCGCGCACTAGTCCACAACCAAGATAGGCCAGATAAAGTCCGCCAATCGTTTTCAGAAACAAAAACAAAATTGGAACAGTTTTGAGAACGGAAGTAGCTCCTAAAGCTGATAACAGCATTAAAATACTATCCCCTAGCAAAATACCGGCTACAGCACAATAAGCCTTTTTAGCACCATTTTTACCAGCTACTGTCAGACAGTACATAGAATTGGGTCCGGGCAAAAGAATAATGGCTATTGCACCTGCTATATATGCACCCAGATCAGTAATTCCGAACATACAATTACCTGCGTATTCCTGTTAAGTCATCATTATTTTTAAAATTTAATTTTTAGCTGCTGACTGCATATATTTAATAAAACGATCAAATAGATAGGATACATCATGCGGTCCAGGGCTGGCTTCAGGGTGTCCTTGAAAGGAAAAAGCTGGTTGATCAGTTAAACACATGCCTTGTAGTGAACCATCAAATAAAGATTGATGAGTAATGCGAACGTTAGCAGGTAAGCTGGCTGCATCGACTTCAAATCCATGGTTCTGACTAGTAATTACTACTCGCCCGCTGTCTAAATCCTGTACGGGATGGTTTGCACCATGATGACCAAACGACATTTTCCGTGTGCGGCCGCCCAGTGCCAGTGCTAAGAGTTGATGACCAAGACAAATACCAAATAAAGGAATTTTATGGCGCAGGAATTGCTCAATAGCAGCAATAGCATAATCACATGGCTCTGGATCTCCGGGACCGTTGGAAAGAAAAATACCATCCGGATTCATTGCCATTACTTTGCTGGCGTTAGTTTTTGCCGGTACAACCGTCAGCCGACAACCACGAGCAGATAACATACGCAAAATATTAGTTTTTACCCCGAAGTCATAAGCCACGACATGATATTGTGTTTCAGCACACCGCTGATAACCTTGTCCAAGTGCCCATTCTCCCTGAGTAAACTGATATGTATCAGCACAGGTCACTTCCTGTGCCAGATCTTTACCGGCCATACTACCAAAATTGATGGCCAGCGATTTGGCCTGCTCAATATTGGCATCTGCTCCAACCATAATGCACCCGCCTAGTGATCCTTTATCCCTTAGCAATCGGGTCAGGCGACGAGTATCAATATCAGCGATACCAATAGTACCGTGTCTTTGCAAATAGCTGCTTAGACTTTCCTGAGCACGAAAATTACTGTATACCAGAGGCAAATCACGAATAATCAAACCCGCTGCATATACTTTGTCACTTTCGATATCTTCAGCATTAACGCCTGTGTTACCAATATGCGGATAAGTTAAAGTCACCATCTGCCGGGTATAGGAAGGATCGGTAAGTATTTCCTGATATCCGGTCATGCTGGTATTGAAAACCACTTCACCTACTGCATATCCAGCAGCACCAATACTAATACCATGAAATACTGAACCGTCAGCTAACACCAGAATTGCATTTGTCGTCATGAAAAATCCTGTAAGTAAGAGGAGACCGATAGTTTTCGGTTCATTTTTAATAGGCAAAAAACCGCTTCCTGTTACCAAATACAGGCAAAAAAAAACACGTCGCATCACGAAAAAATACGTGAGCTACGTGCTTAATGATAGGAAATTATCTTAACAGATAATCTCACCATGGAAGCAAATCATTTTAGCCAATTTTATGATTTTTGGCAATGCAAGTTTGTGCTATACCTGCAAAATTTTTCACAAATAACTTCCGCATCAATATTTGTCAGTAAATGATAAGAGCTATATATTAAAAATCAGCGCATATGATAATTCGGCGCTTCTTTAGTAATCTGTACGTCATGAACATGGGATTCACTCATGCCGGCAGCGGTAATTTCTACGAATTCAGCTTTATCATGCATTTCCTGAATATTCCCACAGCCCAGATAGCCCATACTAGAACGCAAACCGCCAACTAATTGATGAATGATATTGGCAATCGGACCCTTGTAAGGTACCCTGCCTTCGATTCCTTCGGGCACATACTTATCAGTACTGGAAACATTATCCTGAAAATAGCGATCAGATGATCCCTGACTCATGGCACCCATCGAACCCATGCCCCGATAAGATTTATAAGATCGTCCCTGATACAGCTCAATTTCACCCGGAGCCTCTTCGGTACCGGCAAATACGCCACCAAGCATCACCGCCGAAGCACCCGCGGCCAAAGCTTTGGCCAGATCGCCGGAAAAACGAATACCACCATCGGCAATTAAGGGCACGCCGGTACCAGCCAGCGCAGTAGCAACATTATGAATCGCAGTCAGTTGCGGTACGCCAACACCTGCTACAATACGAGTCGTACATATTGACCCCGGACCAATACCTACTTTTACCCCATCTGCACCGGCAGCAATTAAATCACGGGCAGCTGCAGCAGTAGCAATATTGCCGCCGATAACATCGACTTCAGGATAATGCTGCTTAACCCAGCGAATACGCTCAATTACTCCTTGACTATGACCGTGTGCAGTATCCACCACCAACACGTCCACTCCGGCTCGTACTAAAGCATTAATCCGCTCTTCCGTATCTTTACCAACGCCTACAGCGGCGCCGACACGTAAACGTCCTTCATCATCTTTATTAGCATTAGGAAATGCTGTATTTTTCAAAATATCTTTAACGGTGATCAGACCTTTAAGTTCCCAGTCTTCACTGACAACCAATACACGCTCAATTTTATGAGTATGCATTAACTGACGAGCTGCATCGATACTAACACCTTCGTTAACGGTAACCAACCGCTCACGTGGAGTCATGATATTGCTGACGTTTTGATCCAGATTACTTTCAAAACGTAAATCACGATTAGTTACCAACCCGACTACTTTGCCATTTTCCAGTACCGGTAAACTGGAAACACGGTATTTACGGTATGGCCCAATTAAATCACCAACTTTAGTATCTGGCGTGATTGTCACTGGATCTTTGACTACACCACTTTCATGGCGTTTAACTTTGGCTACTGCTCGCGCCTGACGCTCAATGCTCATATTCTTATGAATTATACCGATGCCACCTTCCTGAGCCATTGAAATAGCCAGTTTTGCTTCAGTAACGGTATCCATAGCGGCGGACACCAATGGTAAATTGAGATAAATATGGCGGGTAAGCCTAGTTTTTAAAATGACGTCACGTGGTAGAACTTCCGAATGAGCAGGTACCAGTAGAACGTCGTCAAAAGTATATGCTTTTTCGACTATACGCATGTTAAGGCTTCTTTAAGAACGAGGAGAAAAGAAAATAGATAAAACAGAACTGGCAAATAATTTTATCTAAAATACGACAAATTAGCAAAAATACTCAGTTCAGTATTTATAAGCAACAAAGAGTGGATTTTTTTATCGTATAATATGTAAAGTATATAGATTAATAGCTAAGGAAATGTAAACATGCGTCATAAAGTGCTGAAAACTTCACTGGCAACACTTTTGCTAAGCAGTATTCTTATTGTCAATGCAGCCGAGGTATTCACTTGGCGTGACTCAAAAGGTAATAATCAATATTCCGACGCGCCTAAACAACTGGTTCCAGCTAATACCCAAAAATTTAACGTGCGTACCCATACAACCACATCATTAGCTCCGCCAGTACAAAATGCCTCGCTTTCTGCTTCAGACGTAGATTCACTTGCGGCAAAGCAAGCAGAAGTAAATCGTCAAATTGAAGAACAAAACCGACGAACTGCCGAAAAAAATAAAAAAATTGACGAACAAAATCGTAAAAATCGTGAAGATGCCTGCAAAACATCGAAAATTAATCGTAGCATAGCAGAAAATCTGCGTACTAGTCAGCGTGATAACTTAATCAAACGTTACGACGAAGAAATACGCAATAATTGTAATTAGTCTTCGCTCTTGATAATTAGCTCTTCATCCATAAGTTGTAATAATAACTTATGGATTTTTTTATTTTTTAATTTCCTGCAATCAAGCTTTTTGTCGTATAACCATGTCAGATTTTACTACTCAATCAATACCTACTAGCGAAACAGGCCAATTTAATATCATCTTGTTCCTTAAAAATTTACCGGTATTACCGGGGGTTTACCGGATGCTAGATGAACATGGTAAAGTGTTGTATGTGGGAAAGGCTGTTAACCTGAAACGACGTGTCAGCAGCTATTTCCAAAAAAACGATTTATCCCCGCGTATTCAGCTGATGGTAAAACAAGTCGCCAGAATAGAAATAACTGTTACCCACTCTGAAGCAGAAGCGTTGATTCTTGAAAATAACTTTATTAAAGCCTTATCACCGAAATACAATATTCTATTTCGTGATGACAAAAGCTATCCCTACCTGATGCTCAGCGGGCATCGTTTTGCGCAAATGGCTTATTATCGCGGTACACTGAAAAAACCCAATCAGTATTTCGGCCCCTATCCTAATGGATATGCCGTACGAAACAGTATTCAAACCCTGCAAAAAGTTTTTCGTTTACGCACCTGTGAAGACAGCGTATTTGAGCACCGTGATCGTGCCTGTCTACTCTATCAAATCAAACGCTGTTCCGGTCCCTGTACTGGTCATATTTCCGAGCAGGATTATCAGGAAAGTGTTCGTGCCTCAGTTGATTTCTTACAAGGTAAAACCAGTGAACTAACTGCAACCTTACATGCCAAGATGCAACAAGCAGCCCAGCAGCTGGATTTTGAAACTGCTGCACAAATCAGAGATCAGATTCAGGCATTAGGATTAATGCAATCACAACAATTTATTGATAGTAAAAATGCCAAAAACAAGGATATTGATATTCTGGCTCTGGCTGAAGACAATGATACGGTCTGCATCCACTGGGTAAGTATACGAGGTGGGCGACACGTGGGTGACAAAAACTTCTTTCCTGATACACGCTATCGGGTAACCGAAAAATTACAGGATTATGGTGAAGCGTTTGTCGCTCAACATTATCTGGGTAAAAACAAACCTGAAATCATCATCAGCAATTTTCTGTTGCCAGAAGATTTGCGCACTGCTTTAAATCAAGAACAAGGTAAACAAATTCAATATATCCATAAAACTGTCGGCGAACGCCGGGTATGGTTACAGATGGCAGAACGAAATGCACAAATGGCTATCCAACAGCATCGTTTACAACAGCATAGTCAGCACTATCGTCTTGAAGCCTTGGCACAATTACTGGATATAGACACAGACAGTCTGAATCGGATTGAATGTTTTGATATCAGCCATACTCAGGGTGAAGCCACCATCGCCTCATGTGTTGTCTACGAAAACGAAGCCATGCAACCCAGCAAATATCGTCGCTATAACATTACTACCGCAAAAGCAGGTGATGATTATGCAGCGATGCGAGAAGTATTAACGCGTCGTTATGGTCGGCTGGCTGATAATGATGACAGTATCGGTGGGTGGCCTGATTTGGTTCTTATTGATGGGGGTAAGGGACAGGTAAATATGGCACTGGAAGTCTGGCAGGAACTGGGTATTACTATTCCGATTGTCGGCATTGCAAAAGGACCGGAACGTAAAGCAGGACTGGAAGAATTAATCATTCCCCATCAACATCGCAATATTCGGATTGATCCGCATAACCCGGCACTGCATTTATTACAAACTGTACGGGATGAATCCCATCGTTTTGCTATTACCGGCCATCGCCAAAAGCGTGCCAAAGCGAGAATCACGTCTTCTCTGAATAATATTCCGGGCATTGGCAGCAAACGCCGGCAAGCTTTATTGACTCGGTTTGGCGGTTTGCG
The DNA here is from genome assembly GCA_946481965.1 of uncultured Neisseriaceae bacterium. Classification (GTDB taxonomy): domain Bacteria; phylum Pseudomonadota; class Gammaproteobacteria; order Burkholderiales; family Neisseriaceae; genus Snodgrassella. Next base: position 764 of record CAMLPN010000048.1, on the reverse strand, counting down.
TGGTGTTATTGCGGCCAGTGTACATGATTTGAGTCAGACTGAGGGAATTAGTCAAGCATTGGCAAAAAAAATCTATGATGCTTTACATTAATATATTACATGACTAGCATACAGAAACCATAGATATTAATGTTTACAAATATTATTAATTATTGTTATTCCACTACAGTTTAAGAGAATCATTAAAATTGATAGCAGGATATTGTTTTTGGGCAGCTAATTGAGCAATTTATCTTGACAATTCTAACAAATTTAGTCCAGCAGCATAGCTGGGCTTTTTTGTGCATGTTAACTGATTTGAATTGGGATAAAAAAATTTACCCTTACCTTTAAAAAAATGCTAGCAGATCTAAAAGTACAGCAACTTCATTTATCGTTCTATTATATTTATTAGTATTGTTTTGGAGTCTTTTTAATATGTTTAATGTTTGGATTGTTAGGCAAGATAGATTCAAATAACCCAGCTAAATGATTTTATGGCATTTAATTAATGTTTATTCTTTTTTATGTTAAATGAGGGTTATTTATTCGCAATATTACCAAATTAATATATTATGTTGATTTAAAATTATAAAAATAATGTAAATATCCCCTAAAATAGTACAGCAAGAAAGTAGAAAATTCTCTATGATATTTTTAAGGAGAATTTCAATATGAAAAAATTTTCAGAGCATCAAATTGTTTCTATTTTAAAAGAAGCTGAAGTTGGCATCTCTATCATAGAGCTTTGCCGTAAATATGGCATGGCAGTTTCTACTTTTTAT
>CAMLPN010000047.1 GCA_946481965.1 uncultured Neisseriaceae bacterium | reverse complement strand
TCAACTATTAATCAATATCATTACCTTGATGCTGGTAAATCTGGCGTGCAAAAAAATCCGGGTGCAGATTCACTTCCCGAAAAATGTTTCCGGATACCGCTACATGCTCATTTGTCCATTGGTGATGTCTCATTAGCAGGTATCCCAATTTGTCCAATTAGTTTTAAACGACTAAGCTGGCGTGAAGTTAAACAAGGTTATTCAAATTAATTGAAATCCATATAGCATGTAAATTGGTTAGATAAATTATCTAGCCGATTTTTGCTTGATACGGATTTTTTATACCATAAAACAATATTAATATTGTTAATATGTGGTACAGAATTAGTAAGTCAGTCTATAAATATTTAAATACTTATTTTAGGTAAATTTGAATATAAATTTTAAAGTTCAGTTTTTTATTATTCATACTTGATTAGCAAACTAACATATCTCTCTAATCTTGATAAAATTCTAACCATCGCCCGTACATGATCACAACAATATATTTAATTAATACACAATAATTTAAACTATTTACAGCAATGTTCTTTTCACTATTCTACTTTTATATTGAACATATAAATCAAAATAAATTAGTTATCAGATGCAATAAGTACCGATAAGAAACTGATCAATAATTTATATTTTAAGGATTTCTAAAAGGATAGTGATTTATTTGTAATAGTTATTAATAGAATATTATTTAGTTGATTAAGTTTATTTAATTTCGTCACGTATTAGTTTTTCTTGATTAAGCTACAGGCTACAAAATGATTAGGATACTGTGATACAAAAAAAATACTGATTCTGAATGAATCAGTATTTTTTTCAGTAAATATTCCCAGCCACAAACAGGTAAGTAGTGGATGAAATTTAACAGTTTCAGGCCTGAGTCATTAATGCGGCTACAGCTGGTAAAGTTTTTCCTTCCAGAAACTCCAGAAAAGCACCACCTCCTGTACTAATATAACTTATCTGATCAGTAATACCAAATTGACTAATTGCTGCTAGCGTATCACCACCACCAGCGATAGAAAATGCGCTACTGGCAGCAATGGCTTGCGCCAGAACTTGTGTGCCTTGCGCAAAAGCCGGAAACTCAAATACACCGACTGGTCCATTCCAGACAATTGTTCTGGCAGTTTGCATCATTTGCGCCAGTTTTTGCGCTGATTCAGGTCCAATATCCAGAATCATGTCGTCTTCGGCAACATCAGCTACCTTTTTGATTGTTGCCGGCGCATCAGCAGCAAATTGTTTGGCAACAACCACATCAGTTGGTAGTGGCACTTCTCCACCCTTAGCTTTTATTTTAGTCATTATTCGACGCGCATCTTCTACTAAATCAGCTTCTGCCAGTGATTTACCAATTGGCAAGCCTTGTGCTAATAAGAAAGTATTGGCAATACCACCGCCTACTATCAATTGATCCACCTGATCCGCCAGACTATCCAGAATAGTGAGTTTGGTTGACACTTTACTGCCGGCTACGATTGCAGCTAAAGGGCGTTGTGGATTTTGTAAGGCTTCTCCAAGCGCTTCCAGCTCAGCAGTTAATAACATGCCGGCACAGGCAATTGGTGCGAACTCAGCAACAGCTGCAGTAGAGGCTTCAGCACGATGAGCAGTACCAAAGGCATCATTTACATAGATATCCCCTAAAGCAGCATAGGCTCTGGCCAGATCACGATCATTCTGCTTTTCACCGATATTTAAGCGAACATTAGGTAGCATGGCAACCTGACCTGCCTGCAGTTGCGGTTTACATTCACGCCAGTTTTCCAACACCGGTATTGTTAAACCCAATAATTCACCTAAACGTATTGCCACAGGTTCGACACTGTCTTGTGGCCTTGGTTCACCTGCCTTTGGACGTCCCAAATGCGTTAACACAATTACAGCAGCTCCCTGTTGGAGACAAAAACGGATTGAATCTAATGATGCGCGTATACGTGTATCATCAGTAATTATGCCATCCGTAATGGGCACATTCATATCCACTCGCATGACAATAGTCTTGCCTGATACTTGCTGGTCAGCCAATTTTTTAAACAACATGGTGAGTTCCTGAATTCAATTGAACAGTAATAAATTTATTTTTCAAGGCTATTAGCCACTTTTGGATGTTCTGAGAGCTAATTTTTTCTGAATAATTATTTAATTTAAAAATTATTTAAAGTCTGATAATTATCTTATAAATTTACTCTATGGTAAAGTTCGTATCACAGGGTAAACCTGTTATCAGATATTGGTTATTCTCTTCATTTAATGATTTAAATGGTAATTTAGTGATAAAGGAGAATTTAATGACTTTAGCGTACTGGTGTGTGTTATTCGCTATGCTGTTACCTTGGATTGCAGCTTTTTATGCAAAAAAATATGCAGGATTTACGGCTACAGATAATCATAACCCACGTGAATTTTGGGCGCGGGCGCAGGGAAAAGCAGCTCGAGCCAATGCAGCACAGCAAAACGGCTATGAAGTATTTGCTCCTTTTGCAGCTGCCGTTATCATTGCCCATTGCACTGGTCATGCAGCGCAGTTAACTATTAACTGTTGGAGTTCTTTGTTTATTCTCAGCAGAATAGGATATTTTTTAATGTATATCAATGATAAAGCTTTTGCCCGATCTTGCCTGTGGGGATTTGGTATTATATGCATACTGGCTCTTTATATAGCAGCCATTTAATATGGCAAAATAATTATCATGATTTTTTATCTTAAATAAATTATGCATCTGCTTAATTCAATTAATCATAACCTTTATTAATTAAAGGTGGAGAAAATAATGTCTAAATTATCTGGTTCATGTCTTTGCGGGAAAATAAAATTATCAATTGATCAGCATGATCATTTATTAAGTGCCTGTCACTGCAACACTTGTCGAAAATGGAGCGCTGGGCCATTAATGACTATTGCATACAAAGGGAAAATATCATTTGAAAATAAGGACTCAGTTAAGTTATATCAGTCATCTGAATGGGCAGAGAGAGGTTTTTGCTCCGAATGTGGTACTCATTTATTCTATCATTTGAAAAATACTGATCAATATTATATCGCTGCATGGGTTATGGATGAATCAATACCCTACAACTTCAATACTCAGGTATATATAGATAAAAAACCTGACTGTTATGATTTTGCCAATGAAACGATTAAGCTTACCGAAGATGATATTCTGAAGATGATTAGCAATCACAATTAAATAATTATATTATTCAGAAATTGAAATCTAATCAGCTTTTTATATTAAACTATGTTACAGGTTGTCAGCTGAATTTAGTACTTTTTCTGCAATCATCAAATGAAAAAACAAGTCTTGTGATTTTAATCACAAGACTTGTTTAGTGTAATCAATATATTATTACATTCGTTCAACAATCATTGCGATACCCTGACCGCCACCAATACACAAGGTTGCCAATCCCAATGATTTATTCTGAGATTGTAAACCGTATAACAGGCTAACAAAAATACGGGTGCCGCTGGCACCAATAGGGTGTCCAAGTGCAATTGCACCGCCATGAATATTGGTTTTATCCATATCAAATTTCAACTCACGACCCACACCTAAAAATTGAGCAGCAAATGCCTCATTTGCCTCAATCAGATCAATGTCGCTCAGGCTCAAATTTGCTTTTTGCAGTGCTTTCTGAGTAGCAGGAACAGGACCCATACCCATCAGTGCTGGACTAACACCACCACTAGCATAACTGCGAATTCTTGCCAGTGGTTTTAATCCTAAAGCTTTCGCTTTGCTTTCTGTCATCACTACCACAGCAGCAGCGCCATCATTGATACCAGAAGAGTTGCCGGCAGTAACGGTACCCTCTTTATTAAAAGCAGGTTTCAGTTTTGCCAATGCTTCGGCAGTTGTTTCTGCACGTGGATATTCATCACGCGCAAACTCAATATCCCCTTTGCGGGTTTTGATGGTTACCGGCACAATTTCGGCATCAAATACACCATCGGCTACTGCTTTAGCTGCTAACTGTTGAGAACGTAAGGCTAATTCATCCTGCTCTTGGCGACTGATTTGGTATTTTTCGGCAATATTTTCTGCAGTAATACCCATATGGTAGTGATTGGTTGCACAAGTCAATCCATCATGCACCATCGTATCAATAATTTGCTGATTGCCCATGCGGTAGCCCCAGCGAGCTTTGCTGTCGAGCAAGAATGGCGCACGGCTCATATTTTCCATACCGCCAGCCACAATAATGTCAGCATCACCTGCTGCAATTGCCTGCGCAGCTAATGCTACTGTTTTCAGACCGGAGCCACATACTTTATTTACGGTAAAAGCAGGAATGGAATCAGCCAGACCGGCATTTAAAGCAGCCTGCCGAGCAGGATTTTGTCCCAAACCAGCCTGTAAAACATTACCCATGATAACTTCATCAACGTGGGTACCATCTACACCAGCACGTTTAAGCGCTTCAGTAATAACAATTTTCCCAAGATCAATAGTACTAACACTGGCTAGTGAACCATTAAAACTGCCTACTGGGGTACGTGTAGCACTTACAATAACAACATTTTCCATCATTATTCCTTAATTTCGCTATTTGATTCTTATAAACCGCGCTGACTGAATACCATTTCTTTAAAGTCGTCTGCTACGATAAAATCAGCTTCGGTTTTCGCTTTAATGGTTTCTAGATCTACACCAGGTGCATGCTCACGCAATACCATTTTCCCATCAGCAAAACCAAATACCGCCAGTTCGGTAACAATCAAATTCACTTTATTTTGTGCAGTCAATGGTAAAGAGCATTTTTTCAGGATTTTGGAATCCCCATTTTTGGTGCAATGTTCCATACCAATAATGACTTTACGTGCGCCGGTAACCAGATCCATCGCACCGCCCATCCCCGGTACCATTTTCCCTGGCACCATCCAGTTAGCCAGATTAGCGTGTTGATCGACTTCTAAACCACCGAGCACACACGCAGCTACGTGACCGCCACGTATCAGTGCAAATGAAAATGCACTATCAAATGTACTGCCACCCGCAGCAATACCACATAATTGTCCGCCGGCATTCACCATATTAGGATTTGCCTGTTCAGGATCTAAAGCAGCCAGTCCCAAAAAACCATTTTCGGATTGCAAGGTAATATGCACGTCTTCGGGTACATAATTAGCCACCTGCGTGGGCAAACCAATACCCAGATTGACTACATCACCATTATTAAATTCCATTGCAATTCTGCGTGCTATTAATTCTTTAGCATTCATGGTCATCCCCTATTTAGTCCGGATAAATAATATAATCAACCAATGCAGCTGGTGTTACCACTTCATCCGGTGTAATCACGCCTACATCTACTACAGTATTTGCTTGAACAATAACTGTTTTAGCGGCCATTGCTACCAATGGATTAAAGTTTTGTGCTGCTAATTCATATACCAGATTACCCATTTTGTCCGCTTTTTGAGCCGCAACAATGGCCAGATCAGCATGTAAAGGTAATTCCAGTAAGTAATCACGATCTTCAACTGTAATTCTGCGCTTACCTTCTTCTACAATTGTACCCAGTCCGGTCGGGGTTAGAATACCGCCTAAACCGGCACCGGCTGCACGAATACGCTCTGCCAGTGTACCCTGTGGTACCAACTCGACATCAATTTCACCAGCAATCATTTTTTTACCGGTTTCTGGATTGGTTCCAATGTGAGATGTAATTAGTCTTTTAACTCGATTATTAGTAATTAATGGTCCAACACCAGTATCTACAAAAGCAGTATCATTGCCAATAATAGTTAAATCTTTAATTCCTGCATCCAAAATTGCCTGCACCAGTTTAGCCGGAGTTCCAATCCCCATAAATCCGCCAAACATAATTGTCATGCCATCCCAGAGATGATTTTTCACATCCGCTAAATTCAGTTGCTTCGTCTTCATAGGCTCCCCGCCCTAATCTATATTAAATAGCTATTTATAGAATAATGTCATAATTATTACATAAACCGGTGCATGGATTCGCTTAATTTCAAGCTAAACGGCGTCAATCTCGACGCCGTTTTTAGTCTGAATTAATCAATATCCATGTCTAAAATTGCTGCACTTAAACCTTTACCATGCATATCGTGCGCCAGCGTACGGGTTACACCACCACCCAAAGCACCATACATAATAAAATTCAGCGCGCCGATATTAGGTAACTCATAACGAACTACATCGCCGGTTACAATATCACTAAAAAATGCTTTTACTTTTTCAGCAGTTACTGCATTTTTCAGTTTTTCATAGTCTTCAGCTCGGTAAGCAATCAACGAAATATTTGAGGTATTACCTTTGTCACCGGTACGGGAATGTGCAATTTCGCGTAACTTCATTATTAAACCTCCAGATAATCAATATTGGTTTTAACCAGATCGCGGGAAATGTAAGTAGAATCCATTGCTACAATTTCCTTAACAGACTTCATAGCACCGCCGCCCCCTGCAGGACCATTGGTATACAAAGTTTCTACCTCATTACCAACTACGGCAGCTTCGGCTTTAGTAGCAAAACGTCCCGCAACACGGATACGAACTTCATAAGGCTGGCTGCTTTGAGATAAAGTATTACCATGTAAAGAATTTACCCCGATCAGGTCATAGCGCACTTCTTCTGGCTGAACATTGGCAATAGCAAAACGCTCTTTAACAATGTCTAAAGCCAGTTTACCGCGTTCTACCGCACCCGGTCCGGCATAACTCATTTCCCCTTCACCAATAAAGCCATCTTCATAGCCTACTGATACCTTCAGCGTTTCCGGACGAGCACGACCATTGCCACCAGTTACAGCTACACGGTCTTTACCTTCCTGAGTGAAAGTAATATTAGTGAAATCAGCAGTAACATCCGGTGTTTTGTATTCATCAGGACGATGAATTTCATACAGCATTTGTTCTTTACAAGTATCTGGTGTCACCATACCGCCAGATCCTTCTACCTTAGTAATAATGGCATCACCATTTTCACTAATTTCGGCAATCGGGAAACCCAGACGTGCCAGATCAGGTACATCACGGAATCCTGGATCAGCAAAATAGCCACCAGTAATCTGACCAGCACATTCTAGCAAATGACCCAGAATAGTACCTTTACCCAGATGAGACCAGTCATCAGCTGCCCATTTGAATTCATGCATCATAATAGACAGGAATAAAGATGGATCAGATACGCGACCAGCGATCACAATATCAGCGCCATTATTCAAAGCTTCAACCATAGGTTCTGCGCCAATATAAGCATTAGCAGAAACTATTTTCTTACCACACTTGGAAACAGGCTGTTTCAACTCATCCAGTGTTGAATCCTGTGCAATGACCTGCTCATAAACATCATCGCCTTCAATAATGGCAATTTTCAGATTTTTAGCGCCTAAAGAGCGGGCAATGTCTGCCGTAACTTTAGCGGCCGCACGTGGATTAGCAGAACCCATATTGGTAACAATTTTGATACCTTTTTCCAGACAAGCAGGTAAAACCGCTTTCATTCTGGCCGCCAGCAACTCGTTATAACCTGTTTCTGGATTATGTTTTTTCTGACGTTGGCCAATAGCAATTGTGCGCTCGGCAAGACATTCAAATACTAAATACTGAATATCCCCTTTTTGTACCAGCTCTACTGCTGGTTCAATACGATCGCCACCATAACCGGCACCACAACCAATTCTGATTTTTTTCATAAAAAATATCCTTTATTGCAATTAAAGAAAAACTTACTGCATTTTTTATATTGGGAATACGCCTGTCAGTATGGCACCAATTGCCATAACAATTGAGGCTGCCCACAATACCGGAATACTGAATTTCTGATGATCGGCTAAATCTACGCCACTCAGACTGCACAGCAGAAATGTTGCCGGAGTTAGCGGACTTACCGGGAATCCGGTCGTCATCTGACCTAATAAAGAAGCCTGTGCTACCTGAACTGGAGGGAATCCACCAATGTGTGCTACTACAGGCATAATGCCAAAATAATATGAATCTGGGTCAAATATCAGACTCAATGGCATAGCAATCAAACTAACAATGAAAGGAATGTGTGAAGCTAATGCGTTAGGAACAAACTCACCTGTCGCAACTGCCATAGCTTTCAACATGCCAGACTCACTCATAATGCCGGTGAACACCCCTGCAGCAAACAAAATAGTAGCCATCATCAATGCACCTTTAGCATGGGCATTAATTCGTGCTGATTGTTCAGCAGGTTTACGATAATTCAATGTCAATGCAATACAGCAGGCAACCATGAAAATAATCGTAGGTGCTATTTTGGTTGCTACCATACAGGTAATAACGATTACTACCAGGGTAAGATTCGCCCAGAATAAATGCGGACGACGTAATTTCAACTCTTCTTCAGTCAACTCTTTTGGCTTGAAGTGAGTAGTAGTTTCAGACTCTTCACTTTCACTGATGACGCCACCATTGCCACCACCAACTAATCCAAGACGTTTTTCTTCTTTACGACCCCAATACCAACCCATGAATACCATAAATGCCAGACCACTAATTTGTGCAGGAATCAATGGTGTAAAAAGATCATGTGTTGATATATCCAGCGCAGAAGAGGCACGAATCATCGGTCCGGTCCAGGGTAAGAAATTTACACCGGCACTCAACGCAGTAATACCAGCAAGAATTCTTTTATCGATACCCAATTTATCGTATAAAGGGATCATTGCCGGTACAGTGATCAGGAAAGTTACCGCGCCATTACCATCTAAATGCGCAATTAAAGCCAACACACCAGTACCGATAATAATTTTCTTCGGACTTGTTCCAACAACTTTTAGAATTTTGGCAATGATCGGATCAAACATCCCCGCATCACTAACCACACCAAAGAAAATAATGGCAAACACAAACATAGCAGCCATTGGTGCAAGTTTGGAAATACCCTTAACCGCCATCTTAGGTATAGTTGTATAAGCTGGGAGAGCTTCAACACTACCTTGAAACCAAGGTACGATGTAAAGCGCAACAATTGCCCCCAGTATAGGAATAATAATTAAAGAAACTATCGGCGAAAGCCGCTTACTCATAATGCAAAAAAGCAGAGTAGCAATAGTCAATATGCCTATTAATGCAAGCATAAATGCCCCCTTTTAGTCGGTTGTAATGAAAAGAAACGTGGATCTTTATAAAAACATGTGCATTCTTACAATAGTAGAAAGCTATGTCTAATCGATATTAAAAATAGATTTATAAGAAAAACCTATTAATCTAGTAACAAGCGCATAAAATTAAGAGATATCCTGTTCAATTAGCATGAAATATGTTAAAATAATGAACTACATAGTGTTTTATAGTGTAAAATTAAGTATGAATATATCAATTAAACAGATAAAAGCATTTCTGGTCTTAGTTGAAGAAGACAACTTTACACGTGCAGCACAGAAAATTCATTTATCGCAACCAGCATTCAGTGGGCTCATCGCCAATTTAGAAAAAGAAATTGGCTATCGCCTATTTGATCGCGATACCCGCAAAGTTCAACTCAATGAAAATGGTGTCCATTTTATAAAATTGGCTCGTGAGTTATTATTTGCTTATGAACGTACTACCAAAGAAATATGCTCCCATGCCAACCGAAATCAGGATAAATTTGTCTTAGCAGCTATGCCGTCTATAGTTGTGCAATGGGTTTCCCAGCTACTGGCTAGTTTCCATCGTCAGCATCCTAATATCCATGTAGAACTACTGGATGCACAATGGGATCTCTGCTTACAGTCCCTACTCCATGGTCGTGCTGAGCTAGCATTAACCGCCAATTCCTCTTCACTGGCAGAAATTTCTTCCGAATTTTTATTTTCGGATAAATTTCATCTTATTTGTCATAAAGACCATCCATTAGCAACCAAAGAAACCATTAGCCTGAACGATTTGCTCAGTTACGATATGATAGGTTTTACCAAAGGCACCAGTATCAGATTGTATGTCGACAAAATTGTAGATTTATTTGGTATCAGATACATTCTTGAAGTCAGCCAATTAACCACCATGATGGGTTTAGTAGCTGCAAATTATGGCATTGGTCTTGTGCCTAGATTGACATTATTTCAATTCGAGTACAAAAATCTGGTTATTCGCGATATCAAAGATAGCACCTTAGAACGATCTATTTATCTAATCAAACATAAAAATCGCCCTTTAACGCCACAGGCCGAAAATTTTTATCATCACATTAAAGCGAATATCTTTGTTACTTAAGTCAATAAAATTACTTCAAAAATGCCACCAATCGTGATCTGGAATTGACCAGCTAATCATTTAATTACCAGCTAAACTCTATCATTATTTAATATTCTTATTATTTAAATATATTGTTATATTTATATTTTATATAACCCACTACAGATAAATCATGAGATAATAAAATCGCACCCGTAATTATCTATAAATATCATATTGAGTTAACTTATCCAGATAAACAGCATAAGAAAATATTCCAAAAAATCTTATTGTTATAAATATATATTATGATTTTATTCTGAAAATAAATACAAAAATAGTAAATTATTTACTGATAAAAATAATATTGTTGTAAATAACCTTATTACATATAAACTGATAAATTAAAAACCAGCATAACAGCTCAAAATTTTTATCAGCAAATTTTATTATTATTATCTTATAGCCTCCACAAATCAGTATATTTAGTTACAGTTTATTTCCAGCACAATAAATTTTTCACCATACATAATCTACTTTTCAGTATTTTGCTGTTTCAAGATGTTTAAAAGTCCATTCCCTATCCAGTATTTATTCTATACGAATATTAATTAGCAGTATTAGATTGGTTTAAATAATTATTTACGACAATGTATAATTTAATCATTGTCTAGTTTGTAATTTTTACTTCTTATTATGGGATAAATAGCGGTTTCAATAACGCATCGTCTGTTAGATTTAGATCCAGCCTACTGTGTTGTAAAATTATATTTCTTATTTCTAGCGGTAACACAAATTTATTTTCTTTCATATAATTCCAAAATACCATATTACAGACAAAATTAAGCAAATCGAAATATTACTTTACACCTATAGTTGCAGGTACCGCGTATTTTTTCCGAGGAGACGGTGAGGCAGCTGGTTTATTTAAAGTATTGCCAACAGTAATATGATTTTTTAATTTTTCATACGTAGCTGAGCCAATTCCCTTCACTTTAATAATATCTTCCGCCTTTTTAAAATTTCCATGTTCGCGACGGTAATCCTCAATTGCTTTAGCTTTAACCGGTCCGATATTCGGCAAAGATTGAAGTTCGCGTTTCGAAGCCGTATTAATATTAACCAGCGCAAATGCATAAACAAAACTGAATAATGATACCAGTACAAACAAAACTCTTTTCACAAATTCCCCCTTTGAATATCTAAAAGTGATTTGCCTAGTCCATCATGCCCGAATAAATTGCCAAAATCATAAAACAAATGCATATATTATGCAATAATAATTGTTTAGCATTGGACAAATACCTTTCAGCACCCAAAAAACCAATCCTAGTAGCGTTAAATCTTGAGTTAATCGCAATCTTGCCACAATGAAACACAGTCTATTGTTGCTGTCATTTCATAAAATACGGATAATTCATGCTGAAAGTTAAGTCTATTTATTCAACCATCACTTTTCCAATCCAGACATAAGCATCATCATGACATTTAAAGGTAATCACATGCCCTCACAATTAGCTAATGCCATTCGTTTTTTAGCAATGGACGCAATCCAGCAGGCCAATTCAGGTCATCCCGGTGCACCAATGGGTATGGCTGAAATGGCAACAGTTTTATGGCGCGAATTTTTGCAACATAATCCAGCCAATCCCAAATTTCATAACCGTGACCGTTTTATCCTTTCCAATGGTCATGCTTCTATGTTGCTTTATAGCCTCTTACATTTGAGTGGTTATAATTTGGGCATCGAAGATTTAAAAAATTTCCGTCAACTACGCAGTAAAACGCCCGGTCATCCTGAATTTGGTATTACTGATGGTGTCGAAACCACTACCGGACCGCTGGGGCAAGGAATAGGTAATGCTGTCGGAATGGCATTAGCAGAAAAAATACTGGCGTCTCAATTTAACAAACCCGGATTTGATATTGTCGATCATCATACCTATGTCTTGGTTGGTGATGGCTGTCTGATGGAGGGTATTTCGCATGAAGTGTGCTCATTAGCCGGTACATTAAAATTGGGCAAACTGATTGTCCTGTACGATGACAATAATATTTCCATCGATGGCAAAGTAGATAACTGGTTTAGTGAAAATATCCCTGAACGTTTTCAAGCTTATGGATGGCATACCGTAGCTAATGTAGACGGACATGATGAGGCTGCCCTACGAGCAGCAATTACCGCAGCAAAAGCCGAAACCGAAAAACCATCTATCATATGCTGCAAAACCAAAATAGGGAAAGGTTCTGCCAATAAAGAAGGTAGCCATAAAACTCATGGTGCGCCTCTAGGAACAGAAGAAATTACAGCCACCCGCACCGCGCTTAACTGGCAACATGCCCCTTTCAGTATTCCAGCTGAAATCTACGCAGAATGGAACGCAGCTATCGCCGGTGAAAAATTAGAACAACAGTGGCAGGATCAATTCACCCAGTATCAGCAACAATATCCAACTGAAGCTGCCGAATTTCTACGTCGTATGGCGGGTGAATTACCTCAACATTTTGAACAACATATTCAAACTGCTTTACAGGAAGTTTGTGCTAAAGCTGAAAAAATAGCCACCAGAAAGGCCAGCCAAAACAGTATTGAAGTATTAGCAAAAATTCTGCCGGAATTCGTTGGCGGTTCAGCCGATCTAACCCCATCCAATTTGACAGACTGGTCTGGTAGCGTATCCATTACCCCTGATCATAGTGGTAACTATATCCATTATGGTGTCCGTGAATTTGGAATGGCTGCGATAATGAACGGTCTGAGTTTGCATGGCGGTGTTAAACCATTTGGTGCAACCTTTTTGATGTTCAGTGAATATGCCCGTAATGCACTGCGTATGGCTGCACTGATGGAAATCAACCCGATATTTGTCTTTACTCATGATTCCATTGGATTAGGAGAAGATGGTCCTACCCATCAACCAATAGAGCAAATTGCGACCTTACGCCTGATCCCCAATATGAGTGTATGGCGCCCTTGTGATAGTGCTGAATCACTGATTGCCTGGGCTGATGCAGCAGCAGCAAGTACCCATCCCAGCTGTCTGATATTTAGCCGTCAGGGCTTACCATTTATCCAACGTAGTGCAGAGCAATTGGCTAATATTCGTCGTGGTGGCTATGTCATCAAAGCATCCGCTCAAAAAGACACAAAAGCCATCTTAATTGCCACTGGTTCAGAAGTTGAGTTGGCGCTGCAAGCACAAATTAAATTGGAACAACTCGGCATTCCAACTCAAGTTGTATCCATGCCTAACACATATAAATTTGATCAGCAGGATAAAGCATACCGCGATAGTGTTCTGCCTGCCAATCTACCACGCATTGCCATTGAAGCCGGCGTTAGTGACTCATGGTACAAATATGTAGGTTTAAATGGCGCTATTATTGGTATCAATCGATTTGGTGAGTCTGCACCTGCGGAAGAACTATTCAAAGAATTTGGTTTTACCGTGGATCATGTAGTGGAAGTTGTTCAAAATCTTGTCTGAATTTAGCTACTAAAAAGCCAGCAATTTTTGCTGGCTTTTTTATAATTACTTCATAAATAATTAATCTTTCACATTTACATCGCGTGTTTCTGGCATCAAATGTACTGCAATCAAGGATACCAAGCATGTTAAAGCCACATAATAGGCAGGAGAAACCGCACCAAAGTGTTTAATCAAAACAGTAAAAATATATTGTGCAGTACCCCCAAAAATCGTCACCCCAATAGCATAAATCATTGATACACCGGTTGCTCGCAAAGATATCGGCATCATTTCTGGAATGGCCACCAAACTAGCCGAACCGCTCATTCCAGTCAATGACGTTACTAATATCGTTACTAATAACAGAACCCAAATACTTTGCGTTTCCGCCAATAAATAAAACATTGGCACAATAGCCACACCCAATAACAATCTTGGCCAAAACATTATTTTTTTGCGTCCATATTTATCTGCTAAATACCCGGCTAGCAATGAGAACGAAAACATCATTACCCCACCGATAATAGTAGAAATTTGTGAAACTTTAGTGCTTAGTTTCAGTATTGTGACTGCATAGGTAGTCATATAATTACCTATTTGCGCAGTAATGGCTGTAGCCATCAATGCCACAATGCCCAATAAAATATATTTTCCATAATTAGAAAATATAATACTAAGCATATGAGTACCCGTATCATGGTTTGGTTTTTCCAGCGTTTCTGGTAAAGCACGGCGGATATATACAGCTATTGGAATCAAAATTAAACTTATCAGAAATGGAATACGCCATCCCCAATTGTATATTTGTTCTTCACTTAATACCGCAGAAACTACAAATCCGACGATACCACCACTTGCTACAGCAATTCCCTGACTGGCCATCTGCCAGCTAGCATAAAAAGCACGTTTATTAACCGGAGCAGATTCAATTAGCATTGCTGAAGCCGGCCCTACCTCTCCTCCCAAAGCCAACCCTTGAGTCAATCGTGCCAGTAAAACAATTATTGGTGCCACCATGCCAATTTTTTCATAGCTTGGTGTTGCAGCTAAACCTAATGTGCCAATAGTAATTAACGTCACCGTTAAAATCATAGCGGCCCGACGACCTTTTTTATCAGCATAAGCCCCAATAATAATTCCACCTAGAGGCCGGGTGAAGAAACCAACACCATAAACAGCGACACTAGCCAGCAGACTTGTGAATTTATCCCCAGTTGGAAAAAAAGATGCCCCAATATGAACAGCGAAAAACGAATAAATAATAAAATCGTAGAATTCCAACGCATTACCCGCTACCGCTGCAGCAATTGCCTTCGCCGGTGGTTTTTTCATTTCAGTTGTAATACATTCAGACGACATACCAATACTCCCTTCATATCAAATAATTGGATATTAATTTATTTTAAAAATTGTTCTGCCAGAGTTACCCAATAAGTTGCCCCAATAGCAATATTTTTATCATTAAAATCATAGTGAGGATTATGTAGATCATATCCTGAAGCAGCATCCGATTCTTTTAAACCGTTACCAATAAACAGATAACAACCAGGGCATTTTTCTAGCATAAATGAGAAATCTTCACTTCCAGCTAAAGGCTCCGTCTGGTCAACAATTTCTTCCTCAGCCACCACCAGACGAGCTACCTGACGTGCAAACTGAGTTTCTTTGCTGGTATTAAATACAGGTGCATACCCAAACTGATAATCAATCTCCGCAACCACATTAAAGCTCTCTGCCTGAGCCTTAGCCACCGCCACAATTCGTTCTTTTAATAATTGACGAATTTCAGGCTTAAAGCATCGTACCGTTAACTTCAACTCAGCCTGTTCAGGAATCACATTATTAGCAACCCCAGCATGAAACATCCCCACAGTCACCACTGCCGAATCCAGCGGATTCACATTGCGCGCTACAATTGTCTGTAATGCCATAACAATAGAAGATGCAGCCACAATTGGATCTTTCGTATTATGTGGTTTTGCCCCATGTCCACCAACGCCTTTAACAGTGATAGTCACAACATCGGAAGATGCCATCATCCAGCCATCATGAAAATGTAATTGCCCTTGTGGATGGCCAGGCATATTATGCATACCAAAAACCGCATCGCACGGGAATTTATCAAACAAACCATCAGCAATCATCCGTGCTGCTCCACTATTAGGACGCCCGAATTCTTCTGCAGGTTGAAAAATCAAATTTACAGTTCCATTGAATGTTTTTCTGGTCGCAAGTGCCTTGGCCGCTGCCAGCAATATTGTTGTATGTCCATCGTGTCCACAAGCATGCATCTTCCCTTCATGGGTACTGCTATAACCAACACCACTCTCCTCATGAATTGGAAGTGCATCCATATCGGCTCGAATACCAATAGATTTTGGGCTATCTCCCAGCTTCAATTGCGCTACTAACCCAGTGCCGCCAATACCACGCTCTACCTGATAACCCCATTCTTGCAATAACTGAGCAACCTTATCACTGGTGCGAGTTTCATTAAAAGCCAATTCTGGATGCTCATGAATATCATGACGTAACTGAATAAAATCATCTAAATCAGCCTCGATTAAATTTTGTATTTCTTTCATAAACATACCTTTAGATCATAAAATAGAGCATTAAAAAAATAAGCAATTAACAATATAATATATAAATCTAGAAAATTTAATAACTTTTATCTATAAGATAATAATTTATCCTAATAAGAAACAATTATTTTCATATTCCAACAAATAAACATATAACAATTATTACTATTTTTCAAATATATAATCAAAAAATTATAAATTTAATTATCCATGAATCTAACTAAATACTCATCTTCACATCATTTTTTATGATGTATTCCCTATTTAAAATCTCTGTCAGATTTCAACTTAAATTTAAATTATTAAGGCTAAATTCTTACCACACTCAATGCACATAATCACCATTATTCAAGCTTTTCTCGCTCTTAAATTATCCTCAACTGCTATCAATAAAATAACTAAATATCTTTTGAAAGATGGTTAAAGATAAGTTTTGCTATCAAACTTCAAAGCAATAGCGACTTTGCAGATTCATTTAAATTAAAAATAATTATTTGCTTAAGATTAATTTATATTTCATAAGACAATAAATCACTTATGGAAAGAACCCAAAATCAAATATCAAATATCAAATATCAAATATCAAAAAATATAACAGTAGTTACTAAAAACCACTTTGTCAGAACATTAGTAAGTTAAATATTATTATATGCTTAATTTTAAAATATAATTTAAAAAAACAATAGATCCAACAATATAATAACCACAAATATCTACATTAACATTTCTGCTAATATTAAATTGCTCAATCATAGGTTAAACTAAAACATTTTAGACAGCGAATTACATCATGGGATTACATATTGTTCTTTATCAACCGCAGATTCCGGCCAATACAGGCAATATTGCTCGTACTTGCGCTGGCACTAACACCAGCCTACATCTTATACACCCATTAGGTTTTTCAACCGACGATAAAATGCTTAAACGCGCCGGATTAGATTATTGGCCATATGTAGACATTCATTACCATGAAAGTTTGGAAACATTTGTCAAAATGACTGAATCAAAAACCAATGCAGAGGTATTTTTGATAGAAACTTATGGTACACAAAATTACACAGAATTTGATTACACCGATATCTCTCAGGAAATATATTTCTTATTCGGACGAGAAACTACAGGTTTACCCAAAGAATTTGCTCAGGCACGCGCAGAAAACTGTCTACGGATACCGCAATCAGAACATATACGCTCATTGAACCTTTCCAATGCAGCAGCTATAGTAATATATGAAGCACTACGACAACAAAAATTTAGCGGATTGGGATAAAAAATCGGATAAATAACAGTTGCTAAATAAATAAACTTATCATCAAACATAAAATAATCTGATACAAAATCTGAAAATATAATGAAGTATTATTTGTATTAAATTTTTAATCGAACAGAGGTATTAGATTTGTCTATATTTAAAAATCTGGGATAAATAAGAAAAGTAACAGAATAATGATTAGAAACGTATAACACAGAAAGACCGCATGAAGCATTAAATAATATGGCGCCAGTTGAATATGAAAACATACAACAAATGGCATGATTTTATACTTGGTTTATGGACTAACAAATGGGATATTGAAAATATTTACTGGTTTCTTGTTACCATTTATATTTTCATATTTTATTTTTTCATATCGATAAATCAAAATCTACTAGTAATAATTGATTATTCTTTTTATACTGAATTTAAATTATCTATTAACGCAGACGCTTGATTATTAGAAATTGAATTCATATTAAACTCAAAATAATTACCGCTTTAAATTCGTAAACCATTGAACAAAGCCACTAATATAAG
>CAMLPN010000046.1 GCA_946481965.1 uncultured Neisseriaceae bacterium | reverse complement strand
AAAATAATCTGGATGATTTCCAAAAATATTCCATATAAATTTCTATGATAATAATAGTTGGTTATATCATTTTTATTATGTTCGCAGAGAAATATAAATATGCCTAATAAATGAAAATCTAGGACAAAAATGAGCAGTTTTACCAAATCTATTAAAAAGTGGTTAATTAAACAATTAAAAACATCATTTTGTCAAGTTTCATTATATTTTATGTAACATTTATTGAGGAAAATTGGTATTTACTTAAATTATTTTTTAAATACTCTATATCCTGAAAAAAATATTTCAATATATTTATGTTTATAGCATAAAATTCGCTATAAGTATTTATTAATCTATAGAAATAACTTATCGATAACGAAATAATATAATTTATTCTTAGATTTTATATTTTTTATAAATATATACAATCTACAAACATAACAATGTTGCTGTAATTCACTGCTAATTGGTTATAGTAAATATTCAAGCTGTAATTACCATAAATATAAAATATAAGACAAATCCATAAATACTACTCAAAGACACAGTTGTGTCATGGCTATACCACAATAAAATTATCTATCTCCATAATTTCAACAAAGATGTTTAGCTTAAATTGAAAAAGATAAAATTATCCACAGCCAAATCTTATGTCATATTTGGTGTATCAAAATAATACATTGTCGATGTTGCCGTACTCATAGTTACACTTTATAGTACCCACTTCATTTAAGTAAGTGGATATAAATGATATGAGCAAGTTAGTTTGGACTGCTCAAAGCATTGATAGAAATTGGTAGTGATTTGATTAATTGGACTAAGAGTGTTTTTCGTTTTTATCAATGGCAATATCAGTAAATTCCTTAAGCAGTTGTCCTAATAGCTGCAGCTTCTCGTGGGTAAATTGTTCTTCAAGTTTCTTATAGCGTGCATCAATAGCCTTGCAAAGATTTTCATAGAGATGTTCGCCTTCGTTCGTCAGCTTAAGAAAAACACGTCTCTGGTCGTTAGATGGTTTTAGTCTGACAACGTAGCTGAGTTTTTCCAGCCGGGTTAATATACCGGTCAAACTCGGACGTAAAATACATGCCTGTTTGGCTAGATCCTGAAAATCCATTATGCCATGTTCAGCCAGTAAACGAATAATACGCCATTGCTGATCAGTAACGCCAATATCGTTCAGCATAGGACGAAAATGAGAGAGTAATGCTTCACGGGTCTGAATCAGGACGATGTTCAGGGATGAGTATCTAGATGTATTAACCACCAGTATTCTCCATTCTATCAATGTATCCGGTTCAAATTGTGTAAAAAATGAGAAAAATAATGAACCTACCTAAAAAATATAATATTAAACAAATTATAAATATGGTAATAGTTTAATTAATTGTTTTATATTTTAATATTGTTTATTAACCTAATGTTGCTTTGACGCAATAAAACGAGAAAAAGCCGCCTACTGGCGGCTGATTAATACTTTATTGATATTTGCTCAATTGCAAAGTAATTTTAGTCATTTTATCTTGTAACTGTGCCAGTTCCACACGGTCTTTTTCAACTAAATGAGCTGGTGCCTTATCGATGTAACCGGGTTTGACCAGTTTCATTTCTATTTTATCAATTTTTTTCTGCAACTTTTCTGCTTCTTTTTGCAGGCGTATACGTTCAGCTGCTTTATCAACTTCAACTTTCAGCATCAATCTTGCGCCTCGACAAACAGCAACAGGGGCATCGTCGTTTTCCGGCAGCTGATCTGTCTGCTGTACTTCACTTAAACGAGCCATTAGTGGTAGATAAGGTAACAGTTTGCTCAGATCATAGCTACTTTCAACTAACAAAGGAACTTTAACACTCATAGCCAGTCCCATTTCACCACGCAAATTGCGCACAGTATTGATTAGATCCTGTAAATGGGACATTTGTTCCATCGCATCGGTAGAAACTAGGGCAGCGTCCGCCTGTGGCCATGGTGCCAGCATAATGCTGTCAGTATGTTTGGCATTGGCCAATGGCGCTATGGTTTGCCACAATTCTTCAGAAATGAAAGGCATTAGCGGATGCAGCAAACGTAATACAGTTTCCAGTACCCTAACCAGAGTACGTCTGGTAGCACGCTGTTGAGCTTCATTACCCTGTTGTAATTGAGTTTTAGCCAGTTCAACATACCAGTCGCAATATTCATTCCAGACAAATTCATACAAGGTTTGCGCCAGCATATCAAAACGATATGTATCAAGTGCTTCTGTTACGGCGGTGATGGTTTGTTGCAGGCGAGTTAATAGCCACTGATCAACAAAGCTGTAGCTTAGTGGCAGACTTTCATCCTGTCCGCAATCCTGATTTTCAATATTCATCAGGACAAAACGGCTGGCATTCCATAGTTTATTGCAGAAGTTTCGGTAACCTTCAGCTCGTTTGAAGTCAAAGTTGATGCTGCGTCCCAGACTAGCATAGCTAGCCATAGTAAAACGCAGAGCATCGGCACCAAATACTGGAATACCATTGGGGAATAGTTTTTCTGTATCTTTGATGACCTGAGGCGCTTTTTCCGGACGGCGTAGCCCGGTTGTACGTTTTATCAGCAGATTTTGCAGATCAATACCATCAATCAGATCTACCGGATCGATGACATTACCTTCTGATTTGGACATTTTTTTGCCTTCATGATCACGCACCATGCCATGAATATAAATGTCATGAAAAGGAACTTTACCGGTAAAGTGGGTAGTCATCATAATCATACGTGCTACCCAAAAGAAAATGATCTCGTAGCCGGTTACCAATACCTGAGAAGGCAAGAATGCTTTTAGTTCAGCAGTATCCTGTGGCCAGCCTAATGTTGAAAATGGTACTAGGGCAGAAGAAAACCAGGTGTCCAGTACATCATCATCGCGGGTTAGGATGGCATCGGCTCCTGCTTGTAGTTGAGCTTCTTCTTCGTTACGAGCCACATATACCTGACCTGATTGATCATACCAGGCTGGAATCTGGTGCCCCCACCATAACTGTCGGGAAATACACCAGTCCTGAATATTATTCATCCATTGGTTATAGGTATTGACCCAGTTTTCTGGAATAAAACGGACCTGACCACTTTCAACAGCATGAATACATTTTTCGGTTAGAGTCTTACCTTTAAATTCGGATTCTGGTTCCGGATAAATGGCATTGTCAGGTTTGCGGGTCATAGCTACAAACCATTGATTAGTAAGCATTGGTTCAATCACACTGCCAGTGCGATCCCCTTTTGGGGTCATCAACTTATGGTCTTCTACCTTCACCAATAACCCTTGTTCTTGCAGATCAGCGATCATTTGTTTGCGGGCAGCAAAGCGATCTAAGCCGGCATATTTTTCAGGCAAGCTAATGGCAGCCTGTGCCTGACCCTGAAAATTAAATACTTCAGCCTGCTCAAGAATAGTAGCATCCAGGCCGAGAACATTAATCAACGCAGTTTGATGACGCTTACCAACTTCATAGTCGTTAAAATCATGTGCCGGGGTGATCTTGACACAACCTGTTCCAAAATCTTTTTCAACATATTCGTCGGCAATAACCGGAATAGTACGTCCAGATAAGGGCAGTATGAGTTGTTTACCAATAAAAGATGCATAACGTTCATCATCTGGATGTACTGCTACTGCAACGTCACCAAGTAAAGTTTCTGGCCGGGTTGTGGCAACAATTAAAGCCGTATCCGGATCATCGGCCAGCGGATAACGAATATGCCACATATGGCCATTTTCTTCGATATTTTCTACTTCCAGATCAGATACCGCCGTTCCTAATACCGGATCCCAGTTAACCAGCCGTTTACCGCGATAAATCAGTCCCTGTTGATACAAGCGTACAAATACTTCGCTAACAACCTGAGCGCGTGTTTCATCCATGGTGAAGTATTCACGGCTCCAGTCTACTGAGCAGCCGACACGACGCATCTGCTCTGTAATCGTACCGCCGGAGAATTTTTTCCAGTCCCAAATCTTGGCAATAAATGCTTCCCGACCCAAATCATGGCGAGTAATATTTTCAGTGGCCAGCTGACGTTCGACCACAATTTGCGTGGCAATACCGGCATGGTCGGATCCGGGAATCCAGCAAACATTTTCACCTTTCATGCGATGATAGCGGGTCAGTCCATCCATAATGGTCTGATTAAATGCATGCCCCATGTGCAGAGTGCCAGTTACATTAGGAGGTGGCAACTGAATAGCAAAAGATTGTTTACTTAAATCGAGTGTCGGCTCAAAGTAGCCGCGCTGTTCCCATAACTGATACCAACGGGTTTCAATTTCACTGGGAGAATATTGGGTATTTAACATGGTTACTAATTGGAAAAAAACAAAAAATAAGGATCCAATTATAACGCATGCTCGGGTTTCTGGTTGAAGACGATACGCTTTTGGCAGATTTAATCCAGAGAAAGCTTGTCATGCATTTATAAAAATTTGCTACACTGTGATTGTTGGTATATTTATGCTGAATAGAACCCAGAACATGCGATGTAATCCATTAAAATTAAATAGCTGATTTAATTATTATTCACAACACAGAATTTTTTCAGTAAAAGTCGTTCACGGGCAATAATGACGAGCGCGATATTATCTAGTCATATTGGGGCTATAGGTTCTAATTGAAAATAAAAAAACTGCCTGAAAAATTCAGACAGTTTTTTTTAACACTTATCTTACTGAGGCAATATACCTTTCATACCTTTAGCCATACGTAATAATTTGCCCATACTGCCTTTAGTAAGGGATTTCATCATTTTTTGTGACTGCTCAAATTGTCTGAGCATTTTATTTACTTCCTGTACTGATACGCCGGCCCCATTGGCAATCCGGCGTTTGCGGCTGGCTTTAATTAACAACGGATGAGCGCGTTCTTTCGGTGTCATGGAGCTAATAATGGCCTCAACACGAGCCATGGCTTTGGCAGCAGTGCCTTCCGGTACCTGTTTAGCCATTTGTCCCATTTCGCCGGGCAGTTTAGACATAATAGACTCAATTCCACCCATTTTATGCATTTGCTGAATCTGAGCTCTGAAATCATTCAGATCAAAACCTTTGCCCTTGTGCAGTTTTTTTGCCATTTGCTGGGCGGTTTTTTCATCGATGCCTTTTTGTACATCTTCAATTAATGATAAAACATCACCCATACCAAGAATTCGCGATGCGATGCGATCCGGGTAAAATGGCTCAAGTCCGTTAATTTTTTCGCCGACACCAATAAATTTAATTGGTTTTCCAGTTACATGGCGAACAGATAAAGCAGCACCACCACGTGCATCACCATCCATTTTAGTCAGTACTACACCGGTTAAAGGCAGAGTATCATTAAATGCTTTTGCAGTATTGACCGCATCCTGCCCCTGCATAGCATCAACCACAAATAGGGTTTCAACTGGATTAATGGCTGTATGAATTTGTTGGATTTCATCCATCATTTTCTGGTCAATAGCCAGACGACCAGCTGTATCGACGATCAGCACATCATAAAAATGTTTTTTGGCATAGTCTAAAGCATTGGTGGCAATAGCTACAGGTTGTTGCTGTTCATCGGATGGGAAAAAATCAATTTCCACCTGTTGAGCAAGTAGTTTTAGCTGTTCGATTGCAGCTGGTCGGTAAACGTCGGCAGAAACCACCAATACTTTCTTTTTATTTTCATTTTTCAGTAATCGTGCCAATTTACCCACAGTAGTTGTTTTACCAGCACCCTGTAAACCAGCCATCAGAATGACTGCCGGAGGTACTGCTGCCAGATTAAGGGTACTGTTTTCATTACCCATTAATTCAGTTAAAGCATCATTAACGACACCAATAAAGGCTTGTCCCGGAGTCAGACTGCCAATAACTTCATGACCGACTGCACGTTCTTTTACCGAATTCATGAAATCTTTTACAACAGGTAAAGCTACGTCTGCTTCCAGCAGAGCCATGCGAACTTCGCGCAAGGCTTCTTTAATATTTTCTTCGCTCAAACGCGCTTGACCGCGCAGGGTTTTGGCGATTTTGCTAAAGCGATCTGATAGATTATCTAACATCAAAATCATCCTCAACTACATATAAGTAGCCTGTTTATGTCTGTAGAAAATCGCCATTCCCAATCAATCAGCATAATAAGTGGGTATGAATAATAGGCGATTTGGTTATAAAATAGCGCACCGTCGCTTCCTCTATCCAGATTCAGGATAGAGGAAGCGACAAATTATTGCCTATTTTACACTACGCGCGCCACTTTTTGGCGCGCTATTGATGCGGAACAAGCATGATTTTTTTTTGGTTCTGTTGCTGGTAAATACCTACATAAGTTCTGAAATAACTGTGTAGCGATTTGCCTGGGACTAGAATAATCAGTTTGAATTGTTACTCGCACAACAGTTTATTTTGCAGTTAGTGTAGTTGATGTATGTGCTAACACATTATGACTGATTGTGCTCCAGTAAAGGGTTGTGCAATTGCTATTGCATCATGTTTCGAAAAGTAAACATGATTAATGATTGGAGAGTATGGGCTAAGTATTTTGCGCTGTGGTATTGGAAGAGGCTAGTTTGTTTTTATCTCATCGACAAGGATGGTATTGTTACCGGTTGGGATAAAATAACGAACAGTAAACAGCAATATGAGTAGTATAGTGGTGCATTTATGCTACATGTATTGTTATGCTCACAAAATGATACTCAGTATAGATTCATTTTTAATGCTGGTAGTTCATGCTTTTTGCGTTTATATGAAGCCGATTTACACTAATGATTTCTGCCTCCATTTGTTTTTTGATGAAAATCTGAAATTTTGGAATGGTAGGCAATATAGCATGCAGACCATTGCTGTTATGAGTAGTATTATTTCCAAAGCGGTATGTAGGTGAGGGATACATTTTGACCACTTTATATGTTCGAAATGTTATGCCGGCTAATCTGTCATATCATTCCGTTCAGATATCATAAACGCTGCTGTCGTAGCAACGTTGCGCATGGCAGGTGAAGGTGTTCTGCATTAATTTGATGCTGGAATAGGATGAAGTAGATTTTTGCTGGAAATTTAATTTCAGTTTTTAACAATTAGTATTACCTTGCATTATAAATATAGGATATTTAAATGAGTGACTTGCAATCGTCAGTTGACAGCCACTATTCGAGCGCAGCTGAACAGCGTTTAGCCACACCTGAAGGAAGACGTGAGTTTTTTAAAGCAACGCTTTCCTGCTGGCTGGGTACCACCATGGAGTATGTCGATTTTGCTTTGTACGGCTTGGCTGCCGGACTGGTGTTTGGTGATATATTCTTTCCTGGACTAAGTAAAACTCTGGCTTTACTATCCAGCTTTGCTACTTATTCAGTAGGTTTTATTGCCCGTCCAATTGGTGCCATTTTCTTTGGCAGAATGGGCGACCGAAAAGGGCGAAAATTTGTCCTCGTTACCACCATCGCCTTAATGGGCATATCAACTACTTTAATTGGTTTTATTCCCAGCTATCAGACTATTGGTCTGTGGGCACCATTTATGTTAGTTTTGTTGCGTTTTATGCAGGGATTTGGTGCCGGAGCTGAATTATCTGGCGCAACCGTAATGCTGGGAGAATATGCACCACCCAAACATCGAGGGTTAATCGCTTCTATTATTGGGATTGGATCTAATAGCGGAACGCTGATTGCTTCAGCTGTATGGTTACTGGTGTTGATGCTGGATAAGGAAGATGTGATTGTCTGGGGCTGGCGTATTCCGTTTATTCTCAGTGCTTTGATTGCTATAGCCGCTACAGTTATTCGACGTCATGTCCGCGAAACTCCAGTATTCGAACAAGAACAGACTCAACAAGCTGAATCAAAACAAAACCAGCACCACATTAATGTTCAATCTGATCAAACGTTACAGTCTGAAAAATCCTTCTTCGCCCGTAACAAAGCTTTTTTTATCATGCTGGGTTTACGCATTGGTGAAAATGGTCCGTCTTATTTAGCGCAAGGTTTTATTCTGGGTTATGTTGTTAAATATTTACAGATTGATAAAACAGTAGCTACAACCGCCATATTTGTGGCTTCATTGCTTGGTTTTTTTGTCATCCCTTTTGCAGGTTGGCTTTCTGATCGCTTCGGGCGTCGCATTATTTATCGTTGGTTTTGTCTATTGTTGATGATATATGCTATTCCGGCATATATGTTTCTTGAAACACGAGACCCGTTAATAGTTGGCAGCATCATAGTTTTGGGCATGTGTCTGGCCTCATTGGGTATATTCGGAGTACAGGCGGCTTATGGTGTAGAGATGTTCGGCGTAAAAAACCGTTACTCCAAAATGGCTTTGGCCAAAGAATTGGGTGGTATTATGTCCGGAGGTATTGCTCCTACCGTAGCAGCGGCTCTATTGGATCAATTCCATAGTTGGTGGCCAATTGCCATTTACTTTGGCGCTATGGCAACTGTTGGTTTCATTACCACTTTCTTTGCACCGGAAACCAGAGGTCGCGACCTTAATGCGGTGGAAGATGCCATTTAAACCTTGCGACAGATAAACAACTGTCTTATTTCATACGGAGTCAGCTAATGGCTCCGTCTTTATTCTTATATAAATGACAGATATGAAACGTATTATTATTGACTGTGATCCTGGCAACGGTGTAGCTGGTGCTAATGTTGATGATGGACTGGCGCTGGCGCTGGCGCTGGCATCAGATTGTATTAAACTGGAATTGATTACCATTGTGGCTGGTAATACACCACGGGATACTGGGTATCAGGTTGCCTGCCAGATGTTAAAAGAGCTAAATAAAACAAACATACCTGTCGTGAAAGGCGCTGCACAAGCATTGCTGGAACCTGCAGCACCATGGCGTGAGCAACTGGATAATAATGTGCGCAAACAGGGGTTATTGTCATTATGGGACAATTTGCCACCTCTTTCTGCCGTAAATGATCAAAGTCGGCCAAATGCCGCCCAGACCATTGGTGAGTTGGTGTGTAGCAATCCCAGAGAAATCACCGTAGTGGCTATTGGTCCATTGACTAATATTGCCCATACCATCCAGCTTTATCCAGATTTTGCCAGTTCAGTAGCCGAAATCGTTATCATGGGTGGGGTGTTTCAGTTAGATAACTACCTCAAAGATACCAACTTTGCTGTTGACCCTGAGGCTGCCAAACTCGTGATCGAGAGTGGGGCAAACATCACTCTGGCACCATTGGATGTCACTACTCAAACCATGCTTACCCATCATGATCTGGATAAGTTACATAGCTTTGCTAATCCACTAACTGATTTTATTGTACGCACCTCTCGCCCGTGGATGGATTATTCGATTCAAACTCGCCAGTTAGCTGGTTGCTGGATTCATGATGTCTTGTGTGTGGCCAAGCTAATTGATGAAAGTATTGTTACCAGTTCGCCTTATATTGTTGATGTGTCCACCACTCCTGACTGTACTCGTGCCAGCAGCCGGCGCTGGAAAGATGGAGCACTCAGATTAACTGTTGGTATGCCGGCAGTAAAACATAAGCCTGTTAATGTTATGGAAAGGGTAGACAATCAGCGCCTGCTTAATATTATTTTTAATACACTAAGTCAGTTTCGTTGCTAACTAAAACTGAAAAATTGCCAGTAACCAACATAAAAATATGTTTTTACCTAAATATTAATATGAGTAGATATAAAAATTCATATCTTATAAATGATAGTGCAATTACCGGTATTTTTTAAGCGTAGAAGGAATAATCGTTCTGCGACTGAATATAATTTTTATAATGATGAAATTTGCGAGATAGTTATCATCTGTATTAAACAGCTATGACATAATGTTGTTTAGTCATGCCAGAAGTAACTTCTATTTTATGATTACATGATTAAAACCATCATGGAATGAACAGCAAATAATATAGATAAAGAGTAAATGTCAGCAGTGAACGTCATATTATTTATGCTGAGTGAATTAGATCTTAAATTAATTGCTGAACGGATTAACAGCAGGTAATAAAAATTTAATATTGATAAAACTTATAAAATTCAAATATTAAACAAAATAACATTATAACTAATGATATACTTAGAAAGTATAATAAATTTATATTATTTAACTTTTATAAAAGATATCTTATGAATTGGGGTAAAGCGAAAATAATTTGTTTAGCCATAATGATTGTTGGCTTATTATTACTAGGGTCTTGTAGTGACAAATTAACTGAGGCAAAAAATAAGGCAGAAAATGCCATTAATGCAATAGCAGGAAAAAATCAGACTGATTTAAAAAAACACAATGGATATGTTGACTTTTATAACGTTGCTGTACTTGATATTTCTGAACATATCGATAGGTATATTGAGAATTTAGGTAAAGATCACGAGCTGGAAAAAGGAGGGGAGTATACCTTAACCTCAAAATATAGTTTTTGGGAAAATGTAAGAAAATTACCGACTGCAAAACCATCAATAAAAGAGTTAGATGATGCAGCGACTGAATTAATACCGGTTGCAGAGAATTTGGATGGCTTATTGGCCTCTGCCGGAGAATATTATAAAACTAAAAACTATAATGATGATAAATATGCCAAAGGGCAGGAGCTGCATAAAAAAATAATTGCCGAAATATCAAAATTCGAGGCAGCATCAAATAAATTCTATGCGGCATTAGAAAATAAAGAAACCATTATAGTAGTTCAAGAATTGAACAAAGCTAAAAAGGAAGGCGATGAATTAACCTATAATAAAATTCAAATGTCATTATTAATGGCGAAAATTATAGACGAATTTATACAAAATGACATTTCAGCAATTAATGTTTTATCAACTGATCTCACCAAAATCAAGTCATTATATCAGGAATTTTCTGAAGCGCAGAAAAATCTGAGAGACACTGCAAATAATGACAAATACAAAGAACAAGCTAAAACATTAGGTGATTATATTGAAAAAACTACGGAATTTAAAACAGCTATGATTGAATTAATTGACCGTGTTGAAGCTAAAAAAGCATTAGATAAAAGCGATTTGCAATGTGCTGGACAAAGAGAAGGAACTCCAGAAAAATTACGTGAAATCCAAGATAAAGCAATAATTGCTTATAATCGTAGTCTTAAAAACTAAATTGATTTTCATTATTGCTAAAATAGAAAATAGTAAGCTAAAATTTTTAGAAATACAAATAAATTTGTGTTCATAATATAATCGGCAGTCTTGCTAAATATAAATGTAAATTTATTTGAAACCCATCGTTTAAAATGGTTTTGACTATTTTAACAATTATCAAAATCAGCTAAAATTAAAAATAAATATTGATGTCAGTTAATGCATAAATTCTTATAAAAAATTTATTAATAGTCCAAAATAGAGAAACAGTTTCGATATAGTTGTTTATAAAGAATAACCGTATAAAATTAAGATAAAACATGGTTATTTTTCTAAAAATTGTCGAATATTTGATTTATAAATTTGTCAGGATGAATGGGTAACTGATCATAAAGTTGAACGTAATTTTAATTGATATGGTTGCTGGTTTTTGACTTGTTTTTTCTTTGTAATCTAAGTATCTATTTTAATTTATTTATGTTTAATAATAAAATTTTATTTATATTCAATGGTAAAATAAAAAAAGTAACATTATATTAAAATAATGTAAAATTTTAGTTAACTAATGATATAATTTTTACACATAATAAACTTTATTTTTACTTTTGTTTAAGGATATAGTATGAATTGGGGTAAATCGGGGCTAATTCGTTTAGCCATAATAGTTTCTGGCTTATTATTAGTAGCCTCTTGCGGTGACAAATCAACTGGAACAAAAAATAAGGACGAAAAAGCAGTCAATGAAGTAGCAGGAATAACTCAAGATGAAATAGTAAAATATAATAAATATATTAAATTTGATAATGATGCAGTAAAAAATATTTCAAACAATATTGATGAGTATCTTAAGCATATTGGTAAAGATCTGCCATCAAAAGAAGTACAGTTATATATGACTGGGTGGGGAAGATATAAATGGAGCGATGTAAAAGAATTACCGACGACAAAACCATTAATGAAAGAGTTAGATGATCCTGCGGCTGAATTAATACCGGTTGCAGAGAATTTAAATGTTTTATTGTCATCTGCCGATGATTATTATGATGCTAAAGATTATAAAGAGGATAATTTTGTCAAAGGGCAGGAGCTGCATAAAAAAATACTTGCCGAAATACCTAAATTCGAAGCAGCGGCAAAAAAATTCAGTGTGGCATTAGAAAATAAAGAAACCACTATAATAGTTCAAGAATTGAATAATGCTAAAAAGAATGGTCAAGAATTAACCTATAATAAGATTCTGGTGTTATTATCGATGAAGAAAATCATGGCTGAACTGGAACGACAAAATATTTCAGCAGCTAATATTATATCAACCGATCTTACTAAAATAAAGCCTTTATATGAGGAATTCGCTGCAGCACAAAAAGCGCTTAGAGACACCGCGAATAGTAATAAATACAAGAATGAAACCATTGTAATACTATCAAATGAGTTCATTGGAAGAACAACAGATTTTAAAACTGAAATGATTGAACTAATTGAGCGGGTAGAAGCTAAAAAAGCATTGAGTGAAAGCGAATTGGAGCGTCCTGAAAGTACTAGGGGGACGCCTGAAAAATTACATAATACCAGAGGTAGCGCAATTGATGCTTATAACCGTGGTCGGTAAAAAATAAATTGTCATTATAAGGTAATTCAGGTTTTCTGAATTACCTTATACATTGATATTATGCAATCATAAAAATAAAAAATAGTAAGCTAAAATTTTTAGAAATATAAATAAAATAAAGTTTAAAAATAATCAAACATTCTGAAAATCATAATTTTCAATTTAATTTATAATCAATATTAATTATCAAAACTAACTAAAATTAAATATCATATTTGTGCCATTAACGCATAAATTCTTTAAAACAATCTACACCAATAACACAAAATAGAGAAACGACGTTCAATGTGGCTGTATTTATCAAGAATTATCGTAAAAAAAACTATGATAAATGATGATTGTTTGTCTAAGAAATTAGCGAATATTTGACCTATAAATTTATCAGAATAAATGAGTTACAGATAATTGATCATAAAGTTAAAGATTATTTTAGTAGTAATGTCGCTGGTGATTAACGCAGTTTTATTTGTAATCCAAATAACTATTCTCAATTTTATTATAAACAATAATAGATTGATATTTTTGCCTTATATTAATGGTGAGATTAAATGAGCGTATATAGATTTGGTCATTGCAGAAAGAACATGGTAATTAAACACAGCAAAACAAATCTGTTGAATAGCTTTTATTAATGGATCTATATTGTTCCCGCAGAATGTTTTTGGTTTTACGTTTTGATTGGATAAAATAATAATTATTAACATGCTATAATATTTACCTATCTATAGGAATAATTTTTTCGTTTGATAAAGTTTAAAAGGTCTATTATGCGGTTTAATAAAGATGGATTTATTCGATTAGGTATGATTATTTTGAGTAGTTTGATAATCGTATCTTGTGGCGACAAATCACCCGCGCCGACGGTTAAACCAAAAGAGGATGTAAAAGAAGTCAAAGAAGTCAAAGAAAGCAAAGAAACAGCAGATAAAAAAGATATGACTGTTGCGAACAAAGATAGTTTTAAAAAATTCAATCAATATATAGAATTTTATAATGATGGTTTAATAGGTCTTTCCAAAGAATTAAGTGATTATTTAAATAAAGAAGGTAAAACAACAACACTCAAGCAGAGTGGCAAATATACCTCGGGAGCAAAATATAAATATTGGGAAGAGATAAAAAAATACACCAAAGAAAAGCCTGATTTTAAAGAATTAGATCAAACAGCAGCTGAGTTGATTTCAGCAGCTGAAGAATTAGATGATTTATTAGCTTCTGCTCGTGAGTATTATAAAACAAAAGCTTATAGCGAAGATCAATATGCTAAAGGACAGGAGTTTCATACCAAAATTATTGCCGGTAGTGAAAAATATCAACAAGCTTATACTAAATTTGAA
The DNA here is from genome assembly GCA_946481965.1 of uncultured Neisseriaceae bacterium. Lineage (GTDB taxonomy): Bacteria > Pseudomonadota > Gammaproteobacteria > Burkholderiales > Neisseriaceae > Snodgrassella. The sequence continues at coordinate 4,551 of CAMLPN010000046.1, read as the reverse complement.
TTAGCTTTAAGAGCCAAAGAAAATGAATACCGTAGCGCAGAAATGGAGCAAGCTAAGAAGGATGGAAATGATGTAGTTTATAATAGAATTCTTGTTTCCGTACTAATGGATAAAATTCTAAATGAACTGGAAACACAAAAAGTTCTTGCTCGTAATGTATTGACAACGGATCTGACCAAAATCAAGCCGTTATATGATGAATTAAATCAAGCACTAAGAACGCTGAAAGAAGCAAGCAGAGTTCAAAAATTGCCTAAAAATAAAGATCTGATTAATGACCATTATGCAAAAGGATTTATTGAAACAGCAACGAAGTTTAAAGTAGGTGTGGTGGATTTGATCGATAGAGTAGAAAAAAAGAGGCCTTTAAATGCGGCTGAATTACGCGTGATTAATGTGTCACCAGCCAATGGTACGCCTGAACTATTAATGGAACTTAGAAAAGAGTCAATTAAAGATTATAATCATTCTACATAATTTTGAATGTATTAGGTTGCTTTAAAAAGGTAATTTAGTATCACTAAATTACCTTTTTTAGACGTTTTTCAGAACGGATAAGAAATAAGTTAATAATTATTCTACAAGTTTCGTAGCCAAAAAATCATGCAATCAGACTGTTTTGATGATAAAAAAATTCTTCGGAGATTTTCAGTCTGAGACCTTATATCTGCTATAAGCACACATCCAGAATATATTCTGCATTAAGAGATTATTTGCTTAGATATTGATTTATGACTTTCCTATGTTTTATTTAATGCATATATTTCAGGATTGATACTGGAAAGTATGTCAATGCTTATATCTTAATATTTTTATATATCCCTCCTTTTCCACTCTCTATCCTCTATCGGTTTTACCTCTTTTATCTACCTGATTTTAACAAGCTTAAATGCTATTTGAGGATTAATATCATTACAGGCTTCATTTGTGCAGGGAGAATGATAACAAGGTATTTTTGCAATGGTTTTACAGGTTCTCAATGGTATGATTATTTATTGTCATTTTATTAGCTCCCCGCATATCTTTTCTGCTACATAATCTGATATTATTAAATTTATTAAGATGTTATATTTATAAGCTTCATTATTTTATTTATGAAATTTATTGCTTCTAGTGCTATTCAGAAGAATTATCAGCGAATATAGGTAAGGAAATAATGAAGTTCAGATTAAAAGGAGTGATAGCAAACCATGTTTTTAAATTTTCTTTATTATAAGATGTACCTGTGTTTTGCATAAGCTTATTAATGTCATACAAATAACGAATATAAAAATATATAAAATATTAATTATAAAATTATCTTTTATATTTGAATGTAGATAAGCAGCAGATTTTTTAGATGAAGTATTGCAGCAAATCTGATTAAATCAGTCATCAATACTATTTGAAATTACTAATTCAAAATAGTATTGATGTCATCATAGAATATTTACTATATTTGTGTCGTTATTTCAGTTATCTAGTCATAATAATGTACGATATTAAGAAGCTCGGAGCGCGACATATCACCGGGATTGTTGCCGGGTTGACCTTCAGGAATGGGTATGCCCATTTTTTTAAAATGTTTTACCCAATATTCTGGAAATTCGCCACTATCTTTTGATTTAAAAGTCATCGGCTGTAATGCAAAAACTTCTTGTCCGTGGTTGGCTTCTTTGAAGATTTGATAGATTAATTCAGAACAATAATATTGGTCATTATTGATATCAAATGCATCATCATATTTTTTGCCTACTTTTTGTTTTGCATACTGTAATGCCGACTGAATCAGTGGTTGGTAAGGTGGCTTTAGTCTGCCCACAACTGAGCGTCGAGTACATTTCTCCTGCGGATACAAATAGGTTTGAAGTGGTGTTATGGTGACTTCTGGGTGGGTTGCCTCGATAACATAGATCTGCTCAGGTGTTTTATGCCAAACAATGCCAACATGAGTAAAGTTATAGCCGTCTATGCCTCGAGTCGCTTCTTTGATGGCACTACTCATACCGCCATTACAGGCTTCCTGAAAGATTAAATCACCATCTTGGAGAGCAAAGGTAGACTGCGCATTAGCAGAATGATGCAGCAGCAAACAGACCAGAATAGATAGTAAAAAACTAATATACTTTTTTTGCATTTATGTTTGATTGAGTTAATTGTTGATAAAAATTATACCGCTAACTTGAGTGCTCAGCCACTGTCCGTAGACTATAAATATACATTTTGACTGGGATAAATTAGCGCATTTATAATAGTTATTTAACGATAAAATACTGAAACTTTTAATGGTATTGTCTGTCCCTAAATTATCGCCCAGGCAGGAAATGAAACGAGGTTTAATTGCGGCTTTGCCTATTATGTTAAGCTTTGTTCCTTTTGCATTGCTTTTGGGAGCACAGGCGGTACAAAAGGGGATAACCAGCGGACAAATTACCTTAATGGCTAGCATTAATTTTGCCGGTGGTTCGGAATTTGTGGCTGTTAAGTTATGGTCATCTCCGCCTCATTTATTATTAATCGCTTTGATGACGTTGCTGGTGAATAGTCGTCATATTTTAATGGGCGCAGCTTTAACACCTTATATGAAAGATATGCCGGCACGAAAGGTTTTGCCGGCGTTATTTTTAATGTGCGATGAAAGCTGGGCGCTGGGTTTTGCCGAAGCTAAAAAAGCTCCAGATAGAAAGTTTAATTATTATTTTTATATGGGCGCAGCTCTGGGCTTATATCTGAGCTGGATCTGTTTTACTGCACTTGGCGCCTGTCTGGGACCGGTACTTGGTGACGTGACCAAATACGGTTTTGATATGGCTTTTGTGGCTGTGTTTTTAGTATTACTCAAAGGGATGTGGAAAGGATGCAAAGCAGCAATTCCGTGGTTGGTCAGTCTGGGGGCTGCAATTGCCGGTTATTGTCTGTTACCGGGCGCGTGGTATGTATTAATAGGTTCTCTGGCCGGATTGGTTGTGGCGTTTGTGATGGCACAATATGATTGATTTTTCTGCTTTATTCACTATTATGGCTATGGCTGTGGTTACGTATATTACCAGAGTAACCGGCTATTTGTTATTACGTAATCGTATTTTAAGCCCGCGGATGACAAAAGTACTCGAAGCGATTCCCGGCTGTGTACTGATTGCGGTAATCGCCCCGGCATTTGCGACCAATAACGTCGCTAATTTGATTGCTGTGGTGCTGACATTATTACTAGCCAGCCGTTTTTCACTTTTAATTACTGTTGTTGGTAGTGTTGTCATGACTGCTTTACTGCGTCATTTTCTGTCTTTCTGATCGCTGTTTTCACTTTAATCATAATTGAATGTTACTGATTGTGATCGGGCAGATCTAACTAAGGGTAGCAGTTCCCGACTTGTTTTGTTTGTCAGTTATTTTTCCGGATAATTAGTTTTATCTGCATAATTGAAATCCCCAATCGATATTTTACTATTCATATTTATCATGTTAATTATTAAAGAATAAATGGTAAATTTGCTTTCTTTTCCAGTGGTTAGCAGTTACATTAGATAATGAATAATTTATCTGTAAGAAAAATAGAGTAGATAAATTATGGTTATTCTGGAAGATGAAAGGAGTGAAGATGAATAATGTATTTATCGATGCGATGGCTAAGCGTCGTAGTCAGTATGCTCTGGGTAAAAATGTGTCTATACCACAGAATGAGCTGACAGAGCTTATTGAAAAAGCGGTTAAACTTTCTCCCTCTGCTTTTAATTCGCAAAGTGCCCGAGTGGTAATTCTTTATGGCGCACACAGTGATAAGTTCTGGCAGATTGTGATGAGTAAATTAAAGGCTATTGTTCCTTCCGATAAATTTGCACCTACCGAAGCCAAAATCAATAGTTTTGCTGCTGGTATTGGTACGATTTTGTTCTATGAGGATCAAAATATTATATCTTCACTACAGCAACAATATCCGAACTATCACGATCAATTTCCTATTTGGTCTGAGCAGGGCAGTGGGATAGCCCAGTTTGCGGTCTGGAGTACTTTGGCTAATGCTGGTATAGGAGCCAATCTGCAACACTATAATCCTTTACCGGATGCAGATGTGGCTAAAGAATGGAATATTGCGCTGAGTTGGAAATTACGCGCTATGATGCCTTTTGGATCGAATGAGAAGGCAATTGCAGAGAAGTCTTTTATGGCTGATAGTGAACGGTTTAAAGTGTTTAGCTAGGCTCAATCTGCTTTTAACAGCTTTCTGATTGTGACCGGATTTTGAAATTTGCAAAATCCGGTCTTTGTTTATATTTTTACGAATGATTAAGTAGACTGAGATTGTTTTTAGTATTGCCGATAATGCAATAAAGGTTGGCTGTTAATGGAGTTGTTGAATAAATAATAATTTTAATGAATATTCAAAAAAAATAGTTTGCTATCTTTAAACAAAAATACTGTTACACATAATTTTGCCAACCAAGTATTTGATTTGTGTTGAGACATATTTATGTAACAAAAAAATTAAATAGACACAATTTAGATGCTGGCGATGGTCTTGTTGTAAATATCCCATAGTTAGTACACAAACCAAGTAGAAAATCATGCTATTTG
>CAMLPN010000045.1 GCA_946481965.1 uncultured Neisseriaceae bacterium | reverse complement strand
AATATCATAGAGAATTTTCTACTTTCTTGCTGTACTATTTTAGGGGATAGTTACACGGCTAAAGGATGTGTTGAAGATGATGAATTATTAATTGAATTTTTGCTTGCGGTATTTATTTGTTTTGCTAAAACCTTTTGCAACATCATTCCACCATAATGATTTTTTTTATTTTCTTTTTTTCTTTATCCCATTTTACCACTCTATTTTCTAACGTTTTTAGTTGAACATAGGCGTTATGTTCCCTTTGGTTTAAATTATCTAATATCGGATCGGCGATGGTTTGGAGAATATTTCTCAAATTGATTAGTGCATTTTTAACATTTTTTTTTGTTCACTTTCATCTAAGGTGTTTATGTAAGCATCAAGACATGCTTTATACCCTTCTTTCAAATAATCAAAGACATTTTTTGCATCTGCATTAAATTCACTGTCTAAGGCAACCCATCTGGGCATTTTGCCTCGTGCATCAATTTCAATATACCATTCACTTTCGCTCTGAATTAATAAACGTGAAATGGATAAAATTTATATACAATTTTCTTTAACAAAACAAAAATATTTAATTTTACAGCCTTAATAAAGCTATAGACTATTAACTTATTTTAGAAAGTCAATTATCAGAAATCATAATCAAAATACTTACATTAAAATAAATGTTCAAACAAATAATTGACTTATTTATTATATTAATTCACAATAACTTGAGTTATCTTACACTTTGTATTTAAAAAGGGAATCTCATGTCACATAATTTTACATTAACAAGTCCGGAATTTAAAAATGGTGATACAGTTGATAGTTCCTATCAAAGTGATCAGGACAATCAGTCACCAGCTTTAGTTTGGCAAAATGCACCAGCTGATACAAAAAGTTTTGCTATCCTCTGTCATGATCCAGACGCACCAACAGGGGGCGCGGGTTGGTGGCATTGGATGGCAATTAATATTCCAGCAAACATAACGGAGCTAAAACGCAACGCTGGTGCTCAAGATGGACAACTAATCCCAGCTGGTGCCCGCCAATTAGCCAATGATACTGGTACATTGGGTTATTCCGGTTTTTATCCCCCGGTTGGAGACCCGCCTCATCGCTATAATTTTACTGTATATGCCCTTAATACAGATAAAATTGACGTCCCAGCTAATGCAACAACCAGTCTGACAGGATTTATGGTCAACGCACATACCATTGCTAAAGCGTCCATCACTGTGTACTACGGTCGCTAAAAATCCAGAAATTCTTAGAATAAAGGGTTAGCCAATTAGCTAACCCTTTTACATTAATCTTCAATTGGTTTTTCTTTGGCTACCGTATCAATTAAATGGGAAATACTCATACCGCGCTCCAGAGAATCATCATATACAAAGGTTAATTCTGGCGTTCGATATAAGGTAATTCTTCGCGCTAATTCACTGCGCAAATATCCTTTAGCATGTTCCAGCGCTTCTTCAGTAATAGCTCTAGTTGCATCGTCAAGTACCGTATAATAAACCACAGCATGGCTATAATCACGCGTTATTTCCACTTCATTAATGGTGATGAAGCCTGCACGTGGATCTTTAAGACCAACTCGTACAAGTTCAGCCAATTCTCGCATAATCTGTTCTTTAACTCGATCTTGCCTTGCATAGCCACGTTGAGCTTTACGCATAACTACTCCTTTCTGGCCCGTATCAAAAATTCAGGCAGCCTGAAACATCGCTCAGGCTGCCTGCTAGCCTTTAAAAAATATTAAAGTTTACGAGCTACTTCAACCACTTCAAAGGCCTCCAGCTGATCACCTTCTAAAATATCATTGAAGTTTTTCAGCATCAATCCGCATTCAAAGCCCTGACGAACTTCTTTAACATCGTCTTTAAAGCGTTTTAGTGAAGCCAGTTCACCAGTGTGAATAACCACATTATTGCGGATCAGGCGTACATGTGAATCACGTTTAATCACACCATCCGTTACCATACAACCTGCAATGTTGCCAACTTTGGAAACCGTGATAACCTGACGAATTTCCACCATACCAGTAACATTTTCTTTTTGCTCCGGCGCCAGCATACCACTCAAAGCAGCTTTAACATCATCAATAGCATCGTAAATAATATTGTAATAACGAATTTCAACATCTTCATGTTCAGCTAACTTACGAGCGGCCGCATCAGCACGAACATTAAAACCAATAATTACCGCGCCTGAGGCAATAGCCAAATTAACATCAGATTCGCTGATACCACCTACACCACTATGCAATACATCTACACGCACTTCATCGGTGGACAATTTTCTCAGGCTTCCAGCCAATGCCTCGTACGAACCCTGCACATCAGCTTTGATAATGATTGGCAAACTTTGTGCCTGATTATCTCCCATGTTATTAAACATATTTTCAAGTTTAGCAGCCTGCTGTTTGGCCAAACGAACATCACGATATTTACCCTGACGGAACAAAGCAATTTCACGGGCTTTTTTCTCATCTGCTAGCACAATAAAATCTTCACCGGCATTAGGTACATCAGATAATCCAAGTATTTCAACCGGAATGGATGGACCGGCTGATTCAATGGTTTTACCATTTTCATCAACCATGGCACGTACACGCCCAAAAGCAGTACCTGCTAGTAACACATCGCCTTTATGTAAGGTACCACTTTGTACCAGCAAAGTCGCCACAGCACCACGCCCCTTATCCAGACGTGATTCCACCACAATACCCTTAGCCGGTGCATCTACTGGTGCTTTCAATTCCAATACATCAGCTTCCAGCAGTACTGCTTCTAGCAGGGCATCAATATTAGTACCCTGTTTGGCGGAAACATCTATAAACTGGACATCACCACCCCATGAATCCGGTACTACTTCATGTCCAGTTAATTCCTGACGGATACGTTCTGGATTAGCACCTTCTTTATCAATTTTGTTCACTGCCACTACTAAAGGAACTTTAGCAGCCTTAGCATGCGCAATGGCTTCAATGGTCTGAGGCATTACACCATCATCAGCTGCCACAACCAGAATCACAATATCTGTTGCCTGTGCACCACGCGCACGCATGGCAGTAAATGCTTCATGTCCCGGCGTATCCAAGAACGTAATGACACCCCGCGGTGTTTCAACATGATAAGCACCGATATGCTGAGTAATACCGCCTGCTTCACCCTGTACCACACGAGCACGACGAATATAATCGAGCAATGAAGTTTTACCATGGTCGACGTGTCCCATGACAGTAACAACTGGTGGACGAGAAATGGCTTCAGCATCAACCACAGTTTCATTTTCGTCCAGAAATGCTTCTGGATCATCTGTAGCAGCAGCTTTGCCGATATGTCCCATTTCCTCAACCACGATCAGCGCTGTTTCCTGATCCAGCGATTGGTTGATGGTAACCATCATGCCCATCTTCATAAGCGTTTTAATTACTTCTGCGGCTTTAACAGCCATTTTATGTGCTAATTCAGCAGCAGTAATGGTTTCAGGTACCAGTACTTCATGCACAACTGGTTCAGTTGGTGCCTGAAACGCGTGTTGATTCGGTTCAAGTTTAAGCTGTTTTTTACCGCCTTTTTTACCACCCCGTCTGCGATTTTCATCTGCATTTGTTGCATCTGAAGAACGACGGTTTTTACCACCACGTCCAGATTTACCTTTAGGCATATCATCTTCACGCTGGCGACGCTGATCTTCTTTTTTACGACGGTTTGTATTTTCTGAAGTACTTTCATTAGCTTTAACCGGCGCACTGGAAACAGATTTTTTCTCAGTGGGTTTAGCAGAACGAACTTCAGCCGCTTTTTGCTCACTGGGCGCCTTAGCTTCTTCAATAGCCTGTTGTTTGGCCGCTTCGCGGCGTGCCTGTCGTTCCTGTTTTTGTTTCAACAACATTTCCCGATGAGCACGCATTGCTTCAGCACGACGAGCCTCTTCATCACGTTGTGCCTGCTCTTCCGGGCTAATAATCGGTTTAGACGCTTCCGCAACCAATGCTGCCAAATCAATTTTTTTGACATTCTTATGGTTACGATTGCGTTTGGATTTATGCTGCTCCTGCTTTTCAGGTGCTTTATTGCCACCCGCTGCAGTCTGGGTCTTATTGGCAGCTGCAATTTTTTCCTGTTTTACTTCCTGTTTTACCACTTTAGCCTGCTCAACATCTTGTTTCGGTTTCTGTTCTGGTTTGCTGGCTGCTGCTTTCAGACGAGCCGCTTCAGCTGCTGCGGCTGCAGCAGATTCTTCGCGACGTTTGGCTTCTGCTTCGGCCTCAGCGGCGATTTTAGCCTGCTTTTCTGCTTCAGTTTCTACAGCAATGTTTTCAACTGGCGTTTCTGCTTTTACCTGCTCAGTTTGCTCAACTAATTCTTCTGGCGCAATGGCAATACGACGACGACGACGCATTTCAACTTCAACACCAGCTACCGTACTTTTTTCAGCCGGTTTCTTGCGATTTAAAGTGATCGTACTGGTAGGGTTACTACCATTAGATTGTTTCAGATACACCAGTAATTGCTTTTTATCTGCAGATGTCAGTTTATCTGAAGCTGTTTGTTTATGCACTCCAGCTTCCGCTAATTGTTCCAATAACCGAGCAGTTGATAAATGCAGCTCGGAAGCAAATTGTTCTACCGTTATTTGATTACTCATTCGCGTACCCTCATGCTTCGTTAAACCAGTGGGCGCGTGCAGCCATCACCACTTTCTTGGCAGTTTCTTCATCGATACCCGTGATCTCAATCAGTTCGTCTACAGAAAGTTCGGCTAAATCGTCACGAGTTTTAATACCCTCATTAGCCAAGTCGTGTAGCATTTCCTGATCTACTCCATCCAGATTTTTCAAATCTTCATCCATATGCTCCAATTGTTCTTCGGAGGCAATTGCTAGGGTCAAGATGGCATCACGAGCACGATTACGCAATTCATTTACTGTATTTTCATCAAAACCATCAATTTCCAGCATTTCTTGTACAGGAACATAGGCTACTTCTTCTAGACTAGTAAAGCCCTCTTGTACCAGTACTTCAGCCACAGCTTCATCAACACTGAGATTATTGACAAACAACTCACGCAGAGCTTTGTCTTCAGCTTCATGTCGTTCCTGCGCTTCTTCGACAGTCATGATGTTCAGTTGCCACCCGGTTAACTCTGCGGCCAAACGAACATTCTGACCACCACGACCAATCGCTAAAGCCAGCTGATCTTCAGCAACAATAACATCGACTGAATGATGATCTTCATCAATCAAAATTCTCGTTACTTCAGCTGGGCTTAAAGCATTAATGACAAACTGAGCAGTTTCTGGGGACCACAGCACTACATCAATACGTTCACCAGCCAGTTCTTCTGTTACTGCATTGACACGTGAACCACGGACACCAATACAAGTACCTTGTGGGTCAATACGAGTGTCATTAGATTTAACAGCAATTTTAGCCCGTAGCCCCGGATCACGGCTTACCTCTTTGATTTCCAGCAGGCCATCTTCAATTTCAGGCACTTCCAGCTCAAATAGTTTCAACAGAAATTCACGAGAAATTCTGGTTAAAACTACCTGACTGCGGTTACCAATCTGATCTACCCGTAAAAATAAAGCACGTACCCGATCTCCATTACGGAAGTTTTCACGCGGAATCATCTGATCGCGAGGCAATAAAGCTTCCAGACGACCCACTTCTACAATAGCACCATGGCGCTCTACTCGCTTAATGGTTCCAAGAACCAAATTATCCTTGCGCTGCAAAAATTCTGTCAGAATCTGTTCGCGTTCTGCGTCACGGATACGCTGTAGAATTACCTGTTTGGCAGTCTGGGCACCGATACGACCAAACTCGACATTTTCAATTGGCTCTTCATAATATTCTCCAACCTGAATAGTCGTACCCGGTATTTCTTCCTGAATTTCTTCAATGGTTTTTTGAATATCAGGATAAGTGTAGTCTTCATCAGCCACAATCAACCAGCGACGAAAACTACTGTAATTTCCTGTATGACGATCAATTGATACGCGCACATCCATATTTTCACGTTCAGTTTTCTTTTTGGCAGCACTAGCTAAAGCAAACTCTAACGCACTAAATACTACTTCTGTATCTACATTTTTTTCACTCGCCAAAGCTTCAGCAAGTAGCAAAATTTCACGGCTCATTTCATTCTCCTTGCAAGCTTGCGCTTACAACAATATAAAAATTCGATTAAATATTAAATTCGGGCTTCAAACGTGCCTTATCTATATTCAGCCATTCAATCAGTACTGTCTTACCGGCAATCACCGCTGCACGTTTTGCCCGGCGAGCTTCGTTAGCTTCTTCCAGTGTAATACTGATTACGTCTTTATCATCAATACCATTAATACGCCCGATAAAATTCTTCTGACCATCAATAGGCAAACGGGTTTTAATTTTGACCAGCTGCCCAGCAAAGCGAGCAAAATCAGCAGGCTTGGTTAGTGGTCGATCCAAACCAGGACTAGAAATTTCTAACCGTTGATAATCGACATCTTCTACTGCCAGCACTCTGCTTAAATGATTGCTAACGGCAACACAATCGTCCAGAGAAATACCAGTTTCTGGTTTATCAATGAAAACCCGTAAATCCCCCTGAGCAGTTAATTCATAATTCACCAGCTCATAGCCCAGACCCGGCAAAGTTTTTTCCAAAATGCCTTGAATATCCATCTGTGCTCCTAAAAACAAAAAAATGGCCTTAGGGCCATTTCTCAATAATTCGAAAAATTTCTTTATTTTAACCTATTGTCAGAAAAAAAGAAAGCTAAAAACAACATCTTTCCTATAGATTATCTACTTTTTAAACTATACAATTCAATGCATTAGTTTTTTTAAGTTACTCAGATGAATAAAATACAAATTCGAACTTAATCAAAATACAATGAATCATTTACAAATTAACCTGATTCAATCGACATCTTTGATTAACCAAACCAAGAGGCAAGTTTGAATGAAAAACTAAATTTTTTGTGAATTTATTTTGACCAAAACCTAAAATAAGTTTAACAACCGTTTAAAAAATGTCAATAAATTTAATAATATAAAAACTCCGACACAAAGGATTGGCGAAAAACCATGTTGAGACTAAACTCCGTTTCCAACCAAAAATTCAAGAGATCATTAAATGCGTTTACAGCTATCAGCCAGTAGCGCCACAACCTTGGCTGCACTAGGTATTGTTTACGGAGATATCGGCACCAGTCCGTTATATGCCCTTAAAGAAAGCTTCCATGCATCTTCATTAGTAGCTTCACAAGCTAATGTTTTGGGCTTCGTATCCTTAATTATCTGGTCATTATTGTTAATCGTCACCTTAAAATACGTATTATTTATCTTACGCGCAGACAATAACGGAGAAGGTGGTGTCGTGGTACTGATGCAACAGGCCATGCATTTTCTGCGTGGCAAACCAGTTTGGATTGTCATGATGATGGGGCTAACCGGCACCGCTCTTTTTTATGGCGACGCCATGATTACACCTGCTGTATCAGTCCTCTCAGCTGCAGAAGGATTAACGGTAATCAACGAAAACTTTCGTCCTTATGTCATGCCAATCGCGCTAAGCATTTTATTTATACTATTCTTTATTCAGAAAAAAGGAACCCACAAAATAGGGACCTTATTTGGTCCGGTGATGTTGCTATGGTTTTGCGTCATTGCCCTAATAGGCTTAATTCAGATAATTCAATCTCCAGCAATTATTTTGGCTTTTAATCCCTATTACGGTTTTCAGTTTGCCCTTACGCACGGCTTGGATGGTTTTATTGGTTTAGGTTGTGTTGTTCTAGCAGTGACAGGCGCTGAAGCATTATATGCTGATATGGGACATTTCGGACGTCAGCCCATTCAGACAGCATGGATTAAAATTGTCTTACCCAGTTTATTACTCAATTATCTGGGACAGGGAGCGCTTATCTTGCGCCATCCCATAGCCATTAAAAATCCATTCTTTCTGAGTGTACCCCACTGGCTGCTCATTCCTTTCATTATTTTGGCAACCTTAGCCACCATCATTGCCAGTCAGGCAGTAATTGCTGGCGCTTATTCACTTACCCGTCAGGCAATTCAACTGGGGTTTGCTCCTCGAATGAATATTATTCATACCAATAATGAAGAAATCGGTCAGATCTATATTCCCCTAGTTAACTGGTTATTATTGACCGCGGTAACGCTGGTAGTGCTAACGTTTCATGATTCTGAACATCTTGCTTCTGCATACGGTATTGCCGTTACCGGTACCATGGTGATAACCACCCTATTATTTTGTATCGTCATGATCAAAAAATGGCATTGGCCGATTGCCCTTGCGTTACTGTTGACAGTGCTATTCTTGTGTTTTGATTTAACCTTCTTTAGCAGCAACTTACTTAAACTGATTCATGGCGGCTGGTTCCCAGTACTTGTCGCTCTAGTAGTAGTCACCATCTTTGCAACATGGCGCAGAGGAAAATTTCAACTAAAACACATGTATCAAAATAACGAATTTGATTTAGACGAATTTGTCCAAAATCTAATAGAATATCCACCACAAATCGTTTCAGGAAACGCAGTTTTTATGGTTGCCGACCCATTTAGCGTGCCACGAGCTTTACTTCATAACCTGAAACACAATAAAATCTTACATAATTACAATGTTATCTTGACAGTTAGAACTAAAGAAGTGCCTTACATTAAGGATAATGAACGCATTGCAATGAAGCAAATCGGTTCACGTTTCACCCGGGTAATCGCCGATTATGGATTTCATGAAACAGCCGATATTGCCCATATAATGTCTTTAATGGCACAAATGGGCATTAAACTAGACACCATGGACACATCTTTTTTTCTGTCACACGATAGCATTGTCGTGGCACCCAAAACCAAACATGGCAATATGGGACGGCTACGCGCTCGATTGTTTAAATGGTTGTATACAAACAGTGCTAATGCCACTAATTACTATCATATTCCAGCAAATCGAGTTGTAGAGCTGGGGGCGCAAGTCAAAATATGACGATTTTAAAAATTCAATAACAACAAGGGCTAAAATGAGTATCAAAATTGGGATTATCGGTGCAACCGGTTATACCGGAGTAGAATTATTGCGCTTGCTTGGCAACCATCCTCATGCTGAAGTCGTAGCGGTTACCAGTCGTACCGACGCAGGCGTCCCGGTAAGCGATTACTTCCCAAGTTTACGGGAAAAATATAAACAACTAACCTTTCAGCACCCCGATCATGTGGATTTACATAATTGTGACTTAGTTTTCTTCGCAACACCACATGGTGTTGCCATGCAGGAAGCGCCTTCTCTGCTGAATAAAGGCATCAAAATTATTGATCTATCGGCCGATTTTCGTATCAAAGATATAAGCACATGGGAACAATGGTATAAATTAAACCACTGCAGTCCACCATGGGTAGCAAAAGCCGTTTATGGCCTGAGCGAGCTCAATCGTTTGGCTATAGCAAAAGCCCAATTAATTGCTAATCCCGGTTGTTACCCAACCTGTGTCAGCCTGCCATTACTGCCTTTGTTACAACAAAATTGTATATTAAGCGATCACCCCATTATTGCAGATTGCAAATCGGGCATTTCTGGTGCTGGTCGCAAAGCCAGTATCAATAATCTTTATGCAGAAAGCAGCGATAATTTCAAAGCCTATGCCGTTAATGGCCACCGCCATTTACCAGAGATCAAACAAACTTTAAACAATCTTCATCCCAACATTGGGGATAATTTAGTTTTTGTTCCGCATCTTACCCCCTTGATTCGGGGAATGCATGCCACCATATATTTACAAATTAAAGAGGGATATAATCCACATCAATTAATGACTGATTACTACCAGCACCATCCTTTTATTGATATCATGCCGACAGGTAGCACCCCAGAAACCCGTTCCGTACGCGGAGCCAATACCTGTCGTATCAGTATCCAGCAAGCACCTCAAAGCCATACCTGGATTATCTTATCAGTAATAGATAACTTAGTTAAAGGTGCCGCTGGTCAAGCTATACAAAATATGAATATTATGTTTGGCTGCGAAGAGTCTAGTGGATTAAATCAGATACCACTATTACCCTAAACCCGAATAGATAATGTTAAACTAAACATAATTTATAGACCAAGGATACACTCATGTCAGACATTGATATCGAAAACCCAATCATCTTTACCGATAACTGCTGCAATAAAGTCAAAGATTTAATTGCTGAAGAACAAAATCCAGATTTAAAACTACGTGTATTTGTTACTGGTGGTGGATGCTCTGGTTTTCAGTATGGATTTACATTCGATGAAATCGTTAACGAAGATGATTTCTCAATTGAAAAAGACGGATTAACATTTCTGATTGATCCAATGAGCTATCAATATCTAATTGGTGCAGAGATTGATTATTCCGAAAGCTTACATGGTTCGCAATTTATCATTCGTAATCCTAACGCTACCACTACCTGCGGTTGTGGTTCATCATTCTCTGTATAACTAACAGTCAATTTCCTCTCAACAAACTTGCAGTTTAAAAACTGTAGTTTGTTTTTTTTGCCTAAACTATTCTATATTCAGCATAGTTTACGTTAATCATTTTTCACCCTATATTTTTATAACCATTTTCAATATTAGAAAAAGGCAACCTGATCAGAGCAAATAGACGAAATTAAACCCCATCTAGATAAACTACAGGCATATCACGTCATAATATAAGCTGACTGATCCAATCAAGAAATTTTTTATTAATCAACCATTTCAATACTGACTAATTAATATCCACTTCTACTCAACACGCAAAAAACTTAAGTATCAGATTAATTTTCTTTATAAAAAACACCCCCATCTGCTACATAATCAAACTGTGTCTTTAGGCAATCAACATCGTATCAAGCGTAAATTAAGCTGATAGCAAAACGTACAAACAAAATATAGTATTGATAAACTAAATGTAAAATATATCTCCTTTACATCAAATAAAAATATTAAATCATATAATCAAATAGTTATTCATATCAATAACGAATTACATAATGAATAAACTCACTAAGGAGCAATACCATGAACCCCGATCCAAAAAAATGTCCGGTTACCCATCTCACTACAGATCAGGGAGCCCCAGTATCTGATAACCAAAATAGCCTTACTGCTGGTGCTCGCGGACCTTTACTTGCCCAAGATCTATGGTTAAATGAAAGACTAGCCAATTTTGTGCGCGAAGTCATTCCAGAAAGACGTATGCATGCCAAAGGTTCCGGTGCATTTGGTACCTTTACCGTCACCCATGATATAACTCACTATACTTGTGCCAAATTATTCAATGAAATTGGTAAACAAACTGAAATTTTTGTCCGCTTTTCAGAAGTTGCAGCTGAGCGTGGAGGTGGTGATGCTGAAAGAGATATCCGTGGCTTTGCCTTGCGGTTTTATACTGAACAGGGTAATTGGGACATAGTAGGTAATAATACCCCCGTTTTTTTTCTGCGTGATCCCCGTAAATTCCCTGATTTAAATAAAGCCGTTAAACGCGATCCACGCACTAACCTACGTAGTCCAACTTACAACTGGGATTACTGGACATTATTGCCCGAAGCATTTCATCAAGTCACCATTACTATGTCAGATCGTGGCATTCCAGCAACTTATCGGCATATGCATGGCTTCGGATCACATACCTTTAGTTTTATCAACGCCGAAAACGAACGTTTCTGGGTGAAATTTCATTTTCGAACCCAACAAGGTATCAAAAACCTCACCGATGAAGAAGCCGCAAAAATTATGGGACAAGACCGCGATAGCCATCAGCGTGATTTGTACAACGCCATCGAAAAAGGTGACTTCCCCAAATGGACAATGTACATACAGATTATGGAAGAAACCAAAGCGGATAAAGTACCCTTTCATCCCTTTGACCTGACCAAAGTTTGGTCACACCATGATTACCCTCTTATCCAAGTTGGAGAATTTGAATTAAACCGTAACCCAGATAACTACTATTTAGATGTTGAACAAGCTGCTTTTGCACCCAGCAACTTAGTACCTGGAATTAGTGTTTCTCCCGATAAAGTTTTGCAGGCACGCTTGTTTAACTATGCGGATGCTGCACGTTATCGTGTTGGCGTTAACCATCATCAAATTCCGGTAAATAAAGCGCGCTGTCCTGTGTTCAGCAATCACAGAGATGGCCTTACCAGAGTAGATGACAACTATGGCAGCTTGCCACACTATGAACCGAATAGTTTTCATCAATGGCAGGAACAACCAGAATTTCGGGAACCCCCACTCAAAATTAATGGCAATGCTGATTTCTGGAATTTTCATGAAGATGATCACGACTATTTTAGTCAGCCACGAGCTTTATTTAATCTGATGAGTCCAGCTCAGAAACAAGTTCTCTATGATAATACTGCTCGTGCCATGGCAGATGCATTAGATTTCATTAAATACCGCCACATTCGTAATTGTCATGCCTGTCATCCGGATTATGGGAAAGGAGTGGCTACAGCATTGGATATGACTGTCGAACAAGCAATAGCTGCTCGTAGCAATGATCCTGCTGTGGGATCAGCCGTATTGATATAAAAATATCATCAAAGAATCCCTTAACATACCAATGTAAGGGATTTTTTTACAATTACCAAACCAAGCTGCAAATACATGTCTTTAGTCAATATTGAGTGTAACTCACTAACATGATTTTCATAATATACTTAACTAAATCGCAAACAAATAGATAAAATAAACTTTACTATTCATCATCATTATTGATTTCATACCATCTATTTAATCCATGAACAGAGAATTAAATTTCTCAATATTTTCATTGATTTAAAAAAATTAAACTAGCACATAGCCGAAGTCCGACAAAAATCAAACCAAAATTTGACAATAATTGCCAATATGCATCTATTTAGAAAAATAGTCAGCTGGATACAACCAAATTTTAATTTCTTTTATCCATTCAAAATCTGCTTAATTGAAATCTTGCATTAATAATATATCTGCATAAAATTTTTATTAATAGTTGCAAAAATTTCTTACATAGCTGATTAATTAATAATACTAACCTCCAGCACCACTCCTATCAAATTATTTTTCGTATAAGCAGGAAATGTGCAAAATATTTTAGCTATTGAATAAATTTCATAAATTATGAATAGATTATTTAAAAATAAATTCACATAGTTTAACAAATAATCCTAAATAATAAATTAATTAAGTTTTATATCCAGTATTATTAACACTATTATTATTCTTAAATAAGCTAGCAGTAAAATTTGAAAATTTATTAAATCTAACTCATGAGTTATAGCCCACTTGTTCATTCTTTTTTTTATAATAATAAGGTAAATATAATATATCACCACAATTATTCAAAATATAAAATATATCAGGATACAATTTTTCAATTGGCAGGAACAAGACAGGTTTACTTCCGTAACTAATATCGGAAACTCCTAAATAATAATTTCCAACACCCCAGGAATTTAAATCAATACTTTGAAATGGTAGTGAATAATTGTTATTAACCTCATAATATTTTTTTCTTAGTGTTAACCATTCAACCTTATTTAATATTATAGCTTGCTCACTACTATATAATGGATCATAACCTCCATGTGCGTCTTTTGATATTAGAAAAAAATTCTTAGTATCGAATTCATCATTAATAAAAGCTTTATCTGAAGTGGAAACATAGACTCGCAAAGAATTTTTATCAGCAAAATTAATTAAATCTTCCCAACTACTATTTTTAATACCTTCATATAGCATATTAGAAGATTCTTCTTGTGTTAAATCAACAGAAAATTTTATCACTTTGCAGGCATTATTTTTTATGCAGTAATATTCAGTATCGTTATCTTCACCTTGTCCATTGATCGCTTTATTATTCCAGTATAATTGATTTACAAAAATCATCCGCTCAGCTAAACTTTTTAATGCCTTTTGCTTAAGTTCATCTTTTGAATAAAATTTTTTATCACGCCAACAATAACCTGCTTTGTTTCTCGCAGCATATTCTTGCAACGAAACATTACTTGGTTGAGGATTTTTTCTAATTACCTGATACCAGAAACGATATGGATTAGTTTCAAATAATCTATCCCATAGATCAGCCCTATTTATGTACAAATAACCCAACACTAATATCAAATAAATTCCTGTTGATCTTCTGGGATTAGCTTTAGACACTCTCACAATATTAGTTGGAACATATCTACAGACCTTAATAAAAATAATTATTATTAAAATCAAACATATAATCATTAATTCAGCCCACTCTGATATAAATTTATTAAAACCTCAAAAACACTATTTTTTTCATCTACTATAATTGTTAAAATTCTATAGTAATTGAGATTAAAATGCTGCCCTGTTTAAGAAACACTTAAAATTAATTTCTGCCATCAACTAAGCTAAATCTCATCCTTACATTGTTCGAGGGTGATATTTACAAAATAAAAAAAGTTTATTGGCATTGAATTAAACAGGAAATAAATCTGTTTTTTTTAAAAAATAAACCAATTTTTATAACATAAAAATTTTAAATAAAGTCGAATAGCTATTGTAGATAATTTTAATTAAGCTTATTGATCAAATATTTGGACTAGTATTTTTTAATTATCCTGTAACTGTCATTTGAAATTTGTAAACAATGGATTCTTCTACCACAATTAACTATTTTCTTTATCTTTTAAATTATAATAACGGAGATACAATACTGTAAATACCCCATAGCTAGTACAAAACTGACGTAGAAAATCATGCTGCTTGTTTTATGTTTTATACTCAATCGGCGTCATATTATTTAGTGCTTCATGAGGTCTTTCGGTGTTATAAATTGTTAGCCATTCCTCAGTTATTTTTCTTGCTTGTTGCAGATTATTAAAAAGATATAAATCTATTACTTCTATTCTATATGTACAGTCAAATCGTTCACTATACCTGTTTTGATATGGGCTGTCTGGTTGAATATAGTCTATGGTTACACCATGTAATTTTGCCCAGTTAGTAAAGGTTTTTCTGATAAATTCTGATCCATTATCCACTCGTATTTTGAGTGAATCGACCAGGCTATCCAGATAACGGGTAATCCTATAACAGCTTCTTTTAATATCGATACGATTTTGTGCTCTGTCAATTTTTTCATATTCAAATCCTCTTTTACTTTTATCATAGAGAATTTTCTACTTTTTAGCTGTACTATTTTAGAGGATAGTTACAGACTAACTACTCAGAATTAGATCTGCCATAAAAGCACAATAACTTAAAAATAAATTTATGAAATTTTAGTTATACTAAAATTATTTTAGGTGGACTAAAAACTTCTCATATTACCTTAGCAAATAGGGAAAAATTGATATAACTCGTCAGTTATAAATCCCACATTAGCATATGTATTTGGTATTTGAGTAAGTTAATCCGAATGATAAACCGAATCAACGCAATGCAAAGATGAAGGTATTCAGGTAGTTATATGCGTTCTAACATAATTGAATATATAAATATTTTTATACAAGTTGTTGAGCAGGGTAGCTTCACTAAAGCTGCTGATATTCTGCAATTACACCGCCCTACAGTAAGTAAAGCTATACAACATCTTGAAGACGACCTCGGTGTCAAACTTATCCACCGAACCACCCGAAAACTGAGCATCACGGCGGAAGGCAACGAACTTTATCAACATTCTAAACACATAGTAGCTGAAGTTGATAACATGTTAGCCAACTTTTCTCAATCCTTGCCAGTACGTGGTCGGCTCAAGCTTGATGTTCCACTGGCTTTAGCACATACCATCATTATCCCTCACCTAATTGAGTTCAAGTCATTGTATCCCGATGTTGAAGTAGTGTTAGTTTCATCGGATAAAAAAAACGATTTACTCTCAGAAGGCTTGGACTGTGTGGTGCGTCTGGGTGAACTTCAGGATTCAAGCTTTATTTCCAGACACATTGGAGAGATAAAAATGGTTACTTGTGCTGCACCATCCTATTTGCAAAGGTATGGCCAACCAGAAACGCTAGCAGACCTAGATCAACACTTAGCGGTTAACTTTTTCAATGAACATAGTCGTCATATCATGGAATGGAAGTTCATAGAGAATGGTATGGTTGTTTCACGGCGCCTTGCCAGCAGCATTTTGGTGGATAATTCCGATATTTTATTGGCCTGTGGGCTAGCTGGATTGGGTATTATCCAAGCCTCTTATAATACTCTTGCTTCGCATATTGCTACAGGTGAGCTTAAGGAAATCCTTACGCAGTATCCTCCCGTTTCCAAACCCGTATCGATAATGTATCCGGACAAGCGCAATCTTTCTCCTAAGGTGCAAGTCTTTATCGACTGGTTTCGTGAAATTTTTACTAGACAAATGAATTAAAGGGCTGATTGTTACTGGATAAGTAACACAGAAGTGCCCGATCGAGTATTTTTACTTCGTTTACAACCACGTAGAATGTTCGTAAATAAATTGGGTATATTTCCCATGCCATGTGTAAGCTATACTAACTAACGAGGTTTGAATATGTCTAAAGTTGTTACGTTTAATCGTATTGGTGGCCCAGAAGTTCTTGAAATTGTTGATGAGAAAATACCTGAACCTGCCGCAAGAGAGGTTCAGATACGCGTACATGCTATTGGCCTTAACCGGGCGGAAATAATGTACCGCAAAGGTCAGTATGTGATTGCACCTGAGTTCCCGGCGCGTTTTGGCTATGAGGCGTCCGGTGTGGTCGAGGCCGTCGGTGAAAATGTCGAAGAATTTGTTTGTGGAGATTTAGTCAGCGTAATTCCCTCATTCATGTTTAGCAAATACGGCATGTACGGTGAGTTGGTAAATGCACCAGTACATGCTGTAGTAAAACATCCTGACAATTTATCGTTTGTAGAAGCTGCCGCAAGTTGGATGATGTACGTAACGGCATACGGAGCACTAGTTGAGTTTGGTCATCTACAGGCTGGACAAAACGTTATAATCCGTGCTGCATCTAGTAGTGTTGGGCTGGCAGCCATTCAGATAGCGAATATGCTAGGTGCAAAACCAATTGCACTTACCCGTACCAACAAAAAATGCGACTTACTTATTAAAGCAGGGGCTGCAGCTATTATTGCTACGGAAGAACAGGATATGGTGGTTGAAATTAACAAGGCAACAAGTGGTAAAGGTGCCCATATCGTTTTTGACCCTGTTGGAGGCCCAGACGTTGCGAAACTGACTAAAGTTATGGCACCACAAGGTGTGTTTTTCCAATACGGAGCACTTGATAGCCGTGACATGCTTGTTCCTGTATTTGATATTCTTGGCAAACATCTCACTATACGAGGATATGAGCTGTTTGAAATTACTACCGACGCAGAAAAAATGGCTCGAGCGAAATCCTTTATCACTGAAGGCTTGCGTTCAGGTAAGTTGAAACCAATTATAGATAAAATTTTCAGATTCGAAGATATCGCTGATGCACATCACTATATGGAAGCAAATGGTCAGGTAGGTAAAATCGTTGTCACGGTTGAATAAGATTTCTCCTCCTTATTAGAGTAAATATATCTTATGAAGAATAGTTACATAAGCCTTCTCTTACTAAATAGTTTTAAGAAGAAGATTAGCTGTAATTTGCCGCAGTAGCCCCGTTGCACATACGCACAACGCCCCCAAAGCCATCAAACACTCCGTTTGCAACCTTAGCTGCTTAAACGGAGTGTCTGATGGCTTTGCCCCCTACTGCTAGCTTGTTATTATTATCGTTCTTGATCAATATCATGATTGATGTTCTGCTGGATATCCTTAATTGTGTTATCGAACACTTTCTGAGCTTGAGTAGTAAAACCAGCATTAATGACTTCTTTTGCAAATTTGCTTAATAGCCTGGCTTCTATTTTATGGCCGCCCTTGTAGAGTTCTTTTGATATCTGTTTATATGTGTCTACAATGTCAGCACGGGTTTGAACCGCCTCTTTCATGAATAGGTGAACTGGTCTTTTGCTGTTCTGTAGAGCTTCAATCAGTTCTTGTGCCTGGCGTTTATGAACTTGGCCAACATGACCGCGTTTCTGCATGGCTTTGAGTGTGCTGTTTTCTTTAATGGTTACTCCTCTGTGCTGGCGACGAGTAGCTGCGCAAGGCACGCCTTGTTCGCGCATCTTTTCAGCAAATCGCAGCCGCCATTCGAACAGATCATTTTTACGGGGATTAAGCCTTTGGCCATACTCATCACGTATCAGTACACACAGGTGTACATGTGGGTGAGCCGGCTCATCAGGGCGTTCACTGTCTGTATGCAACGCAAACGCGTACTGGTGGCCTTGAAACTGTTCGGCGGCAAATTCCCTTGCTGCATTTTTTACGGCCTCTGGTGGCGTTCCTGCGGGCATAGAAAGCACAATATTAATTGCTTCCCTCTTTTTACTCTTCTCCGGTATTCCTAGTTTCTTCCAGTCATTGATCTGGCCATATACTTCTTTTTTGCCTTGGAGTTTCTCTCCATCCTGATTTTCTATATCTATTTCACCATTTCGGCTTATGTAATTGAGATGGCCGCTGTAAATATCCCATAGTTAGTACACAAACCAAGTAGAAAATCATGCTATTTGT
>CAMLPN010000044.1 GCA_946481965.1 uncultured Neisseriaceae bacterium | reverse complement strand
TAAACACGCTAGAATTATATATATATTAGGTATAAGAATAGAATTAAAACGAAAAATGAGAAAAAAAATTTAAACTACATGTAAAAATATCTATTCAAAATAGTAATTTATTATGTTTTTTAAAATTTTTCTTATAATTCATATAATTAGGGTATGATAGAAAATATAATTTTTAACAATAGATGGTTTGATTACTATTAAATAAAATAATTTAATACTTAAATAATATTAGTATTAAATATCATTGATGGATGTATTTTATGCCAAGTGAATTAGATTTCTTAATTGTAGGTAGCGGTTTATATGGCGCTGTATTTGCACACGAAGCACATAAGCGTGGTAAACGCGTTAAAGTTATTGATAAACGGTCACATCTAGGTGGTAATATTTATTGTAAAGAAATTGAAGGTATACAAGTTCATCAATATGGAGCACATATATTTCATACTAATGATGAAACAATTTGGAGCTATGTGAACCAATTCACTAAATTTAATAATTATATTAATAGTCCAATGGCCTTTTCAAAGGGTAAACTATATAATTTACCTTTCAATATGAATACCTTTTATCAGCTCTGGGGAGTAACTACGCCACAAGAAGCTCACAATGTGTTGCAAGAGCAAATTACGAAATATGGATATGCCGAACCGAAAAATTTGGAAGAACAAGCTTTGTCTCTGGTAGGTAAAGATATTTACGAAACACTGATTAAAGAGTACACGGAAAAGCAATGGGGAAAACCGGCAAATCAATTACCAAGTTTTATAATTAAACGATTACCTGTGCGATTACGATTTGATAATAATTATTTTAATGATCGTTTTCAAGGTATTCCTGAAGGTGGGTATAATTGTTTAATTAATGCTTTGTTAAAAGATATTGCAACAGAGGTTGGAGTTGATTATTTTCAGAACCGCAACCATTTTGATCAACTCGCTGAACAAGTAGTTTATACCGGCAAAATTGACGAATTTTTTGATTATGAATTTGGACAGCTGGCTTATCGATCTTTACGCTTTGAAACAGAAATTTTGGATATAGACAATTTTCAGGGCAATGCGGTTATTAATTACAATGATAAAAATACACCTTTTACTCGTATTATTGAACATAAACATTTTGAGTTTGGCACGCAGTCTAAAACAGTGATTACTAAGGAATATCCACAAAATTGGGATTTAGCAAAAGAAGCTTATTATCCTATTAATGACGAACACAATCAGGCAATTTACAAAAAATATCAAGCTAAAGCTGACACATTACCAAATGTTATCTTTGGTGGGCGTTTGGCTGAATATCGATACTATGATATGCATCAAATCATTGCTTCTGCCTTAAAAGCGGTAAAAATTGCTTTTAAGGAGTAGTCATATACTGGTAATCTAGTGACATATGCTGGTAATGTCACTAGTTTGTATAAAAATTTGATATTAATAAAGATTTTTTTAAGGATGGTGCGTGTTGGTCTTTAACTGATTGGATTATTTCTGTATTGGGCGCAATAGGCCACTTTATGTTCAAATCGGGATCATTCCATAAAATAGAATATTCATGTTCTTTTGCATAAAAATTGGTAGTTTTATAAGTAAATAAAGTATTGTCTTGTAAGGTTAAAAATCCATGTGCAAACCCTGCAGGTATCCATAATTGTTTATGGTTTTGTGCACTAATTTCTATACCAAACCACTGTCCGAATGTTGAGGAATCTTGGCGTAAATCTACCGCAACATCCCATACGCTTCCTTGCACAACTTGTATTAGCTTAGCTTGTGAGTAAGGTTTAGTCTGATAATGTAGCCCTCGTAGAACGTTTTTGTGCGAAAGGGATAAATTATCTTGTATAAATCTTGCCTTAGGTTGATTTAATTGGCTTAAAATCTGATCAAAAGCTTGTTGATTGTAGCTTTCCGTAAACCAGCCTCGCTTGTCTGGATAGATTTGTGTTTCTAAAATTATTAAATCCTTGATTTTGGTTTTTGTTACTTTCATTAAGGGCTTCTCTAATTAAATATCTATCACGTTTTTAATGTAAGTACTTTTATATTAAATGAATAAAAATACGAGTGTATTGCTTGCTCATAATCTTACTTTAAGAGTCCTAGTTATATTACTAGATAAAATAATGCTAAATTTGAATTGCTAATCACTTTGTCTAATCAGAACGATATGGTTGCTGTAAATACCAATGTATTGTTTTTTGTAAACCTACTTCGAAGTTTTGTTTCGGAAACCAACCCAGTTCTTTTTTAATTTTACTGTTATCAATGGCGTAACGAAAATCATGGCCTAATCTATCCTGAACAAAGGTAATCAATTCTGAATAATGATTTATACCATTAGGTTTTTCTGGCTTTAGTGTATCCAGTATGTCGCAAATTTTTCTAACTACAAAAATATTTTTAAGTTCATTATCTCCACCAATGTTGTAAATTTCTCCTATTTTACCTTTTGTGATAATAAGCATTAATGCATCGATATGGTCTTGTATGAATAACCAGTCTCTAATCTGTTCCCCGTTACCGTAGACATTTATAGGTTTACCAAATAACGCGTTTAAAATTGTACGAGGTATCAATTTCTCTGGGTATTGATACGGCCCATAGTTGTTTGAGCTATGCGTTATTAACGTTGGTAAACCATATGTTTTATGCCAGGCTCTAACCAAATGATCAGCACTGGCTTTACTAGCAGAATAGGGAGAATTCGGCGCATATATTGAGTTTTCATGAAAAAACTTATCGGTGTTTGTTAATTCACCATATACTTCATCAGTAGATATGGACACAAAACGAAATGTTTGTTGAGCAGAATGATTTAATTTTTTCCAATAATCCAGACTTACCTGAAGAAGTTGAAATGTTCCGATAATATTCGTTTGAATAAATACTTCGGGCGCAGAAATTGATCTATCGACATGAGTTTCAGCGGCGAAATGAATAACTAAATCTGGTTTAAATTGACGGAATATTTCTGTGAGTTTTTTGCTATCAGTAATATCAGTTTGAGAAAATAGATATTGATGATGATTTTTAATTGAGTCCAAAGATGCTAAGTTAGCCGCATATGTGAGTTTATCGATATTGAGTATTTGATGGGTTGTGTGTTTAATAAGATGTCTGATGAAAGCTGATCCGATAAATCCAGCTCCGCCTGTAACAATAATGTTCATAATGTTCAAAAGATATGAGTACTTTGAAAGATTTTAGCAAAGAGGAAAAATTAAATTCATTTTGGATAGAAATTATTTCAATTTCTATTGTATTATAATTTGATTATCTAGTTATAAATTTAAAATAAGCAAATATCAATGTGTTAAAAGTTCAAATAAATTAAATATATATTTAACATCTAGCCTGCATAAAATTTATTTAGCCAAATATAATCGCTAATCTTGACTAAATAAATTTATATCTTTCTGTTATTTAAATAATTAATTACAGCTTGGATAAGATAGAGAATCCATAAAATAACATTTTTGTAAAATATATACTGATATGATAGTGAAAATCCGCTATCTTGATTTATTCAGTTTATTTTTTTTGAATGTTATTTTCATTTTAATTTCATTCTATAATGTGAGAATTAATCTATATTCGATGATATTAAAATGATTTCTGCACTTTTGATAAATCTGGCTAAATCTACTGACAGATTGAATTTTCAAAAACATCAATTGGATAAGCTGCAAATCCCTATGCATAGATTGTCTGCCGTTCAATGTGACGATTTTAGCTCTGAAGAATATGAAAATCTTGCCAATGGGTGGCAACGTAAATTACGCAAAACGGAGGTGGCGTGTTTTCTTAGTCATCAAAAGGCTTGGCAGTGGGTTTTAGAAACTAATAAGCCATGGTTAATTTTAGAAGATGATGCTTTGCTGTCTATAAAAACTCCCGAGATATTAAATATTTTAGCAGAAAAGTATCAGGATCTTGATTATGTAAATCTGGAAACACGTTATCGACGTAAATGGATCGGCAAAAAACACATTAAACTAGTGGCTGAGTATCAATTGAGGCGTTTATATCAGGATAGAAATGGTTCTGCTGCTTATCTTTTATTTCCTTCAGGTGCTAAAAAGCTTTTAACTAGGGCAGAAAAATCTGCGCCAGCTCTGGCAGATGCATTTCTTGGACAAGCATATGAGTTGAATGCATGGCAAATTTATCCGGCAGCTGCTATCCAAATGGATCAGTGTCAAAATTATAAACTTAAAATGTCTTTGCCATTTACTTCCACTATTGTCTCAGCTAATCATCCCAGACCTGATGTAAACAATTGTTTGGATTTTTGCTGTTTTAAACTTCGTCGAATAATAGCTCAAATTAAAATGGGACTACGTCAATTATCTGTGTGTCAAATTGCAGAACACACATTTGTTCCCATTGTGATGACTGATTTTGATGATTAATTTACCCACCTTCAATCCTGTTTGGAAAGAATTAAATGCGTTTAAGTATTTTGGTTCCTGTATATAATGTCTCTGAATATTTACCAGTATTATTAGAAAAACTGTCATCAAATTTGCCATTAGATACTGAGGTGGTATTTTATAATGATGCATCTACAGATCATTCATTAGCTTTATTAGAAGATTTCCAGCAGACTCACCCTGAAATATGTATTCGTATATTGTGTGGATTGGAAAACGTTGGTTTAACTCGCGCTCGTGGTAAATTGATAGATGCTAGTAATGCTGAATATGTTTGGTTTATTGATGCAGATGATATAGTAGAATCTTCTTTTTTCAATAAAATTTTAGCAATTTTAGAGCAAGATAAGCCTGACGTATTATTATTTAATTATGATGTTTTCTTTGATGATACAGGGCGAATTAAACATCAGGATACATTATCCTTTTATCCTAAAAACCAGCTGGTAAATACATCTGCACGCCAAATCTATCGCACTGCGATTTTAGATGGTAAGCATTATTTTTGGAATAAAATATTTCGACGTGAATTAATACAGGAAAGAGTAGATTATAGTATTGCTGCATTTGAAGATATTGCTTATACACCAGTGTTATTAAATCAGTGCCAAAGTTTTTATTATCTTGCTGAGACGATTATCCATTATCGTATAAGAAATAATTCTATTGCTCAAAAAATGAGTGTAAAGCAAACTTATGGCATTCGTGCTTATCTAGAACAGGCTCGATATGCAACTGAAGTAGTTCATGATCGTAAATCCCAAGCATATTTGTTATATAAGGTATTTATTTATTACTATCGTCTTATGAAAAAAATTCCTAAAGCGAATATTTCTCATAAAGAAAGATATGATTTAATCAAATTAGCTAATCAGTTTTTTGATTCAAAAGGGATTTCTGTTGCACAGATGATTAATTTATTAATTCGGGAAAATATGTATGATAAAGCAATAAAAATTCTGGTATTAACAATTTATTTTAGAATACATAATTACTGAATTTCCCATTTAAGCTTACTTTGAATTGATTTATAAAATGTGTGGATTATAAAAATTTAATTTTTCTTTTATCTAGTAGAGCTTGGACTAGACACTTCTCATTGTGCCAATCATGACCACTCCAGCCTTGAAAACTGAAATTATGGAGAATTATTTGATGAGTTGGGTATTGGTTTAAAACATAATTAATAGCTAAAAAACCAGTACTTGGCATGCTGTTTCCAATTATATTGACACATTGTAAATATAATGATTTAGAAATTGTGTCTATTTTATATTGTTTGAGTTTGGATTTTTTGACCCATTGAGGAAACCGCCAGAAATATTTAATACGTTTGTGGAGAGGGAGTTTTTCATAACAACTTAAGTAGATATCTTTTCTACTATGACGAAAAAAAATCTGTGTATCTGGTTTAAACATTTGGTGATCGATATTCAGATGACGTATTTGATTATAGCCATTTGCAACGAATACCCAATCTGCCATAAGTGTACAACTAGGATTAGGGGAGTTAAATCTAATTACAATGTCATCTTTCGAAATTTTTTCGGCAATGGAATGTTGTTCATCAGCATTGCCAATGATAAAAAATTTACTATGTGGATGCACAATTTTCATTTTATTTTGTTTTTTATTGCCAATAGTTTTTTAGCCACGGTGCAGGTAAGACTTTGCGATACCATTTGCCACCACCACCCTGAATAGCATCCGGTGGATTTACTTCTCCGTGAAAAACGATAATCTTACCACTTTCAGGTTTTTCTGGTGGCTGCCATAAAGCATAGGGCATTTTTTTTAAAACATCATATTTATAGCTAAGACACCAGCCTGCCGGCCAGTAGCTTAGCCGATGGTATTCACGGAGATACCAAGATAAAAAAGCTTGTTCATGCCGAAATTGCTGGCGTATCTGTTCGAAATGAGTTCGAAAGTAATTCATTAGGTTGGGTATGGATCCGATTTGAAAACGGTAGACTGAACTGTTACCTACCATTCGCCATGGTTTTTTCCAATCACGGATTATTAAAACTTCGTCTGGCTGCTCGACTGGGTGAGTAAAAAAACTGTCGATGTTATCGATGATGACAATATCAATATCCAGAAACAGAGCTGTACCTTGAAGGTCATAAAGGTTGGTACTAAATGTGGTAAGCTTATTCCATCCTCGTTCAGGCAAGCCACTTGGCAGATCTAAGGGTATTAATGGATAACACTGAATATCCGAATGAATACCTTTTGGATCATCAGTTAAACAGATCATTGTAAATGGTAGTGTAAGATGCCTTTTGACCATATTGTAAAGTCGATTGACATATTCCGCACTATATTTTTGTCCCCATTTCATGCATAAAATGTAATTATTAGGTAGGGTTTTCATGTTGTGAATCTGCTCAGTCTATTTTTCGCGCAGTATAACATTTTAAGATTTGATTAGGAGAATTAGTGGTATTAATGAGTTTTATCTGGTAAATGTGAGGCTAAATAATTTTTTTGAAGGGGGATAAAAAATTTTTTTAAAGTAATCTTGTTTTTATTTGTGTTATAGAATACATTTTGTAATTAATTTTTTATGCTTTTATGTAAATATTGAATGGTTTGGATCGTGTTTGCTAAGTTGAATTAAAGATGAATACTGAATCAGATGACTATAAATGAGTATTTTATATTAAAGATTTCTGAACAACTGAGGAATGTGAATGAAGAAAGTTCTATGGATTTTATTTAAAAGTAATCTGATTGTACGTATGCTGGTGTGTATGATCATTGGCGCGCTTATTGCGGCATTTTTGCCGCAGTATGGTGTTAAAATGGAGTTTTTGGGGAAAGTATTTATTCAGGCTTTGCGCGCAGCTGCACCGATTCTTGTTTTTGTGTTGGTGATATCCTCAATTGTCAATAATAAGTTTGATAATGTTTCCAGTATTAAATCTGTAGCGTGGTTATATGCAATAACGGTACTTATTTCAGCTGTTTTGGCCTCAACTGTAAGTTACTTGTATCCCTTGCACCTAGTTATGGATGTGCCTCCGATTTCTGAGAAACCACCGGAAGGGGTAGCAGAAATTCTGCAGAATATTATTCTTAAGTTTGTCGATAATCCTGTGGATGCTTTGGTAACAGGTAATTTTTTAAGTATTCTTGCTTGGGCGACAGCATTGGGAATCGCTTTGCGACATTGTGATGAAGCAACGAAATCGGTAATTAAAAATTGGTCAGATGCAACGATCTGGGTTGTGCGTCTGGTAGTAGCTATTGCGCCATATGGTGTTTTGGGTTTGGTGGCATCACACTTTACCAGTGATGGGTTGGCTAAGTTAAAAAACTATCTGGAGCTAATAGGGGTTTTATTAGGATTGATGATATTTGTTGCACTGGTGATTAATCCACTCATTGTTTACCTCAATTTCCGTAAAAATCCATATCCTTTAATTTTTACCTGTTTGCGCTATAGTGGCATTACAGCTTTTTTCACTCGTAGCTCAGCTGCGAATATTCCGGTAAATATTCGCTTGGCCGAAAGAATGCAATTACCGGAAGAAATTTATTCTTTGTCGATACCTCTTGGTGTTACGATGAGTATGAATGGTGCTGCCATTACCATAACTACGATGACTATGGCTACAGTACATACTGTAGGTATGGATGTTAGTTTTGTACAGACGTTATTACTAAGTATTTTAGCTACTGTCTGCGCGTTAGGTGCATCTGGTGTTCCGGGCGGATCGCTACTGCTTATTCCTGTTGCGTGTAGTATGTTTGGTATTGACCCAGCAAT
The DNA here is from genome assembly GCA_946481965.1 of uncultured Neisseriaceae bacterium. Classification (GTDB taxonomy): domain Bacteria; phylum Pseudomonadota; class Gammaproteobacteria; order Burkholderiales; family Neisseriaceae; genus Snodgrassella. Next base: position 10,661 of record CAMLPN010000044.1, on the reverse strand, counting down.
ATCAGCTCAGGTAGTAGCTATTGGTTTCGTGATAAGTGAAATTCAGGATTCTGCTGAAACTGTGTTGAATTCATCCAGTGATATGTTATTTACTTCGGTCGTTGGCCTGAAATATCAGGGCAGAGATCCAAGCAAAATTGAATTGCTACCAGAATAAAAGGTTATTTATTTCTGTAAACCGTTGCGTGAAAATGCAACGGTTTTTTTGCATTTATATAATTTATGGCTATCTGCTAAATTTAAATTTTGGGTATATCAAGATTTTAAGATTTCGAATGTGTTGATATTAAATTTTTTATGCAAGTAGATGATAATCAGGGGTATATAGTATATTATTTACTTTTTTCGATTTATTAAATAGATAGCTTTAATAAATAAGTAGTTTATCAAAACAGTCTCTATTTTAGTTATCTATATCAGAAGATTGACAAGATGGTGTGTTAAGACGGATTGGTTGTTAAGTTAATTGGTCTTCGTGGGCAGATTCTATAAGTCGTTTCATGAGACTGTTAATATTTTGATGATATTAAAGAACGGGCGAGTATATCCAGATCAGCAGCATGATTACCAGATGCATTTACAATAGCTACTATAACCAAGGGATGTTGTGTAGATGATTTCGGAATCCAGTATCCTGCTAAGGCATTGACGTTGTTCAGGGTGCCGGTTTTAAGATGCCATTGTCCATGAGTATTTTTAAATCGATGTCGAAGAGTTCCATCTACTCCTCCAACAGGCAGGCTATTAATGAATTCCTGTGCAAATGGTTTGTTATAGGCAGCCTGTAATAATTGACCTAGTAATCGTGCAGTGACCCGTTCTTTTCGAGATAAGCCCGAACCATTTTCCAGTTGCATTTTTGAAGTATTGATATGTGCTTGTTGCAATGTTTGCAGAACAATAGTTTTCGCATTTTCTACAGTATCACCTTTCTGTTTTTCTCCCAGACTTAAAAATAGGGTGCGAGCAATGGTGTTGTTAGAATACTTATTCATTGCAGTGATGATTTCTGCTAAGGGTTTTGATTGATGTAAGGCTATCACTGGGGCATTTTGAGGTACTGTACCTATGCTATATTTTATATCATTATTACTCTGACGCCACCAGGCACGAAAACTTTCTGCTGCAAATTCAGTTGCACTCAATTTATTGGTATTAATAAACCATGTCTTCCCAAGACAGCTAAAAGGCACTTTACCTTGAATATTTAAGGTGCGACCATTAAAAAATGCGTGCACATATTTACCTGCTGATGGACAAACTGTATTATGGCTTTGCCAGCTTAGATGTTGCTGGATAGTAATATTTGGCAGGGGTGTATCCACGGTGACGAATGGTCGCCCCTGTTGGTCACGAGTTATTGTTAACCACCAAACGCGGTATGAGACCATATGCGGATCAGGTGGAGTAACAAAAACTTCATTGTGATCCGCTGCAAAATTGTCGGCACTGCCTATATTTGACCATATACTACGGTCTAAAACCAACTGACCATTAATATGGCGAATACCTTTAACCCGCAACTGTGCCAACATTTGCTGTAAATCGCGCTGATCAAATATCGGATTACCGCTGCCATACCAGTATAGATTTCCCTGCAAAACACCATTTTTAATCGGTGCATTGCTTCGCCATTCAGTTTGCCATTGATATTGGGGACCAAGTTGCTGTAATGTGACAAAGGCAGTGACCAGTTTCATGGTTGAAGCTGGATTGATTGCTATATCCGCTCGATGTTGATGAATAATTTGACCAGTTTGTAAATCGGCCACGTATATTGCGGTTTTGTTGGCAGGTAAATTTCCCAAGTAGATAGCCAGTGCAGTTTGCAAAGGGATCAGCCACAGCAAAACAATATTGTATAAAAATAGAGTAGTTTTACATTTCCATTGGATCAACATCAATCAGCCAGCGTGTATTTTTGTAATGTTTGCTAATAAATCTTAACCAATTATCCCATATTGTTATTGCTTGGTGAAGAAGTTTTCGCTGCTTACTTTCCAAAAATATTTGTGCTCGCTCATGGCCGGCTAGACGAGCCATCAACATTGGTACTGGTCCGAATGTATGTACATTTGTAGGTAATTGCTCATGTTGCTGAATCCCTTGTAATACTTGCCGGAGTAATTCCTGTGCCTCATACATGGTTTTGGCATCGGTACGAATAGCAGCCATGTGACTATATGGTGGCATATTCATTTCTTGTCGTTCTGCCAATTCGGCATTGGCAAAGGTGCTGTAATTTTGAGTGACTAAAGCCTGATAAACTTTATGTTCCGGTTGTTGAGTTTGTACCCAAACATCGCCTACACTGTATGCACGGCCAGCGCGGCCACTTACTTGCATTAATTCTGCAAACAATTGTTCAGGAGCGCGAAAATCTGCACTATAGAGGCTATTATCGGCATTTAAGATCACGACCAGATTTAAATGGGGAAAATCATGCCCTTTGGCGAGCATTTGCGTTCCGACCAAGACATCTATTTTTTTGTTAATAATTTTTGTGTAAATGGTTTCCCAATCTTGTTTACGTGAGGTACTGTCACGATCTACCCGTAGTATTCTGGCTTCCGGCAGTAAATATTGTAGGTTTTCTTCTATGCGTTGTGTCCCCTGGCCAACTGCGGTTAAATCCTGATTACCGCATTCTGGGCAACAATGGGGAATAGTTTGATGAAAATCACAATGATGGCAGCGTAGCTGTTTATGATGACGATGCAAAACCATTTTGGCTGAACAATTTGGGCAGCCGAATGCATGTCCACAAGCGCTGCAAAATAGGGCTGGGGCGTAACCTCGTCGATTTAGGTAGACCATACTTAATCCACCATGCTCGAAATTTTTTTGGAGTTTTTGTTTGATTATTTCACTAATGCCATGATCCAGTGGTAAACGACGTGTATCTAGTAAGTGAATTTGTGGCAGTTGAGCATTGGCATGGGCACGTTGGGTTAATTGCAGTAACTGATATTGTCCCTGTTTGACTTGATACCAGCTTTCCAGTGAGGGTGTGGCACTACCAAGAACGATTGGGCAGGCATTTTGCTTTGCTCGCCACACAGCCAGATCACGTGCATGATAACGCAGCTCTGTCTCTTGTTTGAAAGAATGGTCATGTTCTTCGTCTATGACGATTAGACCTAAATTTTTTATTGGAGTAAAAATAGCTAACCGCGTCCCAATTATGAGAACAGCCTGTCCTAAGGCTGCACGCAGGTAATTGCGAGTACGTTCGCCGCTGGCGGTTTGACTGTGTAGTATAGCTGTAGCGGTATGTGGAAATCGTTGCTCAATACGCTGCATCAGCTGTGGTGTCAGATTGATTTCCGGTAGTAGAAATAATACTTGTTTTCCTGTTTCGATCACATTGGCAATGATGTCAAAGTAAACTTCGGTTTTGCCACTGCCAGTGACGCCATAGAGTAGGTAAGGTGCAAATTGACCAAAATGAGCTTGTACAGTGTTACTGGCCTGTTGCTGTTGAACGTTGAGCTGGTGCTGACTTGCGGGAATAGGTCCACAGGGCGGTATGGTGCTGGATTGAACCCATCCTTGTTGCTGCCATTTACGTAAATAGTGTTCAGCCTGCTGGTGCTCGGCTTTAAGTTGGGTCAGGGTTGCGTTAGCAGTTTGCAGACATCGCCATAGAGCCTGCTGCCTATGAAATCTTGCTGCCGGTGAGTCTTGTTTACTGCCCAGTTCTGTTAATGAAAAGATTTTTTCTGGAGCAGGTAAGGTTATCGCTTTAGGTTCGCGTAAACCTCTGGGCAAGGCGGCAGCAACTGCTTGTCCTAATGGATAATGATAATAGCGAGAGGTGAAAGTCAATAATTCTCGCCAGTCTTGTGGTAAATGCCAGCCATCATCAAAAACTTTTTCGATGGGCAGAATTTTTTCCACTTCGATATCAGGTTGGATGTTGCTAGCCCAAACTACTGCTGTAGTTAAACGGTTGCGAAAGCGTACCGCTACTCTTGTTCCGGCTACCAATAAAGTAGGATGAGCATAGGTCAGTAAAGGAAATAAAGGCACATTCAGTGCCAGATGGTGGTAAATCAATGTAGATATAAAAGTATGAAATCAATTTAAGGTTATTGTACCGCAAAGTAATCGACTTTTATCAGACTGTTATTTGTGCGATAATCATCAACAATAAACTTAAGGAGTTAAACCAAATGTCTGTTGTGGCGATAATTTTTATTTGCCAGTTATTTCTAGCAGATTTGGTATTAATTTTTACAGCCTATACCCGTTAACAGACGGGTTTTTTTATGCTTACTGAGAAAGTTTCGAGGGCACATTATGACTAATCCGTTGTATCGGCAAAATTTTATTTCAATAAATGATTTATCTACAGAGCAGTTGGAATTTTTACTAGTTGCTGCTTTACGTTTAAAAAAACAACCTCAAAATAATTTATTACAAGATCGCTTAATTGGGTCTTGTTTTTTTGAGCCTTCTACCCGTACCAGATTATCATTTGAAACAGCTATTCAGCGTCTGGGTGGTAAAGTGATTGGATTTGCTGATGGTGCCAACACCAGTGCCAAAAAAGGGGAAACTTTGGCAGATACAGCACGCATTATCAGCAATTATGCCGACGCAATTGTGATGCGTCATCCAAAAGATGGTGCAGCGCGGGTTGTGAGTGAATTTGCTCATGTACCGGTTATCAATGCCGGCGATGGTACTAATCAGCATCCGTCACAAACTTTGCTTGATCTGGTTACCATTCAGGAAACACAGGGCAGGTTGCAGGAACTTAAAGTAGCTTTGGTAGGTGATTTAAAGTACGGTCGTACAGTACATTCACTGGTACAGGCATTAAGTCGTTGGGGTTGTGAATTTGCTTTTATTTCACCATCTGCACTAAGTATGCCGGATTACATTTGTGAGCAGCTAGATGATACAGGCAGCAATTATAAAATTTTATCTAGTCTGGAAGAAGCTTTAGCTTGGGCAGATATTGTTTATATGACGCGTATCCAGCGTGAACGCTTTGACGAACAGGAATTTGCCCGGATTAGTGGTAATTTCAGTCTTTGTGCAGCGATGCTGACACATGCTAAGCCCAATATGCGTATTTTACACCCGTTGCCAAGGGTAGATGAAATCCATCCGGATGTGGATAGTAGTGTTCATGCCTACTATTTCCAGCAGGCAAACAATGGTATGTATGCCCGTCAGGCTATTCTGGCCGCCATCATGAATGAAACTTTTTAAAATCTGGTGTATAAGGAAAAGATATAATGAATCAGAACAAGTTGAGCGTTGAAGCAATTAAAGACGGTACCGTCATTGATCATATTCCGGTAGGACAGGGATTAACTATTTTACGCCAGTTTAAAATATTACATTCTGGAAATGCAGTGACAGTTGGTTTTAATTTGACCAGCCACTCTACTGGAAGAAAAGATATTATTAAAATTACAGGTTTGTTTTTGGATGATTCGACTGCTAACCGGCTAGCGCTATTTGCGCCTAAGGCAACAGTAAATGATATTGAAAATTTTAAAGTTGTACGTAAACGCACATTAATATTACCGGATACGATCAGTGAGGTATTCTCCTGTCCTAATAGTAATTGTGCCAGCCATAATGAACCAGTTAAAAGTAAATTTTATGTTCGCATGATTCATGGTGAAACAAGATTACGTTGCCATTATTGTGAAAAAACATTTGCGCGTAAATCGGTTATTGATGCGTAATGTTTGTTTTGGTGATGATAATAGCGTGCTTACTATAGGCCAAAAGCCGTAGCGTGAAATCCAATGTGGCTTTCAATAAAGCTGCTGACAAAGTAATAGCTGTGGTCATAACCATCCCGCATATTAAAACGAATATTCCACCCTTTGCTGGCTGCAGTATTTACAAAATCATGCGGCAGCAATTGGGATGGATAATATTCATCCACACTTCCCTGATCAATAAGTATTGATAAATTAGTCGGAACACTTTGCTGCAATAATTCGGTACTGTCATATTGATACCATTGGGCTTGATTCAAACCCAGATAGGTAGTGAATGCTTCCTGTCCCCAGTTGCTGGCACAGGGATGAGCAATAGGCGCAAAGGCAGATACTGATAAATAGTAGTGTGGATTTTTCAGTCCAATCATAATCGCCCCATGTCCACCCATGCTGTGTCCGCATAAACTGCGCTGATTATTTACCGGAAAATGCTTTTCAATAAGTTGGGGTAGTTCACTGACAACGTAGTCGTACATTTGATAGTGTTGTGCCCATGGTTGATTAGTTGCGTTAACATAAAAACCGGCTCCTTGTCCAAGATTGTAGACGGCTGCGTCAGCTATATCTTTTCCGCGTGGGCTGGTGTCTGGCATGACCAGTACAATCCCCCATTCTGCTGCGTAACGTTGGGCGCCGCTTTTAATTGAAAAATTTTCATCAGTACAAGTTAGTCCGCCCAAACAATACAGCACCGGTCTGCGATATCCCTGTAAAGCAAGTGCTGGCAGATAGACAGAAAAATTCATATTACACTGATTAACACAACTGTAATGATGATAACGTCGTTGCTGACCATTAAAAAGTTTATGTGTGCTTAGTAAGTTCAGTTCAGACATAATATTCATTCCCTCTGTGATAGTGACTTAAGATTAATATAAATTTTGCCAGTTAGGTCAAATCTTGACTAAACATATCTTACTAACTGAAGACTAAACGAATACTTGACCTTTGATCAAAGTAATGATTATGAGTTAACTATATTAATACTTTTCGATGATAGGAATACTTTTAATTGAGCTCTCAGTCGGCAACTTCATTTTGCAATAGACATTCTTTCCATTGATAAAGATTTTAGCAAATGAAAAGATGAGGCTATAAATAATCTTATTTTGCAGCTAATAAGGTTAATTTATATTGTACATATTGGCTGAAATTGGGCAACGAATGTATACAATTTATGATGAATTTGAAAGGGAACTAAATTAGGATTAGAAACATTGATTTGGCTTCATAAGTCATGTATCAATTAATTCTAATTTTTATTTTCTATATTTAGGGTAGGCAACCAAAAAATTTATTAGCGAAACAAATTCCAGACGGGTTTACAGGTAGGCGGAAGTTCCGGGCAGTTACCTGATTGTCCGCCACCATAATCGCCTTCACGATGAAAATCACTACCGCAGCTAGCCAGAAAGCCGTAATGCTGCGCCAGTAATCCATAATTTAGCCGGTCATTTAAATTAGTACGGCCACTATGGACCTCAATTGCATCTCCACCACAATCTTTAAAATCGCTGAACAGATTACGGCGAGCAGTAGCCGATAAATCGTAACGCATGGGATGAGCAATAATGGCAAGGCCGCCAGCATGATGAATGGCGTTAACTGTTTCACTCAACTCAGCCCATTGGTGTCTGACACTACATGATTTCCCGTCACCCAGATATTTGCGAAAAGCATCAGCTTTTTTGCGCACATGTCCATTATTAATCAGATAGTCGGCAATATGAGTGCGCGTAACCATTTCAGCATGAGTAGCCAGTGCAATAGAGCCTTCATAGGCGCCAGAAATACCTTTCTTAGCGAGTTTATCACTGATCGCACGTAATCGTTGTAAACGACCGGCGCGTAATTGTGCCAGCAAATTTTGTAATAGTAAGTCATCAGTGGCAATATTTAGACCAACGATATGAATGGTACGCCCCCGCCAGCTAACTGAAATTTCCACACCGTTGATAAAATTTATGCCACATTGTTGTGCCTGAGCATTAGCCTCTGCTAAACCGGCGGTGTGGTCGTGATCAGTTAATGCTAGCATTGTACAGCCATTGGCATGGGCCAGACACACTACCTGTTCAGGTGTTAAAACCCCATCTGAAATGGTGGAGTGGCAATGTAGATCTATACTCATAGGATTATTTTCTAACAATTGATGTATGAAATGGTTGTAGCTGCATTTTTATAGAGGATTTGTAATGATAGGTAGAAACTGCGCACTTTCCTTGCTGTAAGCAGAAAGTACTTTTTGGTTTAGCAAATAAGTTCAGAGACTGCTAGCGTTTTTCAGTCATGCTGTTTCATTAATAATGAAAATTTGCTGTTCACAAAATTGTATACAATCTCCGGCGATGATTTTGGCAGTTTTTCTGGTTTCTACTTTTCCATTACGCTGTACCAGACCTTCGCTAATTAACTGCTTAGCTCGTCCACCACTTTCGACTAAACCTGTCAGTTTGAGAAGATCACAAAGTGCAATATAGGGATGTCCGTCTAGATTAAATTGTTGTTTCATTGCGTATACCTTTCTTTTACTGCATATTGTAGCCATTGCTACTGTTGAATGGGGTATTCTTGTGTATATAATCAGTCAGTAGCCATTAATTATAATGTTTGCTATCGAAATAAAAGGAGAATTGTGTGGATACAGTTGCTTGGCTTCGTCAGTTAATTAGCTTTGATACCACAAGTCGGACCAGTAATCTGACTTTAATCAACTATGTGGCCGATTATCTGCAACAACAGGGTTTATCCCCCTGGCTGGTGCAAAATGGTGATGGCAATAAAGCTAATCTGTTTGTTACCATTCCGGCAATTAATGGCAGTACTGATGGAGGCATTGTTTTATCTGGTCATACCGATGTGGTACCGGTAGATGGGCAAAACTGGAAGTCAGATCCGTTTGTGGCTGACATCCGTGATAATTGCCTCTATGGACGTGGCAGTAGTGATATGAAAGGTTTTATTGCTTGTGTACTGGCTGCAGTACCGCAAATGCAGATAGCCAAATTGAAAAAACCTTTGCATATTGCTCTTTCTTATGACGAAGAGGTTGGTTGTCTTGGTGCGCCACTTTTATTAGCCGAATTAGCTAAACGCCGTTTGCGACCGCAATATTGCATTGTCGGAGAACCTACTTCTATGCAGATGGTTATTGCTCATAAAGGTATTAATACTTTTTGCTGCGAAGTACATGGTAGAAATGCTCATTCTTCGCTAACACCACAAGGTGTTAATGCAATTGAATATGCCGCCAAGCTAATTGTGTTCATTAATCAACTGGCACAGCAATTACAGCAGCGTGCTGATCTAGATCATGCGTTTGATGTGCCATTTGCTACTGTATCTACGGGTTTGATTCAGGGTGGTACGGCAATTAATATTGTGCCTGAATATTGTGCTTTTGAATTTGATTATCGCAATCTTCCGCATATGACGGTTGCCGAACTAATTGAACCTATCCAGCGTTATATTGATGCAGAACTTTTGCCTGTTATGCGTACGATTGCACCTGAGGCGATTATAAACTTAACCCAAAAGGTACAGGTTCCGGCTTTGAATGATGTGGACAATCAGCCGCTCCATGAGCTCATTATGCACTTGGTTGATAGTAAGCAACGTGACAAGGTGGCTTATGCTACTGAAGGTGGTCAGTTTCAGAATAGCGGTATCAATACAGTCGTGTGTGGGCCTGGTAGTATTGCTGTGGCTCATAAAGCAAATGAATACATCGAACTAGAACAATTAGCACGTTGTGATCAATTTTTACGCAAACTCATTAAGAATCAAAGTAAATAGTGATCCGCATTGGGTTAATTAAGGTATTTTCCAAGCATGTAATTTATCTGGGTATTGTATTTGCAATCAGTTGCTTCAGTTGTCTAAAAGCTACCTTTAGTCGCACATAAATTTACTTTTATTTGTCATATGGGTAAGAAATAGATTTGGCAAATTAAAAAAAATGGTTGTACTGCTATTTACACTGAGCTTTATCAATATATGCGCGACTACAATAAAGATTATTCACTTAAGTTTTCTTTTTGGGTAAGCGTATTTAATTTTTTCCATTTCCTGATTTTAGTTCGGAAAGATTTGAATGGTGCCACAGAATTAATATGAATAAAGCGTCCAACAGTCCATGAATCGGGATAGGGTTTAGTCCACTGGCGTTGGTCTTTAATAAATAGTACATCTTCGCTCAGAGATTCAATCCAATTATTCCAAATTACAACTTGCTGATTGAATAACTGAATCAGTTCTTGTAGGGATAGATTCTGATAGTTTTGATAAAACTTCTTATATAAGTCACCAAGTCGATTCCATTTATAACCCGGTGCAGGTAGTATTGGTGTTTGACCGGCAAGCTCCTGATCGTCCCAGGATTTAACCAGTTTTAACCAGCCTAGTTGATAACTAATCATTTGTGCCGGCGTGCGATCAACACCGTCTATTAATACATCTTTAAGTGTTCCCGGTACAGAATGAAATTCCTCAATAAATAATTTGGCAGTTTTATTAATCTCATTAATTAACTGTTGTTTATTGGCATAGTTCATAAACTGGCTTTCGAGTATTTTATTGGTAATTAAAGTTATTGCGTTAGATTGAATTGTTTATGGTGCGGTAAAATGAAAGTGCTAGCTATTTTATGCGGAATAATTTGATTCTCTTTGATTCTTGGTTGGTTTTTGCTATTTAATCTACAAGCCCTATAAACTTTCGATATAGATTCAGTTTTCCATGTTTTTACCTTAATGAGGAAATATTTTATTTTCTGCTTCATTATTATAACTAAGTTTACTTATTTTTAAATGAGAATTTACCTTTCAAAATAATCTACAAAGATTATATGGTCTCTGTCTGTAACTATCCCCTAAAATAGTACAGCAAGAAAGTAGAAAATTCTCTATGATA
>CAMLPN010000043.1 GCA_946481965.1 uncultured Neisseriaceae bacterium | reverse complement strand
TAATTCGGCATACATTTGTTTGAGTTTACGATTTTCAGCTTCCAGCTGTTTTAAGTGCTTAATATCCGAAGATTGCATACCGCCATATTTATCCAGCCATTTATAAAAATTAGAAACTGCCATACTATATTTACGGCAAAACTCTTTGATAGAGATGCCAGCTTCAGCTTCTTTTAAAATAGATATAATTTAATGTTCTGAAAATTTTTTCATATTGAAATTATTCTTAAAATACCATAGAGAATTTTCTGTATTTTTGCTGAATGTTTTAGGAGATAAATATACAGCTCATTCACATATTCTGCACAACTCAGAATTAATCTTTGGTAATTAAATGTGGAAAACAATAATTATTCACAAATTATTATTAATGTTTTGATCAATTCTGTGTTTAAAACTTAATTGAATAGAAAATCTGCACATATTTAGTTCTTTTTTATTCTTGCAAAACGGTAGCAGTAAGTGTGCTATGAATAATTCCAGATTATTCCTGTTATTATGGGAATGCTACTGCATATAAGCTGTGGATAATTAATATATAATATTGATTTATATGCATTATTTTTAATTGCCTAGTTTTTAATCAGTTCACTATTCGAGTCTACTAAATATTTAAAATAAACGCTTTTGTTCATCAAAGATTCTAATGAATAGATTGATATCTGTAAGACGATAAGTAGAAAAATAAATGATTTTTCGTTAAGAGAATTAGAAATCTGTTTATTGTGTAGTCGTTAATGTTTAGCACTCTCTGTTCAAAATATTTAAATTACCCAACAAAAAATAAAATCCGAGAATAATGGTACTGTAAACAAAACAGGCTGCCTTAAATTCTGGCAGCCTGTTCAATTACAACGGATATGGGTTTTATTCAGCCGGTTTAGCTTCCTGAGGAGCTTTTTCTAATAACGCTTTAATAGATAAGCGTACGCGACCACGATCATCTACTTCCAGTGCTTTTACTTTAACCTGTTGGCCAACTTGCAGATAATCACTGACATTTTTTACTCGATCATGTGAAATCTGACTGATGTGTACCAGTCCGTCTTTGCCCGGAATAACAGAAACGATGGCGCCGACATTATTGTCCAGAATTTTAATAACAGTACCTTCGTAAACTTTGCCAACTTCCACTTCAGCAGTAATCTCTTCGATACGACGTTTGGCTGCTTCTCCAGCCTCACTAGTGCTGGCGGCAATGGTAATAGTGCCATCTTCAGCAATATTGATATCAGTACCGGTTTCAGCCGTTAGTGTGCGTATGGTTTCACCGCCTTTACCAATAACATCACGAATTTTATCTTGATGAATTTTCATGGTAAATAAACGTGGCGCATGCGCAGACAATTCTTGTGGACCTTCGACAGCTTCTTGCATTTGCATCAGGATTTTCAGACGAGCTTCTTTAGCCTGTGCCAGAGCAATCTGCATGATTTCTTTGGTAATACCCTGAATTTTGATATCCATCTGCAATGCAGTCACACCTGTGGTGGTACCGGCTACTTTAAAGTCCATATCACCCAGATGATCTTCATCACCTAGGATATCAGTTAACACTGCAAATTTATTGCCGTCTAGAATCAGCCCCATGGCAATACCGGCAACATGGCTCTTCAGAGGCACACCGGCGTTAAGTAAGCTCAGACAACCCGCACAAACACTAGCCATAGAAGAGGAACCATTAGACTCGGTAATTTCAGAGACAACGCGCATGGTATAGCTGAAATCATCCACTGATGGCAGCACTGCCACCAGAGCACGTTTAGCCAAACGACCATGACCAATTTCACGGCGTTTTGGTGCGCCCATACGTCCAACTTCACCAGTGGAATAGGGAGGGAAGTTGTAATGCAGCATGAAGCGATCAGTATATTCACCACTCAGTGCATCAATAATCTGCTCATCACGCTGTGTACCCAATGTAGCTGTTGCTAGAGATTGTGTTTCACCACGGGTAAATAATGCAGAACCATGGGTACGAGGCAGTACGCTGGTCTGAATATTAATCGGCCGCACGGTACGAGTGTCGCGTCCATCAATACGTGGATGTCCCTGCAAAATCTGACCACGCACCACTTCTTTTTCCAGATCTTTGAAGATATTGCGAATTTGGTTAGCCTGTAATGTATCTGTTTCTTCAGTAATCAAAGCATTTTCAACAGCTGCCCATGCTTCATCCAGTTTAGCTGTACGTGCCTGTTTTTGTTTGATTTTGAAAGCGGCATCAATATCTGCCCCGGCCAGCTCACGCACTTGTGCTAATAATTGCTCATCTACTGCCGTTGGTTGCCAATCCCACATTTCAGGATTAACTTCATCTGCAAATTCATTGATGGCTTGAATAGCGACCTGCATTTGCTCATGACCATAAACGACAGCACCCAGCATAGTTTCTTCAGTCAGAACATCTGCCTCTGATTCCACCATTAATACTGCTTTTTCTGTACCGGCCACCACCAGATCAAGCTGGGAATTTTCTAATTGGGTTTTAGTCGGATTAAGAACGTATTCACCATTGACATAACCTACTCGGGCTGCACCTATGGGACCAGCGAACGGTACTCCTGTCAATAATAATGCTGCTGATGCACCCAGCATAGCAGCTATATCAGAGTCAACTTCCGGATCTGAAGAGACCACCATCGCTACGATCTGGATATCATGGTAAAAACCTTCAGGAAATAATGGACGAATCGGACGATCGATCAGACGACTAGTCAGAATTTCCTTTTCACTTTGTTTACCTTCACGTTTAAAGAATCCGCCGGGAATCTTACCGGCTGCGTAAGTGCGTTCCAGATAATCTACAGTCAACGGGAAAAAGTCCTGACCGGGTTTGACTTCTTTTGCTGTGGTAACAGCTACTAAGACAACAGTGTCTCCCATTGAGATTTTTACAGCACCAGCTGCCTGACGAGCAATTTCTCCAGTTTCCAGAGTGACGGTTTGATTACCATACTGAAATGTTTTTACATGCTTATTAAACATTAAAATTTTACTTTCTATTTCGCTATTAGCAAGATACTTAGTCTGCTAAAAAACCTACTAATGCACACTTTATTTTTATGCATGAGTAGGGTTTCTGGCCGACTGAAGTCTTGCAAAAATTAATATGATGATTTTTACCAGTTTATTTCTGGCTGCTAGTGATACTTAAGGTATCCTGAATTAAATTCTAACATATATTTTTGTTCTTATCTCAATCTCATGTTCAACTGATATATCTTGATACTATCATATCTTCAAAACAATCAAGCTAAGATGCAAAACTGGCTTAAATACATGCCATTTCATTAATCATAAATACTAACCATTTAATTAATAGAAATTTAATTCAATTATTAATATTATAGGAATTTATTTGCTTTTCACGCAATAATAAATTACCAAAATATTCAAATTCAATCTGTTTCAGTAGTCTGGCTAATTCTGCATTGCAACCGGATAATGTTAGCCATAATCAATACCTGGCTAATATCGAAGTCTACCAAAAAATCTGTCAATAATTTTTTAGGGGATTAAACAAAGATTTTGCATAAATTTAAGCCACCAAATCCTTGATAATTAGCTATTAAAGTCACTGACAAATCAATATAGATAAAAAATATCGCCTGTCAAAATGATTCAGGCGATATTTCTGATTTTCCGAGGAAAATTATTTACGCAAGCCTAGGCGGCTGATCAATTCGCGATAAGTTTCCGGTTTAGTACGGCGAATATAAGCCAACAGACGACGACGTGCACTAACCATTTTCAATAGACCACGACGGCTGTGGTGATCTTTTGGATTGGCTTTGAAGTGACCAGTCAAGTCATTAATACGGAAAGTTAATAATGCGATTTGTACTTCAGAAGAACCAGTATCAGCTTCAGTACGTTGAAAATCTTTAACGATTTGCGCTTTTTGTTCAACAGATAACATATTATTTTCTCATTCAAAGTATACCTTGCGGCAGACAAGTTGGCCAAGCTCACCATAATATGGCTGACAAATACCAACTCCAAATACGTATTTAATTTGCTGATGCCGTACTCATCAGGCGCAGTACTTTCAAGCTGTTTGTTACAGGCTGATATTGTACTAATCCAATAAAACACCCATCAGTGGTATAAATACGTAAGGGGTGTATTGTGCCATATTTTTCGTTGGTTTGCACGCTTATACCATGCTGTAACTGCAAAATATCCTGATCAGGCAATGTCAGCGCCGGAAAATGCTGCACCAACACGTCACAAGGCAATAACCACTGATCTCTGCTCTGCTCATCAACTGAGCTTATTGCCGTCAGTGAATGAGTTTGTTCAATCTGAAATCCAGCAGTTGCAGTACGACGTAAAGCGGTCAGATGAGCAACAGTACCCATATATTTAGCAAGATCTTCTGCTAGAGTGCGAATATAGGTTCCTTTACTGCACCGTACCTGTAGTACCAGGTTGGGTGATTGGAACTCTATGACCTCAATCTGATAAATGGTAACCTGCCGTGTTTTTCGTTCGATAGTAATACCAGCCCGGGCATACTCATACAAGGGTTTTCCATTATGTTTAATGGCTGAGTACATGGGCGGAGTCTGTGTGATTTGACCGCTAAAAAATGCTATCGCTTCATTAATCTGTGTCAGGGTAATGTCAGTAGTACCGCTGGCAATTTTTTCTCCCTCGGCGTCTCCAGTCGTGGTAGCTTCACCCAGTCGTAAAGTTGCCGTATAAGCTTTATCCGCATCCAGCAAATATCGCGCAAATTTAGTGGCCTCACCAAAACATACTGGCAATAAACCAGTAGCCAATGGATCTAGCACACCAGTATGCCCTGCTTTAGCTGCTCCATAAAGAAAACGGGCACGTTGCAAAGCACTATTACTACTCATGCCCGAATCTTTATCAAGTAGCAGCACTCCATTTAGAGTTCGTTTACGACGGGTAATCTGGTTAGTCATGATAGATAAGAACAAAAAACAATGATCAAGAACAAAATGGTGCGCATCATAACATGCTTTACCATGTAATTTTGCGCAATCTGACATGAAAATAGCCCGAAAATCTGAGAGTTTAGCAGCTAAATTAAGCCACAGATTAACTATGGCTTACTTTTGAGTCAGTATATAAATAAGCAAAATTGATTAATATGCCTCACCAACCGGTACACCCTGCAAATCATCTTCTGCAGAAGCCAGATTTGTGACCAGTTTCTGGGCAGATTGAAATTCTGTTTTTTGCAGCATTGCTCTAAATTCTGCTACATCTCCCTGTCCAGCTATCATTTCCCAGCGCTGCGCCAAATACTGGTTTTCAGGCCAGATAAAATCTTCTAGAACACAATCAACCCAATCCGGTTTATTACAAATCAATGCGATATCACATCCAGCGCTAAACGCATTTTCAGTCCGAGCACGGATATCTCCTGCCATGCTGGCTCCTTCCATGGTTAGATCATCAGAAAAGATCACACCAGAAAATTGCAACTTGTCGCGTAAAATTTGTTTCAACCAGATAGATGAGAAACCAGCCGGTTCGTCTGGATCAACCTGTGGGTAAACAACATGGGCTGGCATCACCGCTGCCATACCTTGATGAATCAAATCATTGAAAGGCTGAATATCATCTTCCCATAATTGCGTCCAGCTTCGTTTATCTTCAGGCATCATCACATGACTATCGCCACTAGCAGCACCATGCCCGGGAAAATGTTTACCACAACTTGCCATACCACCCATCTTAAGACCGTTTTGCAAAGCAATAGCCAAAGCGCTGACTACAGCTGGCTGGGCATGAAAACTCCGATTACCAATGACTGCACATTCTCCCCAGTCCAGATCCAGTATCGGGGTAAACGACAAATCAATACCACAGGAACGCAATTCAGTAGCAAGTACCCAGCCAACAGTTTGTGCCATTTTTTCCGCCACAACCACACCGTACCGATCCCAGCAATACCCAAGTTTGCGCATGGCTGGCAAAGGCGTGAACTCTGAAATAAAACGCTGTACTCGCCCACCCTCATGGTCAACAGCCACAATTAATTCCGGCGAACGTAATGCTTTAATTTCTGCTACCAGCTGGATTAATTGGGCACGTGACTGATAATTACGCCGAAATAAAATTACTCCGCCAATTGCCGGATGAAGTAGTCGCTGGCGCTCAGCTTGAGTCAGAGAAAAGGCAGCGACGTCTGCCATGATAGGACCGCGCGGCAGTTTTTCAGGCTGTACAACAGAATACATAGATTATCTCAATTCATTCAATTTCAAATCTACCCATCTGCTTTAATCGCAGATGATGAATAAAAAATGCCAGCATAGCATAAATTGGTTAAATATTTGCTGCACTCTAAAACAAACTGACCTGTTATTAACAGGTCAGTAATATATATAACAACAAATTAGCCGATAAAGTACTAACAGCGTTTTATGGTAAATTTAGTGCTACAAATAAGGTATTGTTGCCACGTTTAATCAGCAAGGGCACATGCTTACCATTTTCAGCGACTGCTTTATCAAACTGAGCCTGATCATATACCAATATCTGACCGACAGCCAGTATGACATCGCCACGTTGAATATCAGACTGCGCTGCCCAGCCACCAATATCTTCAACAATCAGCCCTTTTGGAGTTTCACGCAGATTAATACCAATATTTCGATTAGCTGACCGTTCAATTTCAGTGGGTAAAACTGGATTATTATTTGTGGATGCTGTTAAAGAATTACTCACCATATTATCCAGTACAACCTTAGCTTCCTGTTTTTTACCTTTTCTCCAGATACCTAATATCACTTGTTTTCCCGGAGGTAACAGACCTACCATAACCGGTAAATCACTGGAATTAGTAACGGCTTCACCATTAACACTTAAAACGATATCACCCATTTGCAAGCCCGCTTTATCGGCAGCTCCGTTTGGAATCACCTGGGTAATCAAGGCACCGCTGGCATTACTCAAGCCAAAAGATTTAGCTAGATTATAATTCATTTCCTGAATAACTACGCCCAGCCGTCCACGCTGCACTTTACCGGCTTTTTTTAGCTGATCGGCAACATTCATGGCCACATCAATTGGAATGGCAAATGATATCCCCATAAAACCACCACTACGACTATAAATCTGAGAATTCATGCCGATAACCTGTCCTTTCAAATTGAATAATGGACCACCGGAATTGCCCGGATTAATAGCGACATCGGTCTGAATAAATGGGGTGTAATTTTCATTCGGTAAACTTCGCCCTTTAGCGGATACAATGCCTGCCGTCACACTATTGTCAAAACCAAAAGGCGCTCCGATGGCGGCAACCCACTCACCAACTTTCAAATCTTTAGGATTACCCAATTGTACCTGAGGCAAGTCACTGGCATTTATTTTCAGCAAGGCCACATCTGACTGAGAATCAGCACCAATCAGTTTAGCTTGAAATTCATGTTTGTCGTTCAGTAAAACCTTGATGATATTCATACCATTGACAACATGAGCATTAGTCAGAATATAACCATCCTGACTAATAATAAAGCCAGAACCAAAATTATATTCATCATCGTTGGCCTGCGGTGTTTGGGGCACATTTGGCAGTAAGCGTCGAAAATACTGGTAAAATGGATCATTTTCAGGTATTGATCCTGAGCCATTTTCAGCAGTAAACTCATCATCAATATTTATATTTTTGCGCGTTGCCTGAATGTTCACCACAGCTGGTCCTTGCTGTTCCACCAATTTGGTAAAGTCCGGCAGTAACATATCCACCTGATGACTGTTTTTTTTGTCATCAGCTGGTATTTCTTTCACAAAAACTTGTTCCTTTTGATTCTTTCCAGACCATTGCTGTACTTTGTCGCAACCAGCAGCCATCAAAATCACTGCCAAAAGTGCCGTCAACATACAACTGCGATTTATCCGCATCAAATTCCCTATCCTGAATGGTTGATTACACAAGTGGTTTAAAAAGCATTGTAACGAAAACAGTCATTAAAATATAGCAATCAGACTGTTAAAGTCGTCTTTGCTGGATACTCACATAAATCATTGATAATGCACTGCTCACATAAAGGCTTTCGAGCCTTACAGACATACCGGCCATGCAGAATAAGCCAATGATGAGCATTCAGTAAAAACTGTTTAGGTACCAGCTTCACTAATTTATCTTCTACCGCACGAACATCTTTCCCGCGAGCAAGACCGGTGCGATTACACACCCGAAAAATATGCGTGTCAACGGCAATTGTCGGTTGACCAAAAGCCGTATTCAATACCACATTAGCAGTTTTCCTACCCACGCCCGGTAATTTTTCCAGCCCTTCACGAGTTTGTGGCACCATACCTTCATACTGCCGAACCAGAATTTGACAGGTTTCCAATACATGTTTGGCTTTGGTGCGGTACAACCCAATCGTGCGGATACAACTCATTAACTTCTCTAACCCTAAATCCAGCATTGCTTGAGCATTTGGTGCCAATTTAAAAAGATGAACAGTACATTTATTAACCGAAACATCAGTAGCTTGTGCGGATAGCATCACCGCAATAAGCAGCTCAAAAGGACTATGATAAATCAGTTCAGTTGTTGGTCGCGGGCAGGCTGCCTGTAGACGACTAAAAATCTCAATACGTTTTTGAGCATTCATAACTTAAACCATTAACGAATCTTTTGTTGCTGACGAAATTGCCATGGGGCAATGGCATGAGCATTGTGCCATAATCCAAGCCGGTTTTGTCGGGCCTGAATTTGTGCTTGCTGATAACGACTAAAATCTAATTTGTTTTGCTGTTTTTTTGCGATAGAATCATAGTGCCATGCATACCCCTGCACAACCATCCATAAATTTACGTCAGTATTATTTAATATAATCTGCCCTACCTCTCGTCGATACTGATCAATAGCCACAACATTAACATCAACTTGTTGTTGCTCAATATGTTTCTTTAAAGCATCGCGACTGGCCATTCCATACGCTTGTTTTAATTCAGGTGCATCAATATTAGCTAGCCGTATCTTATGCATATGTCCATTCGTATCAACTATATGCACGGTATCACCATCATGAACTTGTTGCACAGTACCGTGAAAAGCACCTTTACTTGCCTCAGCCCATTTCTTACTGCCACGTACTGGTGGTTTACCAGCCAGTAAATTATTAACATTGCGGACAATGGTATCAGCTTTATGCACCCATTGTTCAATTGGAGCCAGTAGATGGGGAGAAAACCAAATTTTTAAAACCGTGAGAAAAAATGTTACCCACATTATGGCATTACGCCACTTAAACAAACTTTTCTGAATTTTCATACCTATTCTGACCAAACCATAGTTGGAGTGATTACCGTCTACTTAGTTTGGTTTACAGTCACAGCAAATATTAATGAATTTAAATTTAACATATTAATTAAATTAGTTATTACTTAATAATATCATAAAATATGTTAATTAAATTATAGTTAATGTTTCATTGCATTGTAGGCAGTTTCAGAAACCGGGTACTAATAAGAAAATATATACTTGTAAATTTCCAAAAATATGTAATTTTAATATATAGAATAACAAAAATAAATATGTTACTGAAGATTAGCAATTCGTTCGTTTCAATAAAATTAAAATATTAAAGTTACATAAAACCATTAATAATACTAGTATAATAACAACATAAATAAAATTATTTTGAGGAATTAATGAGTGAATATCATGATAATTAAATAAATCAATAAATATTTTTATCTTTGAAGTGAACAACAAAAAACAAAAGGCGGAAATTCCGCCTTTACATTATTTCTGCAACCAGCAACAAAATTAACTATGTGCAGTTAATACCTTCACACCATCCTGACACGCGAGAATAAGTAAATCTGCCGGACGTTCAGTAAATAATCCATTGTCCACTACCCCTGGCAAATTATTAATGGCATTCTCCATTTTCATTGGCTCATTAAGGTTTAAATTAGTCACATCTAAAATCAAATTACCATGATCCGTAGTAAAACCCATACGCAGATTGGGTTCACCACCCAACTTTAACAACCTGCGCGCCACCAGAGAGCGAGCATTTGGTGTCACTTCCACAGGTAATGGAACATGACCTAGACGACTAACAAATTTACTTTCATCAGCAATACATATAAATTGATCAGCAGCACTGGCAACAATTTTCTCATTCAACAAAGCACCACCGCCACCTTTAATCATTTGCAATAAATGATTAACTTCATCAGCACCATCAATATAGACTGGCAAACCATTGACTTCATTTAGCATAACTTCAGGTATACCAAATTTTTTCATTAACTCACTGGTTTGTGAAGAAGTGGATACTGCACCTTTAATTTTAATGCCACTTTCCGCCAAAGCC
The DNA here is from genome assembly GCA_946481965.1 of uncultured Neisseriaceae bacterium. GTDB lineage: Bacteria > Pseudomonadota > Gammaproteobacteria > Burkholderiales > Neisseriaceae > Snodgrassella. Next base: position 8,665 of record CAMLPN010000043.1, on the reverse strand, counting down.
TCAATAAAAAAACGTACAGTAGAACCAGTACCAATACCTAGATATTCATTTTCCTGCACATACTCTAATGCTTTACGAGCTGCCAAAGATTTTAATTCATCCTGTGAGGCCATATTGTTTTCTCTCTCTTCTGTTAACCTTGAGGGCAAAAGAACACACCCAGTAATACAAACTATAGTTTTAGCCCATTGATGACTAAACAGCCATCAACAATACAATCGCTTGAGCTTCGATCGCTTCTTCCCGGCCCAAGTAACCCAGCTTTTCATTAGTCTTACCTTTGACATTCACCATATCAATCGGCACATTTAGATCACTGGCTATATTGTAACGCATCTGATCAATATACGGCCGAAGTTTAGGCTGTTGAGCAATAATCGTACTGTCCACATTAACTACCTGCCAGCCGCTGTTCTGCACGAGCTGATAAGCTCCACGTAGTAACATTCTGCTATCAGCATCTTTATTAATGCTATCAGTGTCCGGATACAATTTTCCAATATCCCCAAAAGCCACAGCACCTAATATTGCATCAGTAATTGCATGCAACAAAGCATCAGCATCAGAATGACCCTGTAGCCCTTTGTCATAGGGTATATTGATACCCCCTAGTATTAACGGTCGCCCACTGACCAACTGATGAACATCATATCCCTGACCGATACGCATTGCTGTCATATCGCTTGTTCCTCAAATAGAAAAAATCTTGCCAGAGCAAGATCTTGTGGAGTAGTTATTTTCACATTTTGCACATTGCCTGTTATCAGCAATGGTGCAAAACCTTGTCCTTCAACAGCGGAAGCTTCATCTGTCACCCGTGTTAAATCGGCACCCTCAAGTGCCTGATACAGCATACCGCAACGAAACATTTGAGGTGTTTGTGCTTGCCACATTCCAGCTCGTTCAACAGTTTGATTCACCCGTCCTTGCTCGTTGGCACGTTTTAACGTATCGCTAACAGGCAAAGCCAATAAACCACCAACAGCATCATCTCGCACTGCCGAGATCAATGATTGTACAGACTCAGGTTTCACGCAACAACGTGCAGCATCATGCACCAATATCCAATCATCATCCTGCACAGCAAACTGATTTCGAGCAGCAGCGATACCATTTTTAACTGTCAATGCCCGGCTAACACCGCCACAGCGCAAAATGTGCACTCGTTCTGGTAATTTAGCTAACGGATACACATTATCGATATAAGCATCTTCTGGTGAAACCATTATCAATAATAAATCAATTTCGGGTATCGACAATAAACGGTTTACCGTATGTTGTAAAACTGTCTGCCCAGCTAAATCAACATACTGTTTCGGGCATGGTGCACCAAACCTTTGCCCGACACCTGCCGCAGGCACAAGTACAATATAACGACTCATATCGATTTATCCCATTTACGCCACAGACAATCTCCTGCCACAATCTTATCTAAAGACAGAAGATAAGCTTCATGTTCTGCTTGTTCAGTCTCATCTGCTGCAATTACCCGAAGTTGCTCATGATCAATCTGATATGTAGCCGATATCGCTTGTGTCTGATTTTGCGTAAGAGGCGAAGTCAATTCATCAACCAAACTAAATTGACTGCGAGTCATAGCCAAATATACCTCTGCCAGTAATTCACAATCAATCAGAGCACCATGTAAAACACGTTTGCTGCGATCTACTTCCAAACGCGTACATAAAGCATCCAGAGAATTTTTTTGTCCGGGATACCTTTCTCTTGCCATTTGTAAAGTATCAATTTGATTACTAGTAATACTCTCTACGTTCGGCATATCCAAACGATTAAACTCCATGTTCAGAAATCCGATATCAAAGCCTGCATTATGGATTACCAATTCTGAATCACGAATATATTCAGCAATTTGTTGTGCCACTACAGAAAACACCGGTGCGTTTTTCTCTCGTAGTATTTCAGGGGTAATACCATGGATGGCAATCGCTTCCTCAGGAATATCGCGTTCAGGATCTATATATAAATGTAGATTATTCCCAGTCAGACGCCTATCTATCATTTCCACACCAGCAAATTCAATTAGGCGATCACCATTCTGGGCAGAAAGTCCAGTAGTTTCAGTATCTAAAATTATTTGACGCATATACAGCACTTTGTAGCGGATAACCGCCGAACCAAAAAACTAATCATACTAAAAAAGGCATCCGAAGCATACCAGCTACCAAACATGAATAGATAAACTGAAAATAAGTTACCCATTTAATGACAAAGATTGCTTACAGACACACAAGTAAAATTTTTAAAACATATAGCTTAGAAAATAAACGAACGTAATTACACACCTAGGTTCTGTTAATAAAGTTGCTTAAATAAATTGAGCAAAATTAAATTTATATTAAAATCAGCATGATAAAAAAATTATGTTAACTTTTATTCAAATAATAATAAATATCATTTGCAATAAAAATTAATTTTGATTACTATAGTCCACATGATCAGAGCGATGAGAAATTCAATCGGATCATAAACATATTCAGAGCTTCATATCATTGAATTTTCCTTAGTGTTTCAGAAATTGATTTTCCTCAAAGTTTTATTGGTAGTGGTTTGTGTTCCTTTTACGCCCCTTTTCAGGGGCGTTTTTTTATTCTTCGCTCACAAAAATAAACAGTAATAAATTAGTAATTATTAATGTTTATATTAAGACATTATATTTTTAAACAGAATCAATCTGTCATTGTTTAGCTTGATAGCGTCCCGCCATAGCCTGATAAATTAAATTCTCATTCTGCAATACCACGTAGCGATTATTTAATACATTCTGAGCAGATGAGTATTCTTTATTCAATGCATCCAGCCAATCGCTTAACGGATTAGCGCCGTATTGATAACGTGCTTGATAATATTGACTATTTTTCTGATCAAACTGATATTTTTGCTGCATATTTGCTAATGTAGTCTTACTTAAATTATATTGGCGGTAATAGCGATCCACCTCATTCAGCGCGGTAGTTAGCGACTGTTCAAAACTCAATATCGCACTGTCAAATTCTGCTTTAGCCTGCTTATTCTGCCAATTCAGTGTCTGCCAATCCAGAAATGGCAAATTGATACTGACAGAAGCCGTGCCAACTGGAAATCGTAATGCGTATGCCGAATCATTGGAACGAGAATTAACAGCAGTATTCAGAGTGATACTTGGGTACCAGCTGCGTCGGGTCGCCTGCTGACTAGCATAGGCAGATTGCAATCTATACTCTGCTGCCCGCAGGTCTGGACGATTCGCCAAAACGGATAGGGGTACATCTAGATTAACAGAATTAAAATGTATTTTTCCCAATGCAGTTGGTCGAATATCACCTACCTCATTAGGACGTTGATTCAATAAATTATGCAAGTTTTGCAAAATTTCAACCCGATTTTGCTGCAGAGAAGTAAGCGTATTTTCTGCACTCAACAACGATTGTTCAGCATTGATGGCATTAATACTGCTTACCTTACCAGACTGATACTGTGCCTGAGCAATGCGGGCAATTTTCTGATATTTACTAATACTCTTCTGAGTCAGCTCAATCGCACCATCAACATAGGCTAAATGGAAATAACCATCAACAACACTATTAATCAGAGATAATCGACTAGTTTGTAAATCTTGCTCACTGGCATGATATTTCCAGATAGATGCATCGGTACTGGCACGTAATTTTTGCCACAGATCAACCTCATAACTCAGTCCAATTTGCCCATTAAAATTGCGACTGGAAGCACCACCCTGTTTCAGATCCTTAGAACTACTGGCTCCAAGTGAACCACTGGCTGTTGGAAATAAAGCCACTTCACTAAGTCGTGCACTATAACGAGCTTTTTCAGCTGTCAGTGCAGCCTGACGCAAATCAATATTGTTACTTAATGCTGTTTCGACCAGTTCATTGAGTAGCGGATCCTGATAGTTTTCCCACCAGTTTGCATCAACATGATACATGGTGGCAATGTCAGTACTGCTCAACATACCGGCTTTTTGTAAACTATTATGCGGATATAGGGTTGACGTTGTACACGCACACAACAACCCCGTCATGATTAAAGATAAACTAGTATAACGTTTTGCTGCGGTTAAAATTTTCATGATCAATACTTAATATTATCTTAGACTGTTTATATTCGCTTTGCTGACAAAATTAAAAAAAACTATTGTCATAACTTCAATATTTACCAATATCATATTACTTAATCACGCGATAAAGCATCAATCGGATTTAACTGTGATGCCCGTTTGGCCGGCATAAACCCAAACACTACACCAATTATAGTGGAACACAAGACCGCCATAATTATTGAAATAGTCGAAAACGACATTGCAAAATCTTTTGCAAATAAATTAAACAGTACACTAATACCAAAGGAAAATAATACTCCTACCAGACCGCCGATCAGGCAAATCAAGACAGCTTCTATCAAAAACTGTTCCAGAATATTATGTTGTCTAGCACCAATAGCCATACGTATACCAATCTCTTTTACCCGCTCTGTTACCGACACCAGCATAATATTCATTACCCCAATCCCGCCAACTACCAGAGAAATCAATGCAATACAGGAAATCAGCAACGTCATTGTCCCCGTCGTACTTTCGATAGTTTGCTTAATGGTGTCACTATTTCGAGTAAAGAAATCTTCAGTACCATGTCGTGCTTTTAATAACTCAATAATACCTTTTTCTGCTGTTTGCGAATTGACATTATCCTTAATCTTAACTGTTACCGAAGTAATGTATTTTGTACCTGATATACGGTTCATCAAAGTCGTATATGGCGTATACATCTGCAAACTGTCTGTATCACCGAAACCAGTATTATTAGGCTGAGCGACACCAATCACCTGTAAAGGTCTTTTATTGAATAAAATAACCTGACCAATCGGATTAGTACCATCAGAAAACAGCTTATTTTTGGTATTGTCATCAATGACCACAATCTGACTATTTTGCGTGACATCATCTTCATCAAACAAACGACCATAAGCCAGCTTGATACCACGTACGTCAAAATATTGATCTCCTACTCCATTCAACTGGGCAGAAAGCGACTGATTCGCAAAAGTCAGTGTTCCTTTCATACCCACACCTGGAGTAACACTGTCAACATAGGGCTGTTCTTTCAGAGAATTTGCATCAGCAACAGTCAACGTTTTAATTCTGCTTGATCGCCGATCGCCATAGCCTTTACCGGGATAAACAGAAATCGTATTTGTCCCGATAGCATTAATATCCTTCAGAATTTTTTCTTGTGAACCACGCCCCAAAGCCACTACCGAAATGACCGAAGCAATTCCAATAATAATGCCCAGCATAGTTAAAAAAGAACGCATCTTATGCGCCTTAATTGCCTGAACAGACATCTTAAAAGATTCAAATAACTGATCTTTATAAAAAAGCCAGGAATTCTTTTCTTCAATACTGCTTATATTGCTGGGCGCAATATCCAAAGACTTACTGTGATCAGCAATAATCCTTCCGTCACGGATTTCAATTACTCGATTTGCATTGGCAGCAATCCCAGGATCATGAGTGACCATAACAATAGTATGTCCGGCCTCATGTAAACCGTGCAAAATTTCCATTACATTTTTGCCACTGGCAGTATCCAACGCACCAGTCGGCTCATCAGCCAGTATAATTTCCCCGCCATTCATTAAGGCGCGAGCAATACTGACACGTTGCTGTTGTCCACCGGATAATTCACTGGGTTTATTATTTTCCTTACCCGATAAACCCAGCTGGTCTAATAATTCCTGAGCCCGTTGTTGCCGTTCAGATAAATCCATACCAGCATATACAGCCGGCAAAGCCACATTTTCGCATGCAGTTAACGACCCTAATAGATTATAGCGCTGAAAAATAAAACCAAAACTCTTGCGACGTAGGGCAGCCTGTTGATCACCACTCATCGCAGACGTTTCTACACCATCTATCTTATATGAGCCACTGGATGGTACGTCCAGACAGCCAATAATATTCATTAGTGTCGATTTACCCGATCCAGACTGACCAATAATAGCCACAAAATCGCCTTTTTCAATGCTCAAATTAATATCTTTAAGCACATGAACACGGCTTTCACCATGACCAAACCAGCGATTAATACCCTTAATTTCCAATAGACTCATGGTTTACATTCTCGGTCCAGGCATTTTGACATCTTTAGATTGTCTTTTTTTTGCTTCAGCATTGTTCATAGAAGACACTACTACTTTATCGCCTTCTTTCAATCCTTTCACAATCTCAGTACGCATACCATCAGTAATACCTGTCTCAACCTGGATAGAGTGAACCTGCTGGTTATTATCCAGCACCATAACCATCTTCTTACCTTGTCGATGTTTAATGGCCTGATTTGATACAGTCAACACCCCCTTAACCGACTTAACCAGGATATTATTCTGAGTCGTCATACCAATATGCAATGCGCCGTCATCATTTGGCACTAATGCACGGGCGTAATAATAAATAGCTGTGTCTGTTGTATCGGTACTGGTATTGTAACTACCTTGAGACATCGTAGTCAGACCGGGGTCAACCACATCCAGTTTAGCCTGTCGTTTTTTTGCGTTATCAGCCAGTGTTGTAAATGTCAGAGACATGCCAGCCTTAACCTTGCCCATATCCCCTTCCGCAATCTGCATCTTATTCAACATCTTGCTTAAATCTGCCAGTTGTACAATAGTCGGCGTATTTTGGCTGGCATTCACCGTTTGCCCTTCTTCAACAGGTATAGATACAACCGTTCCATCCATAGGTGCAGTAATTCTGGTATAGCCTAGATCTGCTTCTGAAGTATTAATGGCAATCTGAGTTTGCCGAATTTGTGATTTAAGTTCAGCCACATTCGCTTTCGCGGCAGCTAAACTGTCCTGCGCATTTTCCCAGTCGGCCTTCGAAGTTGCATCCTGCGCCAATAATGCTCGTTCACGATCAAAAGCCCTTTGTTTTACTCTTAAGGCTACCTGTGCTGATACTAACTGGGCACGATAGGTATCCAATCTGGCTTTATTCGTATTAAGCGTATTCAATTGTGTTGTCGAATCAATACTGGCAATCAGATCGCCCTTCTTAACTTGCTGTCCCAGTTTCACATATAACTTTTTAATCTGCCCCGAAGCCTGTGCGCCGACATCAACCAATTGCGCAGCAGAAATTTCACCGGTTGCATTCACAATTTGATTCAAATTACTGCGCTGAACTTCATCCGTAATATAATTCACTTCTTCTTTAGGGCGAAATATTGCCCAAATTACCACTATCAGCACCACTGCTAATAGCAGCCAGATTATCCTTTTAATCCATTTCTTCTTCATTTGCTTCAATATCCAAAATATAACAGCGAACAGTCTGCCGGCATCCCTGTCACGACAAAATAAAAGCGGATTGTAATTGACGACAAATCTATATATCAACCTGCCTGTTAGCTAAACTGGTAAAATCAAAACCAACAACCCATTACCAGCGCCGAAGTAAACTTTCATTATACCGTATACATACCTAATGACGCATACTTATAAATATAGTAATCATACTATTGAAAAAAAATAATTTATTGAGCTTTAACCGATTTTTAAATCCGTAATTAAATATTTCAACTTAGCAAAATAGCGACACAGCCATTAATTTGCCATACTTATAACCCCAGCAATTACAATGGCAATATGTAGTTTTGTCTGATTCATGTACAATTAGCGTCTAAATAACTCAACCAATGTGACGCTACACTTAAATTTGCGTTTTTTTCAGTCTTTTCAACATAAGTCGAAACAACTATTCATGAACAAAACCAACTTCCGCCGGGCTGTCTATGCCGGTAGCTTTGATCCGCCAACCAAAGGTCATTTATGGATGATCCGAGAAGCACAGCCACTTTTTGATGAATTAATTGTTGCTATTGGTATCAATCCTGAAAAACAAACTACCTACACAATTGACGAACGCAAAGAAATGCTGCGCGCAATTACAGCTGATTTTCCCAATGTGAAAATTGATTCTTTTCAAAACCAGTACTTAGTAAACTACGCCAGCAGTATAGGAGCTGACTTTATCATCCGTGGGATACGAACAGCATTTGATTACGAATATGAACGCTCAATGCGTCACATCAACTATGATCTGCAACCAGAAATTTCTACCGTTTTTTTAATGCCACCTCGAGAATATGCTGAAGTTTCTTCGACTATGGTCAAAGGATTGGTGGGACCACACAACTGGCCTGAAATAATCCGTCGTTATGTACCGGATGCTGTATATAAAAAAATCATGCAGGATCAACTGCACAACCAAACAAACGATTAAGAATATTTGAAATTTAAATTCAATTCAGACTAAGGAAACCATCCTTAGTCTTATTTTTGAAATAGCTCTTAAAAAACTTATCCAGATTGAGAATTCAGCAAGAAACAGTAAAAAATTATTATAAACAAATAAAAGCACTCACTAGAAGTGATAAAGCTTAAACTAACTAATCAATTTATTATTAGCAATAAGCACATATAAAAATCAATAATAAAAAATCATTCTAGGTAAATAAATATCCAGCATCAAAAGATTAACTAAAATATAAAACAATTACAGAAATAAAAAATAAAATATTTAATACATTAAAAAACATAATTCTAATTTAAAATAAAAAAAGCAATACTAAATTAAAATTAATACAAT
>CAMLPN010000042.1 GCA_946481965.1 uncultured Neisseriaceae bacterium | reverse complement strand
TTGTTCAATTCAGCACTTTGCATTTAATAAGCACAAACCTAATTTGAACAACAGTAAGTCCCAAAGTTCTTGCCTAAAGGGGATATTGTGCTTCTGATAAACATTTAATAGCTATGCTGATTATAAGTACAGGGCAGAATACAGAAAAAACAATTCTCTATTCTAAGCAATGTTATTTGAATAAAAGCTAACATTTTTTTTAAGGTAAGCCATAAATTTAACATCTAAACTGAACGACAGAGTTTTAAATTGAAAAATTTTCTCGAAAACCGATATGAAAAAACTGTTTTAATTTGATTAAATCAGACTTAAATATCAAGGTGGGTTATCATGATTATCGTCAATCTGTTCTGCATTGGACAAACGTAATTAATATCATCAGCAAATACTTAACAGTAAGCAGAGACGTTTCAAAGTTAGCGATATTGCTATGGTCGAGTTTTTTGATGCACAACAACAATTCACATTAGCTCTATATTTCAGGCTATTGCTTATGCTAATGCAAGTAATACTATGCTTAATAAAGTGAAAGCTGTGGATAAAAAAACTATAAAATAGTTACATGATATTGTTGTACATAAATATGAAATACTAAAAAACGTATTCTTCTTGGTAATATTTATTCCATTATTAAACAAGAATGTAATCTAAAAAAATGCACTAATCGCAACAAGCGGTTTAATCAACTTTAGTTACAAAAAGACGTTTCTATTCTTAATACATATTGTTGTAATTTTGTTTGTTGTCAACCTAATTTTAAAGCTGCCTATGGCAGCTTTTTACAAGTGTCTATTTTTATTCAGTTATTTCTAGAATTGCTACAATAGACACATGTTAAAACGGCTATATTAGTTTGTCCTCAGCGACGCGCTAGTACAGCGGTAGATAAATAGTCTTTAATACCAGAAGATATGGAATTAGCTAATTTCTGACGAAAATCATTTGATGAAAGTAATCGTTCTTCTCCGGGATTAGAAATAAATGCCGTCTCAACCAAAACTGAAGGGATATCAGGTGCTTTTAATACAGCAAAATTAGCCTGATCAACACTACCTTTATGCAAAGTATTGATTTTGCCAAGCCGGTTTAATACAGCTTTACCCAGTTTCAAACTGTCGTTAATGGTGGCTGTCTGAGTCAAGTCAAATAAGGTGTTATTGACACTTTTGTCACTAGAATAGATTACCCCTCCAATGGCATCAGCTGCATTTTGCGTTTTGGCCAGATATTTAGCCGCCGCACTGGTTGCACCTTTAGGATTGAGGGCATAAACTCCAGTACCTTTAGCAGATGGGTTAGTGAATGCGTCAGCATGGATGGAAACGAATACATCTGCTTTAAGAGAACGAGCTTTGGCAACACGTACACCTAAGGGGATAAATATATCTTCATTGCGTGTCATATAAGTTTTGTAGCCATAGCCATCAAGAACTTTTTTTAACAATCGACCGATGGCTAATACAACATTTTTTTCATGTAATCCTGATGGACCGATGGCTCCTGGATCTTCACCACCATGGCCGGGGTCAATCATGATGACTGGTTGCCTGCTCAGTTTGGGTGATTTCCCTGATGGAGGATTTTGGGCTATCGTCGGTGTTTTATCGACTGGTCTGTTCACTACTGGTGGAGTGGGAGCAGTTGCCTGATCTTGACTGGTGCCGTCACTATTAATTTTGCCATGACTATAGTCCTGTAATAAGGCCATTAATGGGTCATTTTTTTCTTCCTCAATGGCAACGCTTTTGGTTGGATACAGGTCTACCACCAGTCGGTTTTTAAAATTGGCAACGGGAGCGAGTGAAAATACTTGCGGGTTAACTGTGGTTTTTAAATCCATGACGATCCGGATGGTTTCTGGATTAAACTGCCCGATACGTACACTGGTAATATAAGGGTCTCGTGGTAATACTTTTTTACCGAGCTCCTGTAATACCTGATTGGTGGCGGAGCCTTGAATATCAATAACCAGCCGGTCAGGATCTTTCAATTGGAAATACTTAAACTGTATTGGTGTGGTAGATTCCAATGTCATGCGAGTATAGGCGTTAGCTGGCCAAATACGAGAAGAGACAATGTCTGCGCCAGTTTTAGCGGCACGGGCTCTAGGTGTCAGCGTGATTAATAGCGTGCCGGTGGAGGCAAGTAAAAGTGAGCGGCGGCTTAGTGTAGGCATAATTAGTTTTTTATTGAGGCGATTAAGTGCTTGCCATGATCGCTGAAGGCAGTTAGTTCTGCCTTCCGACCATGATCAATCGTCGTTAAGTGTAAAATGATATCTGGTTTTGGCACAAAATCTGCACCCTGTTGAGGCCATTCAATCAAACTAACACTGTTAGCCGTGAATAGTTCATCTAAACCTGCATCCTGCCATTCATCAGCTGTTTGAAATCGATATAAATCAAAATGATGCAAGGTAAATTTCTGTAACGGATAGCTTTCTACAATATTGTAGGTAGGGCTTTTGACTGCCCCATTGTGCCCCAGAGCATTGAGCAGACCGCGCGTAAAAGTAGTCTTGCCAGCTCCTAGATCGCCCTGCAACCAGATAATAAGAGGTGCGACGATATTAGACGCAATTTGAGCGCCAAGGGAAAGAGTTTCAGTTTCATTGGCTAATGAAACTGTATGATTATTTGCGACAAACATAATTTATTCTGAATAAAAATTTGCTTTATTATGCGTTAAAGTATACTTAATCGAAAGGCTATCCATGCGGTCAGTTATTATACAGTAATCATTTTGCAAATTTTAACTTATTTCTGTCTACTACTGACATTTGTTTGATTTGGCATAGAAGTTAAGCACTGTTTGAGCATAGGTTTTTCTTCATGGGAAATGATATAATAAATGACTAAACCGGCTTTTATTGAGGCAAAAAAATTGCCTATTTTCTGGAAATAATGCGATAGATTATCAATGACTACAATTCAACAACGCCCAATCGGTGTGTTTGATTCCGGCGTGGGTGGACTGACTGTGGTTCGTGCTTTGATGGAGCGCTTACCCAATGAAAATATTATCTATTTTGGTGATACAGCGCGTGTACCTTATGGGGTAAAATCCCGCCATACCATCGAACTTTATACGGAACAAATTGTCTCTTTTTTACTAGAACATGATGTTAAAGCTTTGGTCGTGGCCTGTAATACCATTGCAGCTGTAGCTAGAGAAAAAGTACGGCAATTAGCAGGGTCTATGCCTGTGCTGGATGTAATTGCAGCTGGGGCACAGGCAGCATTGGCTACGACCCGCAATAATCATATTGGCGTAATTGCTACCAGTACTACTGTGAACAGTAATGCCTATGCACGGGCGATTCATAATCAGAATGCGCAAACACGGGTTTTCTCGCAGGCCTGTTCGTTATTGGTACCGCTAGTAGAGGAAGGTTGGCTAGATCATGAAGTTACCCGTTTAACCGCGCGTGAGTATTTGAAGCCTATACTGGCAGAGGATGTAGATACACTGGTTTTAGGCTGTACTCATTATCCATTATTAAAGCCTTTAATTAAACAAGAAGCGCCACAATTGAAATTAGTTGATTCAGCAATCACTACGGCTAATGCCACCGCTGATGCCTTAGACCGTTGTCAGTTGGCCAATCCTAATCATAATGGCGCCAAGTATCATTTCTATGTCAGCGATATTCCACTACGTTTTCAAACTATTGGCGAAAGGTTTTTAGGTCGCAGTTTGGAACAATTAGAAATGGTATCACTAGGATAAATAGCTTAACTAAAAATTGATGGGCAAATGATGAAAAAAATTGTGGTGTTAATTTCTGGCCGCGGAAGTAATCTACGGGCAGTTGTTGAAGCGCGGATTGCACAGGCGGAAATAGTAGCTGTTATCAGTAATCAGGCTAATGCGCAGGGTCTGCAGTGGGCAGCTGAGCAAGGTTTGACAACGCATGTTATTGAGCACAGCAAATTTATTGACAGAGAAGAGTTTGACCATACATTAATACGTCTAATTGATGGTTATCAACCAGATTTAGTCTTATTGGCTGGATTTATGCGGATTCTTTCGTCAGAATTTTGTCTTCATTATGCAGGCAAATTAATCAATATACATCCTTCATTACTACCGTCTTTCCCGGGTTTACATACCCACGAGCGCGCACTGGAAAGTGGCTGCCGGCTGGCAGGTTGTACCATTCATTTTGTGACACCCAAATTGGATGGTGGTCCGATAATAGCACAGGGTGCAGTCCCTATCTTTGATCATGATACTGTCGAAACACTGGCACAAAGAGTACTCAAAATCGAACATCAGCTCTTGCCACAGGTTGTAAATGATTTTGTATCTGACAGGCTGGAGATTAAAGGCAATCGTGTTATTCGACATTCTGATGCTACTCAGGATGAAGAAGCTAATTTATTAAATTAATGAGTTAAAATTTGAGGAAGTATTGATGTTAAAAGCATGGTTAAGTGCTTTATTAATGTGTTTAATGATGTTTCTATCCATTACAGCTTTCGCAACTGATTTACCGCTTCAGGCTAAGCTAGAATATGTTGATAATCATGGCATACCAGTTAATATGGATTTCAGTCGACAGAATAATCAATATCGGATAGAAGTGCATCTGAATTTAATTTTGTATCATCTGAATTTTGTTTCGAACGGTACTGTAGCTAACAATACTCTGACACCTTTATCTTACACTGATTCTCGTCAGGGTAAACCATATGCTTATGCAACTTTTACCAATCAGACAGTGCAATTTGGCAAAAATGGTGATGAGCCTAAGCAGGTAACAGTTAACGGACCTGTTTTTGACTTGTTTGCTCTGGGCTGGCAGCTGGGAGTAAATAATGGTCATTTAGCCAAAAATACTTATTTGACCAATGGTAAGAAAATTTATCCGCTTAATAATATTAGTTTTATTGGCACTGAGCAGTTATCTGTTAATAGTGAAATGATTAGTATTAGTCATTATCGGCTAAATCGTGGTGATGATGTGGTGGAATATGCTTTTGCTCCTAGTCTACGTGGCATACCTGTTCGGATTAGTTACATGGATAATGGTAAAATATACACATTGCAACTGAAAAGTGGCTTAATAGATGGAAAAGCAATTAAAACGTTATGATTAATGCAGCACAACTAGAATTAACTGCAACAGTATTGGCGCAGATTTTAACTTTCAAACAACCTGCGGATGTGGCTTTGTCTGCTTTTTTTCGACGTGAACGCAAATTAGGTGGTCGTGACCGTCATGAAATTGCTGAAACCGTTTTCGCTACTTTACGCCATTTTCAGAAAATTCAGAAAGTATTAGCTAAGCCTTCTGCCAAACCAAGACTCGCTGCTTTGGCTGCATTAGTATTTGGGCGTGGTTTGAGTGTCAGTGCTCTGTCAGAATTGTTAAACGAAAAAGAGGAGCAATGGCTAACACAAATCAAAGCTCAGAAAGAGGAATTTGCTAGTGAATTAACTACGGCTGCAGAATTACCGCTATGGTTAATTGAGCGATTACAGCAACAAGGATGGAGAGATGAGGAAATCACTGATTATGGGCGCAGTATTATGCAATCAGCTCCCCTTGACCTGCGCGTTAATACGCTTAAAGCTAAGCGTGATAAAGTTTTGGCACAGTTGCAGGAGGAAGGAATGCGTGCCGAAGCTACACCATTTTCTCCTTGGGGGATACGACTGTATGATAAGCCAGCTTTAAACCGCCATCCTTTATTTATCGACGGGACGGTGGAAGTACAGGATGAAGGCAGTCAGTTGTTAGCGTTATTAACTGGTGCTAAACGTGGTCAAATCGTGGTTGATTTTTGTGCTGGTGCCGGTGGTAAAACTTTAGCGATGGGGGCAATGATGGCTGGTAGTGGTCGCTTGTATGCTTTCGATATCGCTGAAAAACGTCTGTCAAATTTAAAACCACGTATGGTGCGAGCTGGGCTTACCAATATTCATACGCAGCGCATTGACAACGAACACGATATACGCATCAATCGGTTACTAGGTAAAGCTGATTGTGTACTGGTAGACGCGCCTTGTTCTGGTCTGGGTACGCTGCGACGTAATCCGGACTTAAAATATCGCCAAAATGCCGATAATGTAGTGGCGTTGTGTCAACAGCAACAATCAATTTTAAAGGCTGCATCGGCGCTGGTGCGTCCCGGAGGACGTCTTGTCTATGCTACCTGTAGTATTTTGCATGCGGAAAATCAGCAGCAAATAAATGAATTTTTAGTTAACAATTCTGGCTGGCATATTGAGCCAGCCTATGAATTACTTAAATCAGTGCCTTTGCCCGCAGCAAATAGTCCCTTTCTACAATTAAATACACGTCAACATCACACGGATGGATTTTTTGCTGCGGTGTTGAGTAAAAATATATAAACCCTACTAGGAATTAATTATTATGAATACGCAAGAAAAAATTAAAACAATAGTTACTACCCATCCTGTAGTATTGTTTATGAAAGGAACCCGTCAGTTTCCACAATGCGGCTTTTCTTCCCGCGCCGTGCAAATTCTTCAGGCAGCCGGTTTAAAAGACTTTTTTACCGTCAATGTTCTTGAAGATGATGAAATTCGTCAGGGTATTAAAGAATATGCCGACTGGCCAACCATTCCGCAATTGTATGTGAATGGTGAGTTTGTCGGAGGCTCAGATATAATGATGGAAATGTATGAAGCTGGTGAATTACAGCCTCTATTACAGACTGTCTGATTATACATTTGTATTACCGGTGAAGTAGATTTTTAATGTAACAAAATGATGGAACAAGCCATGAAGATTAATGTAATAGATCACCCGCTAGTAAAGCATAAACTGTCTTTAATGCGGGAAGAGGATTGCAGTACCTATCGGTTTCGTACTTTGACTAAGGAACTGGCAAGATTAATGGCTTATGAAGCATCCCGTGATTTCGATGTGGAAATCGTAAAAATGCAGGGCTGGTGTGGTGAGATAGACGGTTATCAGATTAAAGGTAAAACTGTCACCATTGTACCTATTCTACGAGCTGGTTTGGGAATGTTAGATGGCGTGCTGGATTTAATCCCTACGGCTAAAATCAGCGTGGTTGGCTTACAGCGTGATGAAGAAACATTAGAACCAGTGCCTTATTTTGAAAAATTTGTTAGTCAGATGGATAAACGACCAGCTCTGATCATTGATCCAATGCTGGCTACCGGTGGTTCTATGAATGCGACCATTGACTTGCTTAAGAAAAAAGGGTGTAAAGACATTAAAGCCTTGGTGTTGGTTGCAGCACCAGAGGGAGTGAGAGCAGTTAATGAAGCCCATCCAGACGTAACAATCTATGCAGCAGCCCTGGATAATCACTTGGATTCTAATGGTTATATCATTCCCGGCTTAGGTGATGCTGGCGATAAAATTTTTGGTACTAAACAGTTATAAAAAAACCGGCAAAGCCGGTTTTTTTATAAGCATAATTTTATCTATCTACATAACAGATTATGATCTGGATAGATGTTTTTAGTAGAAAACATTTCAATCTTTCATGTCTGTAATGACAGATGATTGAGTCAGTAGTTAAATATTTCATTTTAACTACTACATAAAATTTTGCATCATGCAGTTAGCCAATATCAAATCATTTTAACCATATCTAAACATCAAACCCACAGCCAGTCCATACCGGTTTAACGGATTGATTAAATTTGAGTCAGTCATAACAATATCAATGTCCCATTGTTGACACAATGTATTTACTATTGCCAAGCCCAACCCACTACCATTTTCCCCATTACCCAGTATCCGATAAAAAGGTTTCAATACCAATGTTTTATCTGCATCTGCAATACCACAGCCACTATCTTCTATCCACAGAATAGGCTTCTGATTAGCACTTTTTTCTTCCCGAATGCGAATTTGACCATGTTCTGCAGTGTAGTTGATTGAATTAACAATCAGGTTTTTTAGTATAGTATACAGATCATTGCTGCTAATCGGTAAATGTAAGCCTTCATCAATTTCTACGCTGAGGATTTGCCGCTTTTCTTCTGCAAGAGGCAAAATATCTGCGAATAAATCTCGTAATAAAGGTACTACGGCTGTAAATGTCAGTTGCTTGTCAGAATGTTGCTGATGCTGTGCTCGCGCCAGTAAAAGCAGCTGAACCAGTAACTGCTGGGTACGACTAATACCTGCTTTTATTTGCTGAACAAGCTTCTTTTGCTCGGTTTCAGACAGATTAGGCTCATCAAAACGGGCAATCTGAAGCGTTAATGCCGTGATAGGGGTACGTAATTCATGAGCAGCATGAGCTATAAACTTCTGGTCATGTTCGATTGCTGTCCGTAACTGACTGAATAAGCGGTTGAGCGCATTAATGAAGGGGCGAATTTCAGTGGGTGAGTGTTTAACATCCAGAGGTGATAAATCATTAGCACTACGCCTTGCAACTTCGTTACTCATATTTTGCGTTACCCGAAACAGTCGACGTATCCACACCGCCGTAATGACCCACAATACTGGCATCAATAATAAAAACGGCCATACAACACTTAAAGCACTGTCTCGCGCAATATGATTACGATAGGCTGTGCGCTGTGCCACAACAAGGCGGATATGGTCTCGGGTAATAATATAGACACGCCAATGACGCGAAGTCGTGACAAAATCATGAAACCCATCACTCAAAACCTGTAAACTCTCTGCAGCATTTCTATCTCCCATTAAAGTATTCAGATAAGGAGAGTCAATTGTTTGTGCCAAAATACGGGGTTTGGGCAGAGTTGTGGCAGATTCAGGAAAATTCAAATTTTCATTTACATTTTGTCGCAGAATCGCACTGTGTGGATCAAGAATATGAGCGATCTGCTCAAGCTGTCCATCCTGAAGATCTTGAGTTTCTCTAAATGCTGTCTGATAGGCAAGTAAATCTCCGACAATAGCAATCATGGTTACCAATATTGATAAAGTCAGTAATAAACGCCATTGCAGCGAGGAACTCAATTGCCTCGATCTACCAGCCATCCTAGTCCCCGCACATTCTTAATTACCTTACTGCCAAGTTTTTTACGTATACCATGAATAACTACTTCAACAGCATTGCTTTCAACCTCTTCATTCCAGCCATATATTTTTTCTTCCAATTCTTGTCGTGACAAAATAGCTCCCGGTTTCTTTAACAAACAATAAAGCAAAGCATATTCTCTTGCGGATAAACGGGTAGTGGTGTCCGCAATACTTACTTCACGCGTTGCAGGATCAAGCGTTATACTGCCATTGCTTAATACTGGCGTTGCATGGCCCTGTCGCCGGCGTAATACCGCACGAATACGAGCCAATAATTCATCGGGTGCAAATGGCTTAACTACATAATCATCTGCTCCAGAATCCAGACCATGAATCCGTTCTTCGACGCTGTCTCTAGCAGTGATTAAAATCACGGGTAAATCATAATGACGGGCACGAAGATGTTTTAAAACACTTAACCCATCCAGTTTCGGCACACCAATATCAAACAAAGCCAAATCATAAATCTCAGGTTGAATGAGATTTTCAGCAATTAGCCCATCAGTCACACAATCGACAGCAAAACCTGCGGCATGCAGGACATCACCGAGTGCTTCGGCAATCATATTATCGTCTTCAAGAAGTAAAATTCGCATGGGTTAACGTATTATCTGTTTAAACATTTAGTGACAAATTTAATTTACACAAATCATATGCTTATAATAACAAAAACCGTTTCATAGCACTGAAACGGTTTTATAAAAAACGTTAACCCAAATTGAGATTAATTGATTTCAGTATCAGTAGTCGTTGTTTGAGTAGTTACCGCTTCTACATCACCGCTATGACGACGATGTTTTCTAACATGACTTTTTCTAACATGGGCTTTTTTAGCATGTGTTCTCTTAACATGAACAGGTTTTTTAGCAGTTCTAGCAACAGGTTTAGTTGTTACTACTTTAGCAGGTGCAGGAGCTACTTTAACAGGAGCCGTAGTCGTTGCTTTTGTGATTGTTTTAGTAGTTGAGACTACTGGTTCAGCAAAAGTGGCGACAGCAGCCAAACCAAATATAGCTGTTAAAACAGCAGCAGTAATTTTTTTCATATTAGATCTCCAGTTTAAGGTATGTGATCACAATAACCATGAAGGTTGTTGTTCTGAAGAAGTATGGCAAGAAAGACTTAGGGTAAACTTAGTAAAGTGTATAATTATTGTTAAAATAACGTAAATTAATGTATATAAAGAATTTATTGCGCAAATGATTTTGCTTCAATAAGATGGGATTATTTTGTACAACCACTAGACTAAAAATGATATTTTGAGCGCAGATATACAGAATCAAGTAACTGATTAATATCTTCAATTAAATGTGATTGTTCAGACGTATTGTTTACCAATACGTCTGTCAGAATTAAATCAAATACCTCGTGTCATTTCGGTGAAAGATTCAGCAGCTAAACCTAATGTATCTGCAATAATAACAGGACTATGTGCAATTGAAACAAACCCAGCTTCAAAAGCAGAAGGCGCAAATAATACACCACGAGCCAGCATAGCATGGAAAAAACGCTTAAAAAGTGCCATATCTACATTTTGCATATCCTGATAACAATTAGGCAGATTGTCAGTGAAATAAAAGCCAAACATTCCACCAATGTGACGACTGGAAAATGGTAATCCTGCTTGATGAGCAATAGCCCGTAATCCTTCACTCAATTGTTCAGTGCGCGCGCTGAGTGTGGCATAAAAGTTTGGTCGTTGAATAATCTCCAGCGTTTTCAACCCAGCAGCAACACATATTGGATTACCGGAAAGAGTCCCCGCCTGATAAACACTACCTAAAGGAGATATACATTTCATTATATCTGCCCTACCGCCAAAAGCAGCAACAGGCATACCTCCACCGATAATTTTTCCCAAAGTAGTTAAATCAGGAGTAATACCATGCAGTGATTGTGCTCCTCCTAATGCCACGCGAAAGCCTGTCATTACTTCATCATAAATCAACACGCTGCCATATTGTTGTGTTAACGAACGTAGCGCTTGAATAAATTCTTTATTGGCCGGAATAAGATTCATATTACCGGCAATTGGCTCCACTATGACCCCAGCAATACTGTTTCCTTGTTGAGCAAATGTCTGTTGAATAGCTTCAACATCATTATAAGGCAGTACAATGGTATGGCGACTGAAATCCTCGGGCACACCGGCAGAGCTGGGATGACCAAAAGTCAGCAAACCTGATCCGGCTTTTACCAATAAGCTATCAGAATGTCCATGGTAGCAACCCTCGAATTTAATAATATTGTCACGTCCCGTAAACCCTCTGGCCAATCGAATAGCACTCATGGTGGCTTCAGTACCGGAACTTACTAACCGAACCTGCTCCATACTGGGCATAATATGCAGAATTTCTTCCGCAATACGGATTTCATTCGCTGTTGGTGCACCAAAAGACAAACCATCTTCAGCGGCAGCACAAACTGCGGTAACAACTTCGGGATGAGCATGGCCGACAATAGCTGGTCCCCATGATCCAATGTAATCTATATATTGTGTTTGATCTTCGTCCCATAAATAAGCACCATTGGCTTTTTGTATAAAGCGGGGTGTACCGCCAACGCCACCAAAAGCGCGTACAGGTGAATTAACCCCACCGGGAATAATCTTTTTAGCCTGTTCAAAAAGTCTGGAATTATTATCCATAAATCATTCCTTAAGCTAGAGAATGTTAATTCTATAGCATTCTATTAATAGTAAATTGTCTGATAACAATAGTTATCTTACTATCCACATCTAAAAACAATATTATTTACCTTAATAAACAATAGTATGTTAAAAATATAAGTAATTATCTATTAAAGGTGGAATTTAAATTAGCATATCTGACAACAATAACTACTGACATCGTTCCTAATTGCTAATAATTAAATTGTTATGAAATTTTTTGGAATAAATTATTGAGAAGAGGAGAATGAAAGAACTGACTCCATTGATACAGCATCAACAAATAGCTTTCCTGAGCCAAAAAGCGTAATTTAGAATGAGTGGCGGTGTAACGTGTTGTTGGAGTAGGTGATATTTGAGCATTGATACCAAGATCATTAGCCATAATTTTGGCACGTGCCAGATGATAAGGATCACTGACAATAATCACACTGTTAATATCGTTATTATTAGCTTCAATTTGCGCATTGACCAGATTTTGCCAAGTATCTCTTGATTGATTTTCATACACAATATCCGTTTTATCGATACCATGCTTTATTGCATAGCGACGAGCAACAGCAGCTTCACTCATAAAGCCAGATTTTGAAGTGCCACCGGTAAATAGAATTTTTTTGACTAAACCAACTCGATAAAGATGTAAAGCATGATTGATGCGTTCGCGAAAAACCGGTGATGGACGTTTATCCCATGCAGCTGCACCCAATACTACGGCGGCATCAGCCTGAGTTAATGGTTTAGGCTGACTATGTTGAAAAACGATAGCCAAACTAAAAACATAATTTATACACGCAAATAGAGTACAAATTATGACACTGCTACGCAGAAATCGCCAGAAGCCAAGTTTTTTTTTAACTGACATGGTTTTCAAGTAATGCCTCAATATTAGTTAGAGGTCTCCCAATTGCAGCACGATCACCATATACAACTATTGGTCGTTCAATAAGTATAGGATGAGCAGCAATAGCTGCAATTAAAGTCTCTTCGTCGGCTTGATCAAGCTGCAAAGTTGTATAAAGCGAATCTTTATGTCGCATCATGTCTCGAACAGTACTGATTGCAAGCTTTTCTTTCAAAGTACGGATTTGATCTTCACATAAAGGTTCAGTAAGGTAGGGTATTACTTTAGTATCTACATTTCGTACTTGTAATAATAATAAAGCAGCACGAGATTTAGAACAGTTAGGGTTATGATAAAGTATGACAGAAGAAGTCATGTTTGTCCCCGAAGATAGAAGATATTAACGTTCCAGTAAAGAGTGTGAACCAAACTATAAATTTTGACAAGTATTATTAATTATTATTAATATTAAATTTGAAATTTAGCAAAAATGTTAATAAAAAATAAGTTATCAAAACTGGATAATGGTTGTTTGATTGAAAATATTCCCACTTTAGGTTTCAAACCAATATCATATTACATTTTGCATCTAATTAACGTAACGACTGATAAATAATTATCTAATAAGTGTATATATCGCTAAAACTTCAATTACATTTGTAACGAATTGTATTTTTATTCCTAAAATTTACCGTAATTATGACTAAAATCATAATCTGGTGCACAGATGCGATTAATAAATTCTTCATTATTAGGTTTACTGAATTTAATCAGCCTATCGGATTGATCAAAATCATATACAAATTAATAGAAAATACATTAATAAGCTATAATTTTTTCTAATGAATAAGTTATATGAATTTTATTCACTTAATCAGTCTGAATGGAATTAAATATAAAACCTTTCAAATTCATTACGGGAAAGCACTTTTTCTGATTGAGAAAATCATTTTCAAAAGATAAACACTGCCAGATCTACATTTTATTGATGAGATTTATTTAGCAAATTGTGAGTAAATCAATTTTAGCATTCAATTTATATTAAACTAAAAATTAATGCACACCCTTTAGCTTCACATTTTTTGTTTGTTGCAAAATATAAAACCGATATTACAGATAATAGCAGTATCGGTTTATCAAAATAGATCAATTCAGTTAACCATAGCGCTGTTGGAAATCTTGCATAAAACTAATTAGTGCTTCTACACCTTGTAAAGGCATTGCGTTATAGATACTGGCTCGCATACCACCCATAGTTTTATAACCATTAAGCATGCTTAAACCATAAGCATTGGCTTCAATCACAAAGCGCTTATCTAGTTCAGCAGAAACCGTATGGAAAATGACATTCATTTGTGAGCGGGCATGTGGTTTAACATTATTGGTATAGAACCCATTGCTATTATCGATGGCTGCGTATAGTTTTTCTGCTTTAAGAGTATTAATTGCTTCTAATTGCGCAACGCCACCTTGCGATAATAACCAGCGAAATACCAATCCAGAAATGTAAATAGGATAGGTAGCAGGAGTATTGTACATACCTTGACGCGTGATATGACTTTGATAATTCCAGATATCCGGCACCCGATCAGAGCAGCGTTCAAGCAAATCCTCACGAATAATGACAATTGTTGCGCCTGATGGACCAATATTTTTCTGTGCCCCGGCATAAATAACCCCATAATCAGCAACATTGATTTGCCGTGAAAGAATCTCACTGGACATATCACACACAATTGGGGGCAAACCATCGGGCTTGGGTATATCTCGATATTGCAAACCATGGACAGTTTCATTAATACAATAATGCACAAACGCAGAGCTAGAGTCTACATCCCAGATTTCAGCTGGAGGTACATCAGTGTAATTGTATAATTCACCTCCATGAGCGGCCAGATGAATGTTAGCATCAGATAATTTGCCCATTTGACTGTGGGCAATACGGCTCCAGTTGCCAGTAACCACTGAATCAACTCGTTTAAACCCATTTGCCAGATTCATGACCACCATATTAAATTGTGCACTGGCACCGCCCTGCATGAACAATACCTTGTAGTTCGACGGAATATTAAGTAGCTGTCTTAAATCTTGTTCCGCCTGATAAAGAATGTTCATAAAAGCATCAGAACGATGGCTCATAGTCATAATCGAGAAACCGGAGCCATTATAATCAAACATTTCAGACTGAGCGGTTGCCAACACGCTATGAGGTAAAATAGCCGGGCCGGCAGAAAAATTATAATGTTGTGTGATAGAAGACATGATTGAGTTAATACCTGTTTAATAGCTGGGCTGATATAAATGTCAGTACCCGTATACTGGATTAAACAACTGCTTGCCAGTTGCTGTGTTATGGTGGTGAAATTCTATGACCTTGATTACTGAAAGGCAATCAATAAACTGTTCTACATATAAACATTATAAACATTAGCTGTATTTACCTATCTGTTATCTTAAAATAGTGATAATCACTAAAAAAATGGCTTTAAATGGTAAATATTTTTATTATTAGTATAATCACTCTTACTTCACAGTGAAAATCCATAAACAATTTATTCTTCGCTACTTTTTTCCAGCTCAATGATCTTTTCTGCACCGTTCACATGCAATTGCTCTAAAGCGTAAGCCCACGCCTCATTTAATAGGGCACAGCCCTCATTACTTGTTTTCAGACCAAATTCTAAACGATAGTGGTGATTGCGTTCGTCTTCAGCAACATCTTCGCGAATACTAGGCAAACTATAAGTTTTAATCACTGGCCATTGATTTTCGATTTTTTCCATCAGAGGCCCAACAATTGATTCCGGCAAACCATCCACTAAGGCTGCTTTAAAAGCACGTTGCTGCTGATTGAAATAAGATTGGTAATATTCGTTCAGTACCCACTTTGCCATAGGATGCGCCATTTGCGGAAACCCTGGCAAAAAATAGTGTTGTCGAATGGAAAAACCAGCAATATTGTTAAACGGATTGGGAACAATCGCAGCATTCTTAGGGAAATAGGCCATTTTTGCCCGATGTAAATGTTCAGTGCTCGTTAAACTATCACCTTGTTGCAAAGAAATTTTTTCAATAAATTTAATAGCTTTTGAATGGCAGACCAATGGTACATTAAGAGCTTCTGCACAAGCTTGTCTTGTCTGATCGTCTGGCGTGGCTCCGATACCGCCAGTTACGAAAACCGGTAAATCTTCAATAAAAGATTGCTGTAATCGTCGCGTGATAGGTTCACGTTCATCCGGTAAATATTGTACCCAAGCAATTTGTAAACCGTGTTGTTGTAACAACCCTTTGAAAAAATTGAAATGACTATCTTTACGTGATCCATTAAGAATTTCATCACCAATAATCATTATGCCAAACTGCATCATTTCACCTCATGGAGTAAAGAATATTTTATATTAAAAATAAATGTATGATAAATTAATTACTAATACCGAAGCTATATTTCATGATAAAAATTACCAACATAATTATTACCGAAATAATAAAGTTATATGTGCATAATATAAAATACAACACATATTTATTTGAAAGTAACTATCTTGCAGTATCTGAATGTAATTCTTATTTTTCACTTAATTTATATATTCAAAGCAAAATTATTACAAATAGATTATAATTATCAGCCTAGTTAAGGATATTCGAACAAATAAAATTATTTACTAATTGTTTTGTCTGCTTTTTTGCATTAATGTAACAATTTGAAAATTTAAATAGTGGGAAATATTTATGAAAACTAGATTGATAATACTAATTGCAATGATTTCAGGAAGTTTGGCAGCTTATGCGCAAAGTGAAGAAAAAGTCATGACTTCATCTGAATCAAAAACCGCTCAGCAATTGAGCAAATATGATGATCAGCTTGATCAGGGAAATAAAGCAAAAATAGCTGACTGGCAACCTTATCCTTGTCAAACTAAAGAAGGCAAAAAACAGTGTTTTCGTGTAGTAAATAAAATTTATGCATCAATAAATGAACAGGAATTGAGTGCTGATTTGGGTTGGTATGTAGATAATGTAAAAGATGCTAAGGGACACTTATTGGCAGATTTTACAAAAGATTCTAGGCAGCCTAGATTGCATTTTAAAGATGGTCAATTACACGTATCAGGAGCTTGTAATCGATATCTATCTTCATATCAATTAGATAGTTATGATATGAAACTTAGTTTAGGAGAGGCAAATAGTCGCACCAAAATGACTTGCGAACCTGAATTAATGGCGCGAGATAAAGCTTTTGAAAGGTTTATGAATAATAATAAATTGCTTGTAGGCTTGGAAATCGATGATAGCTATCGCAGGGAGATTAGGGGGATTATAATGAAAAATAAGCAGGGCGATATATTAACATTGTCAAAACCTGTTTTCTTTCGCTGTGGTAATGAATATTATTGATCAAAAAATCAGAAAAATATATTTACAAAATCAATAATCTCCACTTAGGTATGATGATATTTCATATCGCTGATATAGTGCCTTTTAGTGTGTTAATTTGAAAAATTTAAATTTGGGTTAAATTTATATGAAAATCAAAGCATTAATACTAGTTGCAATGATTTCAGGAAGTTTAATGGCTTGTGCAGAAAGTGTAGAGAACATTACAGTTAATGAACCCATCAATGCGCGGCGACTTTACGAGTCTGAATGGTATGTACGTGAAGCATCAGATGCTCAAGGACATTCATTGGCAGATTTTTCTAAAAATCCTAATGTTCAATTGCAATTTAAAGATGGACTATTAGCTGTATCAGGTGGTTGTAATAATTTTAGTACATCGTATCAACTAGATAGTCAAAATTCAAATATTAGCTTGGGAAGGATTGCTAGCACTAAGATGGCTTGCGTACCCGAGTTAATGGCACAAGATCAAGCAATTAAAAAAGTGATAGATAATAATAAATTGCATCTAGGGTTCATTAATACAGAAAATGGTGGGCTAAACTTAATGATGAAAAATAAGCAGGGTGACCATTTATTATTGGTAGCTACAGCTTCTTCCTATATGGTTCTGTACAGCCCACCACGTATTGTTTTCTGGGAAATAAGAAATGCCAGACCCTGTAAACCTGCACAAGGGGAAGAATTTTGTCCTTTAATAAGAAAAATTACTTATGATGATCAGGGAAATAAAATAAAAAAAGGCAAGTGGTATCCTTTATGGCTAAAGATTGTGGGATGGGAATTTAATCCAAGAGAAAGACAGGTATTACGATTAAAAATTTCTTCGTCACAATCGGAAGGGGGACTTCCTGCAGTGGTATTAGATAAGATCATTGAACGTGAAATAGTTAAATAACATAGCTCTAAAGAAATGATTTTGTTATATTTATTATGTGGTAATGATATTTATATCGTTTATACATTGGACTCATTAATCTATCATTTAAAAAAAATAAAATTTAGCGAATATTTATGATTAAAATCAAAGCAATAATACTAGTTGCAATGATTACAAGAAGTTTAATGGCTTGGGCAGAAAGTGTAGAGAACATTACAGTTAATAAACCCATCAATGCGCAGCTGCTTTACGGGTTTGAATGGTATGTACGTGAAGCATCAGATGTTCAAGGACGTTCATTGGCCGATTTTTCTAAAAATCCTAATGTTCAATTGCAATTTAAAGATGGACTATTAGCTGTATCAGGTGGTTGTAATAATTTTAGTACATCGTATCAACTAGATAGTCAAAATTCAAATATTAGCTTGGGAAGGATTGCTAGCACTAAGATGGCTTGCGTACCCGAGTTAATGGCACAAGATGAAGCAATTAAAAAAGTGATAGATAATAATAAATTAGACCTAGGGTTGATTACGAAAGAAAATGGTGAACTAAATTTAAAGATAAAAAATCAGCAGGGTGACCATTTGCTAGTGGTTGCTGGCTCATTCTTTGGGCTTCACAAATATAGTCAACCAGATACTGTTTTCTTGGAAATAAGCAATGAAACCAGCCCCTGTAATTCTCTACAAGGGAAAGAATCTTGTCCTTTAGTAAGAAAGATCACTTATGATGATCAAGGAAATAAAATAAGAAAAGGCGAGTGGCATACTTTGTGGCGAGACGACATTGAGGGATGGGAATTTAATCCAAGAGAAAGACAGGTATTACGATTAAAAATTTATAGGCCAGGTCCCACTAGTTGGAGAACGTTTTCTTCGATAAAATTAGATCAGATCATTGAACGTGAAATAGTTAAATAGCATAGAAAAAAACAGATTGTGATCATTCAATCTTAACTCACAGTGAATTAATCGCTATTTAGATTTAAGTTATTATCAATTATATGTTTTAAAAATGATTGGCTGAATTAAGCTATAATTGAAAAGCCGGCCAAAATATTCTAAATGCCAATCTAATTTGCATAATTATTTGATATGTTTATCCTCTGCATTGATAAATATTGAAGGGTTGTTTATCTCTTTAAGTAGATTACGGCGTTGATTAATGCCTTTAATATTACTATGATGATTAATCGTATTTTGATAGGTATAATTTTGTTAAGAGGCAAAGTTAAGCGGGTGTTAATGATATTTATATCGTTTATACATTGAACTCATTAATCTATCATTAAAAAAAAATTAAAATTTAGGGAATATTTATGATTAAAATCAAAGCATTAATACTAGTTGCAATGATTTCAGGAAGTTTAATGGCTTGTGCAGAAAGTGTAGAGAACATTACAGTTAATGAACCCATCAATGCGCGGCGACTTTACGAGTCTGAATGGTATGTACGTGAAGCATCAGATGCTCAAGGACATTCATTGGCAGATTTTTCTAAAAATCCTAATGTTCAATTGCAATTTAAAGATGGACTATTAGCTGTATCAGGTGGTTGTAATAATTTTAGTACATCATATCAACTAGATAG
>CAMLPN010000041.1 GCA_946481965.1 uncultured Neisseriaceae bacterium | reverse complement strand
CTACTTAAGCCCAGCGAAATGCATAAAAAATGTTTCAATATATTATTCAACATTTGCATCATCACACCTTTTTCAATGGAGGGCGAACAGCTTTCATATAAGTAATATATACTTCACCCTTACTGCCAATCTCGGCAAGCTGGTGATCTCGATACGTAGCTTTTGGGCCTGCTAATGAAATCAGCAAGTTATTAAACCGACTAAATCCTAATGGTCCCATAATTTCAATACAACCAATTGTTGCGAATATTTCTGTCGAATTATCTGGACCATCGTGAATCAAAAAATTATTATAAACTTGCCAAGCTCCATTTTCATTGGATGAAGCGCTGTGTACCGAATAAGTAGGTATCCATGCTTTGATTTTATGAGTCTGCTGATCGGCGATACCGACAACTCTGGCGGTTTCGCCATCTTTACACTGCACACCAAATCGTAGAACTTCAAACCTTTCTTGAACACGATTTCCTTTACCATCTCTACCAAGCACTATACATTCATACACTGGTACTAAAAAACGACCAAGCTTATTACCATTGGGATAAGCCCAAGTCTTATGCTCTCCAATCGGACTTGTACCAACAAAAATTTTGACACGCCTCATAATTGATACCTCAATGCCATACACAGCGATATCAGAATCTATCACTATTTCATTCCGTTACAACAATATCTACACGACGATTTTTTGCTCTACCTTCTGCTGTATTATTATCATCTACTGGTGCTGAATCCCCTAAACCAATAACTTTTTGTCTTGATACAGCTACGCCTCTATTTGTCAGCAATGTGGCAACTTCAGCAGCTCTTTTCTCTGATAAAACCTGATTAGAAGGAAACTCAGCGGTATGGATAGGTTGATTATCTGTATGCCCTGTTATGGTAACTGTACCGGAAACTTTATTTATTTCGTTGGCAACTTTATCCAGTACAGGAATTATTTTCGGATTGACATTTTTTTGTCCTGGAACAAACATAAAGTCTCCAAGAAACGTAACACGACTTTGGTGGGCATTTTCTTCAACATTTACGACACCACGAGCAATTTCATCTTTCAGAAAACTTTTCAAACGTAATACTTTATTTACTGATGGAGGTGGGGTTACATTGCCAATAGCTGCAATTCGCTGTTGCAATGTATTATCTGAATTGACAATCTGAAGTTTATACAATACAAAAAATATCAGTAGCAAAAAAGATAAAAAGGCAGTACTTAACCATACTGGTACTGAGCGGAACAAGCGAAATCTACCAGAAGATTTTGCAAACCAATGCGGCGACAAATCGTGGGCAACAGCATCATGTCGACTACTAATAATGGTCAGTAATTGCTGACGAATCAAATCTAATTGCTTACGTCCATCGGGACGAACACTATAACGTCCTTCAAAGCCCAAGCAGAGTATGCGATAAATTATTTCCAGTACATCTCCGTGTTCATGTGGATTTGGTGACAGACGCCCAATTAGTAGAAAAATTTTTTCTCCGCCATAACTTTCATTATGAAAAACAATAAGCAAACTTTTACGTGCCCAAGCGCCTCCACCACCCCAATTTGTCTTATTAGCAGCTTCGTCTAATGCTGTACATAGACAATAACGAACAGCCAGCACATGCTCTCGTCGCAAATTAGCTTGATCACAGAGTGTTTGATAGATATGTACTTCGCGAATCAACAATTCACGTAATGCCTCAATATCATTTCCAGATGAATCAAGTTCAGAAGGCATCCCTGCCAGGGTACGCAGCAATGGTTGCGCCGCTTCTAATAATGGATTTTCTGCAGCTTCAATTGCCGCTAGACGTAATTTATTATCAGGTCCAGCGTCTACATTTAATTTTTCTGGAATATTATTTATTGTTGATTGCTCACTTTGCCATGTAGTATCAAAATGTCGATCTAATTCTTCCCCTGTTGGACGATGTGGCAATGATGAAGTTTCTGTTGTCTTAGATGAGATATTCCCTGTTACATTTGGATCCTTGAGAATGGTATCAAATTCATTCATTGATCGCGCACTCCCCATAATTCAATCAATAGACCTGGAAATTCTCCAGCTATGTGCATAGCTAATCCACCATGATGAGCAATGTGCTCCCATAATGGTCCATCACAATTGAGCTCGTAATATATATAACCTGCATTAAATGGAATCTGGCGAGGCGGTACTGGTAAGGCTTGTAATATCATACCCGGCAAATGAGAACGAATCAGTTCTGGCAAACGATCTGAAGGTCCGATTTTAGTTTGTGCAGAAAACTGATGAACTAAGATATCTGGAGGTATCTGTGCTTTGACAGCTAAAACTAATGCACTAAAACTTCGTAGTTCAGCTGGATCAACTACTGCGTTTTTCACACCATAAGCAGCATCTTGCAAGGTAATATTTTGTGCGCTGCGAACCAAAACTGCATTCAGAAGATGCTGAACATCATCCACAATAGGTTTAAGACTATAGTACGGTGCTTCGTGCTTATATGGTGGATATTCTTTTGGCCTTCTTGTATGCGTCCTGATAAAAGTAGATAGCTCTCCTGCTAAACTTGCTAATTGCCGGTAAATAAACTCCGGTGAAGTGGCACCCAACTGTATCAGATGATAAAGCAATGGTTCGTAACGATTGAGAATTTGCAACAACAGGTAATCTGCTACTTCTGCTGCTTCTGTACCTTTTCCTTGTCTACCAGTGAGTCTATCTGCTAAAGAGTTGGCTCTTAAATGTGTTAGATCGTGGATTTGCGATAACCAAGTTTTCAGTAAAGTGCTGGCAGAATAGCAACTAACTGGAGGAATCATTGTGCTGTCTATAGTTACGCCACCATCTGCGTGAATCGTACTAACACGGGCTATTGGCAGACCAATCCAAGCGTCAGTTAATGCTTTTGCAGGCATTAAACGCAATCGCAAATGGCTCAGTTGTACTGTTTTTGCTCCAAGGCCAATTGAGTTAGCATCGCGTACATCGTTCTCAAATACGGCATAACGGGCGAGTGACTCTGGGTCATCCTCAAAACTGGTTTCTTCACTATTGGGAGTACGAATTGGTAAAGCTAAATAAATAATTTGTTCAAGATGTTCTGATTGTATGGTTAATGGAGGAGGTAAAGTAGTATGACCAGGAGCATCAAAGGGAGTACCATCTGCAAATACACCAGCGATATCTTTCAATACCAGCTTTCCTAAATTTAGTGCTTCGTGATCAATATCATAACGGGTAAACCCCCAAAAAAAAGGCGACAATGGTGTACTACGACAATGTGCAAAATGTTCGAGATAACGCTCTTGTTGCTGGAAAATCTGTGGCAACAAAAATTGTCCTTCACTCCAGACGACACGGTTGTACCAGCTCATTTAGAGAATTCCCCCTGTTTTAATCTTGTTCAGTAATGACAATGGCGCTTTGTCCAATGTTGATATCCAGTTTAGCTTTTTTTAACGGTATCCATTCTCGATACCATGAAGCATATGGTGTTTCTGTAAGTCTGTATGTTTCACGCCATTGCGAGCGAGCTAATTTTCGATAACCAGCCAATACACCTATTACTGTGGTTTCAGGCTTTGTTTTACGATGGATTGTTTTAACTTCCCCTGGCCGCATAAGATATTCATCGCTAACCAGTAAATCATTACCAAGTACTGCTTTATCAGTATCTTGGAGTGAGTAAAAATCTGCGGATGTAAATGCAGTATCATTTTTAAGCTCATAAATGCGCACTTGAATTGGTGCGGCACGACCTTTTTCATCTGGATTGACATTGTCAGCAGCTTCGATTCGTAATTCAAGACGAGTTTGTTCTTTTATGTCTTTAACCGAGCTACAACCAACTGTTACAAATAAAATTGCAGCAGCGATGAGAAGGTTATTGATTCGAAATATCTGCTGAATGTGCTGTTTATTTCTATACAATTTTCATCACCGTTCATGACAATGCCGAGTATTTGAGCTCCGACAAAAAATATATATCATCAGAGAACTTTAAAAAAATAGTTCCCTGATGTACCCTATTATCTATGGCAACATTATGTCTCTGTACTTAACTCCATAGACATTTATGTTTAGCGGTTACTTATTAGCCTTAATATCGTGTTCAGCAGTTACCGTACCGCCGCTACCACCTTGCTGATTTTGTACAACGTACTCTTGTTTCACGCGGGAAAAAGACAAACGCACCATTTCGCGTGGATTCTGTTCATCTGTACTGCTACCAGCAGGCATTACACTTGAAACAATTAAATCATTCAAAGTGAGCTTTAGGTATTCAAGAGGGGTTCCGCCAGCTTTGCGCATTACTAGTTTAGCTTCTGGAATGTGTTTACCACTCAGACAATATTTCATCAGATTCGGACTAGCACGGTCGATATAATGCTCAAACTCTAAATCATGTACTGTTGCACGACCTGTACCTAAACCACTACCTGATTGCATAGAAGATTCCTGAGTAATACCCCATTTCCAGTTTAATACCTGAATCTCATTTTTGTGCTGTGCATCTGGTGATTCCCCATCAATACCATCAATTTTCAAAAAAATGTCGTGTGCCATATCGGCTCCTTTTTGGTTGCTATTAAAAAAGTACTACATCGTCCGCATTAGTGTCTTACACGACTTTCGCGGAAATATCATACATTGATAAATTCAATTACTGACATTGGAGTTTGGCTAGCAATCCTCCTTGTTGATTTTTAGAATAAACCGTCCAACAAACCTTCATTGCAGAATCAATACGCCGAGTAAGCTGTACCTGATTACAGTTATACGAGCAGCTCAACCAGAAGCCCACATTATTCAAGTCAACCTTACTGCCAACCTCCCAGGCCGGATAATATTTTTTTCCGTTTATGACCATTCATTTTGGTTTTAACTGAGCCAAATAAACAGGTTTTCCACTCTAAATTCCTGCACCATCTAGCTTTAATAGAGTATTCTTATATTCTAAAACCTCCCAATTTTGGGGTATTATTTTTCATCCTTGTGTAGCATCTTTTACCGTAGCCAAATCAGGACAGACTATTTCATAAGCGACTACAGATTTCACGAAACCTAAACAAAATAAAAACTGCAGTTTTTTAAAAATTTTGCCTTTCATTACTATTAATCCACTTCAATAATGTAAAAGGCCTCAGGGTTATTAGGTGCATCTGGGTATGTTCCATTAATAAGCATCCTACCTATTTTACGAAGTGGACGTTCAGAAATTGTCGGTTTATTTGGATCATTACCCCATTGATCCACTACATAAACATTATTGGCATCCCCTGACATATATAAAAAACTGCCTGTCTTCCTGTAGTTGGATATTTACCATTAACAAAAGTGGCAAGGCCGTACCTTTCTGAATATTCGGATTGCCAAGGATTTTTGTACCAGCTTTTCATGTCTAAGTTAATCCCACTTTCACATAATATTGAACTAATATTGCAGATTGACCATTTCCAACTTTGCTTTGACCTTCAAATTATCAATTGCACTATAAACAAATGAATATTTATCCTTCTAAATCTTTTCAGGGCAAAGCATTAATTTGCCCTGAAATAGTTTTACAAAGCTTATTCTGCTGAAGTTTGTTTTACAGATGGCAACTTAGTAACTAGACGCAACGATCCAGTTAATCCTTCTAATTGAAAATGTGGGCGCAAGAAGAATTTGGCATCGTAATAGCCTGGATTACCTTCAATTTCTTCCACTAATACTTCGGCAGCAGCTAGTGGTCGACGAGCTTTAGTTTCCTGTGAGGAATTTACAGGATCGGCATCGACATAATTCATAATCCACTCATTTAACCAGCGTTGCATATCTTCGCGCTCTTTAAATGAACCAATCTTGTCGCGCACAATACATTTCAGAAAGTGAGCAAAACGTGAGCAAGCAAAAAGATAGGGAAGACGTGCAGACAAATTAGCATTTGCCGTTGCATCTGGATCATAGTATTCCTGAGGTTTTTGCAATGATTGAGCACCTATAAAAGCGGCATAATCGGTGTTTTTACGATGAACCAGCGGAATAAAACCATTTTTCGACAATTCCGCTTCACGACGATCAGAAATCGCTATTTCTGTTGGGCATTTCACATCCACACCACCATCATCAGTTGGGAAGGTGTGGCATGGCAGGTTATCAACAGCACCGCCAGATTCAACACCACGAATCATCGTACACCAGCCAAAAGATTTGAATGAACGATTGATGTTGACTCCCATGGCATATGCAGCATTACTCCATACATATTTGCGATGATCAGAACCATCAGTGTCTTCTTCAAAATCAAATTCATCAACTGGATTAGTTTTGATTCCATAAGGCAGTCGAGAAAGAAAACGTGGCATGGCCAGACCAAGGTAACGAGAATCCTCACTGGAGCGCAGGGAATTCCATGGTGCATATTCTAAATTTTGTGTAACAATCTTGGTGAGATCACGCGGATTAGCCAACTCCTGCCATGAGTCCATTTGTAATACAGCTGGTGAAGCCCCCGCAATAAACGGCATATGTGATGCCGAAGCTACCTTAGCAATTGAACCCAGCAAGTCAACATCTGGTGGAGTATGATCGAAATAGTAATCGGCGATCATACAACCATATGGTTCACCACCAAGCTGACCATATTCCTCTTCATAAATTTGTTTAAATAAAGGACTCTGATCCCATGCTATACCTTTAAAACGTTTCATACTGCGACGTAAATCATCTTTAGATAAGTTCATAAAACGAATCTTAAGATGTTCGTCTACTTCAGTATTAGAAACCAGATGAAATAAACCTCGCCATGAAGATTCTAATTGCTGAAAAGATTCATGGTGCAAAATAAGATTAATTTGCTCGGAAAGTTTGTGATCAATTTCGGCAATGATGGCTTCAATGCTTTTATAAGCATCATCGCTAATCGTAACGGAATGTGATAATGCTTGCTCAGCTAACGTTTTTACAGCCTGTTCGACCGCTTTAGCAGCCTGATCAGTTTTGGGTTTAAACTCTTTAGTAAGTAAAGAACTGAATTCTGATTGTTCGACCGAACGTTCAGCCAGTGCTACATCCGCTTGTTGTTGTGAATTATTTGCCATGAATACTCCTAAATTCTTCTCAATGCTTTTGAAAAAATTTAATGCTGATTTACTGAGGGCTATCAGTTGATGTAGAGTCATCAGCAGTTTGATCAATATTTTGTAGTTTGGGCGCTTTGGCAAGCGCTTTTAGCAAATTTGGATCCTGCAATAATTGGTTAACCAAATTTTCTGCGCCAGATTTACCATCCATATAAGTTTGTAGATTGGCCAGTTGTGTCCGAGCATCTAGTAGTTGTTTAAGGGCATCTACTTTTTGTGCCACTCGTGCAGGGGAAAAGTCTTCTAAACTTTCAAAGGTAATATCGACCATTAGTTGGCCTTCGCCAGATAGAGTATTCGGCACAGCAAATGCTACACGTGGCTGTATTGCCTTCATACGTTCATCAAAATTATCAATATCGATGGTTAAAAATTTACGTTCGGCAATTGGTGGTAAATCATCAATTGGTTTACCGGATAAATCTGCAAGCACCGCCATAACAAATGGCAACTCAATTTTTTTCTCTGAACCATATATCTCAACATCATACTCAATCTGCACTCTAGGCGCACGATTGCGCTGAATGAATTTTTGAGCGCTATTATTAAATACCGCCATATCTGCTTCCTTTTTGTTGTTAATCAAAATCAGCCATGATGGCCATTAAATTTGTTGTGTAGTCAGAGATTCTTTTTCAGACCGCACATTGAAAACAATAGGTTCTTCTGCATGTTTATCCACAACGATATCAATACTTTGCAAAGCGCGCTTTTCACTCAATGCCTGCAACCAAAATCTAGACAATGCGGGTAAAATTCGCTGATCAATATAGCCTATAAGTAATCGTGCACCTGTTTCATGCATAGGACAGCATTCAACAATGTGATTAATTAATGCATCATCGTAGTGCAACTCAATTGCGTGCTGTTCCTGCATTCGCTGCACGATACGATCAAGATGTAACCGAGCAATATTGCTCAATGCTTCTTCTGCTAAAGGCAGATAAGGAATGACTGTTAATCGTCCTACAAAAGCAGCAGGAAAATGCTTACGTAATTCTGGCATCAGCACCTCTTTCAACGTACGCCAGTCTGGAGCAAGAGCTGGATCTTCATAAAGTTGGGAAACAAGATCTGAGCCAACATTACTGGTTAGCAAAATAGTGGTATTTTTAAAATCAATATGTATACCTTCACCATCTTCCATCATGCCTTTATCAAATACCTGATAAAACACTTCATGGATATCATGATGCGCCTTTTCAATTTCATCCAACAAAACAACGCTATAAGGTCGACGACGTACAGCTTCAGTTAAAACTCCACCTTCACCATAGCCTACATAACCTGGCGGTGCACCTTTAAGTGTGGAAACGGTATGTGCTTCTTGGAATTCGCTCATATTGATGGTAATTAGATTTTGTTCACCACCATACATGACTTCTGCTAAAGCTAACGCGGTTTCTGTTTTGCCTACACCTGAAGGACCGACCAGCAAAAAAACACCAACTGGTTTTCCAGGATCGGTCAACCCAGAGCGTGCAGTTTGTATGCGTTCTCCAATCTGTTCTAATGCTTTGTTCTGACCGACTACTCTTTTCGCAAGATGATCAGACAAGTTCAATATTGTTCCAATTTCATCTTTGACCATTCTGCCAACTGGTATACCAGTCCAATCAGACACAATAGCCGCTACAACCGATTCGTTTACCTCTGGAAATATTAATGGCGTATCCCCTTGTAATTTTCGCAAATCTGATTCAAGGTCAGACAGTTGTCGCAGATCATCCTGTTCCTCGTTATTTTGGAGTTTTGTTCTTGCCACAAGCAAAGATTTAACCGCTTCTAACTCCTGAAACCAACGTGTTTCTTCTTTTTCGAGTTCGGAGGATAGCTCGTTAATTCTTGCCAAAACACTAATGAGGTCAGTGGTATTTATTCCAATACGCTGCTGTTTGCTCAATAGTTCATACTCAGTCTGCACTGCTTTTACTTGTTGTCGCAAATATTGCACTGTACTTGGCGGTGTGTGCAAAGATAAGGCAACTCGCGCACTGGCCGTGTCTAATAAACTAATAGCTTTGTCGGGTAGTTGACGAGACGGAATATAGCGGTGAGACAGTTTTACTGCTGCACGAACTGCTTCATCAAGCACAATCACACCATGATGCTTTTCAAAAGTTCCTACCAAACCACGCACCATATCAATAGCAGCAACCTCTACAGGTTCTGCAATTTGTAAAACCTGAAAACGACGAGTTAGAGCAGGATCTTTTTCAATATAGCGTTTATATTCGCTCCATGTCGTGGCGCCTATAGTACGCAATGTTCCTCTTGCCAGCGCAGGCTTAAGCAAATTTGCTGCATCTCCAGTTCCAGAAGCACCTCCTGCACCAATAAGTGTATGCACTTCATCAACAAACAGAATAACCGGATATTCAGAATGCCCAGCCTCCTCAAGAACAGCTTTAAGACGAGACTCAAATTCACCTTTCATACTGGCACCAGCCAGTAAAGCACCAACATCTAATCTTAATAGTCGGACATCCACCAGACTTGGTGGAACCTCACCATTAGCAATAGCCAGTGCAAACCCCTCCACTACTGCAGTTTTACCAACCCCCGCTTCTCCCGTAAGCAATGGATTATTTTGTCTACGACGCAATAAAATATCAGTCATGGTTCGAATTTCATGTTCTCGACCAATAACCGGATCTATTTTTCCCTGTTTGGCTTGTTCAGTCAGATCAGTGCAGTATTGAGCTAATGCAGATTTTTCATTCATGCCAGAATGCGATAATGAATGACTTGATTCTCCAGGAATAGAAGGCAAAAAACCCGAATTATCATAAGGTTTATCCTGAGCTTCAGGTGATTCGGAAATTATATCTACTAATATATCAGCTAGTCCTTCCTGAGGAATTTTGGCAAATGAAGATGAAATATCAATAAGAACACGACGTAATTCTGTGGTCAGTATTAATGCAGCCAACAACCAGGCTCCACGTATTTTGTAATCTTTAAATGTAAGCGTGGTATAAACCCAAGCTCTTTCAACTGCTTGATCAATATGATGAGAAAAATCACTAATTGAACTTGCTCCAGAAGGCAAGAGAAGCAGGCTTTGAGAAATATCTTGTTCAACTTGGGAAAAATTGAGGTCAAAATGACGCATTACTCGCACTATATCTCCATCATTAGCCTGAATAAGTTGATGCAGCCAATGCACAAGTTCTACATAGGGATTTCCACGAAGCTTGCAAAAAGTTGTTGCCGACTCTATTGAGCGAAAAAGCGTTGTATTCAACTTACCAAACAAGGTTTGGCGGGAAATATCCATGCTTATTTCCTATCATTTTTCTTAATTTAATAATTCTTATTCAAATTCTTAAATATTAATCAATGCAGTAATACTGACTGCTGAATAAATATTATTTATTTTAAATTTACCATTATTAACTTTATTGTGCAATAATAATGAATAATTAAACATTAAATACATAAATATTACTTATGTAAACATTGTATATACAATTAATTATTTTTTGTGAACAAATTATTAATTTTCAACAAACAAAATGTTATTTATTGCATATAAACAATATATTATATGTTTAATATATATTAAACATATGTTAACAAAATTTTAATTAATGATATTTAGATATTAAATTATTGAGCAAAGGTTATGAAAAGACCGTTATTTTTAGAGTTTAAATATTGTAGAGGGATCAGAATTGGTGAGATTTATGAGATAAATAAATGTGCTTTTTTTATAAAAAATGAAATTTATAACCTTTATGTTGACAGCCTTCCTGAAAGTGATCTTGAGCTTTGTTTTCAACCCTTAGTTAACGGATGGAGGTTGCTCAATCAGTCCGTGGACATACATTGCTCGGTTAATGGCATAACACTTGCACCTAATCATTGGTGTCAGCTACATGAGGATGATATTTTAGAATGGGGATTATCAATATGGCTAATCAATCCTACCAAGACGCACATCAGTTCAGAATTTCATGCTGAAACTCATGAAATTAACGAAATAAAAAATGAAGCTCTGCCTTTAGATTTAACATGGTTCGATTCAAACATGAATTCAAAACGAGAACCAGAAAATCCATATGATCTTATTACATCAGGTCTAGCATATGAAGTCTTAGAAACGCCAAATACTGAAGCAAAAATCTCATCAAATGTAGAATCGGCTGCCGAAATCATTTTTCATGAACTTTTAAAAGAATATCGGCAGGCGCTTGATAATTCAGGATCAGCAGATAATGATTACACATGGCAAGACCAACTGTTACAAAACTACTCATCAAGCTCTGCAACCAATGTTAATCTTACAGAACTTTCTAAAAATGTTGATCCATTGATGACCATACAGGATATGGTCACTGGGCCATTACATATTGATGAAGTTTTTAATGGGCTGGATAGCTTACGAGAAGCAGAATTATTCCAAATTGAAGAACCACCAGAAATTTTGCGTTTATTTGCACCTAATTGGCAGCAACATAATGATCATACACAAATACCTCCGATTCTAACTAGAAAAGAACACCACGCGGTAAGTGTAAACAGTCATTATCATATGTCACACGCTAATAATTATGACTCCAAGGATTCAACAAATGAAAATAACGAATCGCAGTGATGGACATTCATTAACGCTGCAACAATGGATAGCTGACCGCTCACTGGTCACTGTTATAAAAGAAACAGAAAATCAGATTAAACTCAATCCTACAGAATTTGGAGAGAGATGGTTATTATTCCAATTACTTTGTCTTATTGGTGAATGGCAAAGAGCATTAAAACAGCTGCAACTATGTGCACAGATGCGTTCCGAATTTGAGCAACAGGCGCATTTATATCGGGGGCTGATTGCTTGTGAACTATTTCGGCAAGAGTGTTTTACTGGCCATAAACGTCCGGCATTTATTCAAACTCAGCCATCATGGCTTAATCTATTATTGGATGCAATCCCGCTGGATCTTTCTGGGGACAAACTACAAGCAGATGAAATCAGATTACAAGCTCTTAGCTCAATTGCAGATATTGCAGGTTTATTAAACTCAGATAAATCATTTCTCTGGATTTCTGATAGTGATACATGGCTTGGGCCTACTATAGAGCTAGTTATAGGAGGTATATATACTTGGTTACCTTTTGAACAAATACAATCAATTACCTCTAAACCACCTACAAATATTCTTGAATTATTATGGAAACCAGCTCATTTAGTTTTAAAGGATGGATCAAAGTACCATACTTTTTTGATGGCTCGCTGTAATGAGTTGGACTCAACAGATGATGCTTTATTACTTTGCCAAAAAACCATTTGGAAAGAATTTGGTCAGTCATCAGTACGTGCATATGGACAAAAGACTTGGCAAACAGATCAAGGAGAAATAGGAATATTAGAAATGACTAAATGTTTAATCAAAAAATAAGAGAATTAATATATGTCTGAACAGTTTCCTCCTTTACGGCCACGGGCTTATTTAATGCCTACGCTATTTGATCGTTTACGCGATGACGCACCTACTCGCAAAACTGAATTAGCTAATGATTATACAGTCTCAGCATCTCGTCTGCGCGAAGTTGTCCAAAGAGATCTGATGCATTTACTGAATACTACTAATATGGATGATGAACTTGATTTATATCGACACTCTCAGGTCAAAGATTCTGTAGTGAATTACGGTATTCCCCCAATTGCAGGTCATTATATGCATGATCGGAAATGGACAGATGTTGAAAAAGCCATACGCCGAGCTATTTTACACTTTGAACCAAGACTTGAAGCTGCAAGTCTTGGCGTGGTTCCTTTAATGAAGGATGAAACAAAAATGAATTATAACGTTTTATTATTTGAAATCCGTGGTCGGATTCTGACTGAACCGTATCCAACATCTTTTATTGTACAAAGTGCTTTTGATCTCGAAACCAACAGAATAAGCATCATTTAAAACTATGGACCCATTACTCCTTGATTATTATAACAAAGAACTTACCTATATGCGTGAAATGGCGGCAGAATTTTCACGCCAACATCCCAAAATTGCCAAACGATTGGGTATGCAGGGTATTGAAATTGCTGATCCTTATGTAGAAAGAATGATTGAAGCTTTCTGTTTTCTAACAGCACGCACTCAATTAAAAATTGACGCAGAATTTCCTCGCTTCACACAACGATTACTTGAAGTCATATATCCAAATTATGTTACACCTACGCCATCCATGGCCGTTGCACAATTACGCCCAAGTCAAATCGAAGGTGACTTTATTAATGGATTTAAAGTACCCAGACACTCCACTTTTCGCGCAGGTATACCCGTAGGTGAAAACACAGTTTGTGAGTTTCGTAATAGTCAGGAAGTTACTTTATGGCCTCTACAAATAGTTGAAGCAAGATTAACAGCTGCTCCACCTGATATGCCCCAGCTAAATCGCTATTTACCGCCTCATTCTAAAGTAGCAGGGGCATTACGACTGAATCTACGTACATTTGGAGAAATCAATTTTAACCAAATTAAAGAACTAGATCGTTTACCTATTTATTTATGTGGGGAAGAAAGGATTGCCTCTCATCTATTTGAATTATTACACACCAGTGCTGTAGCAACAGTAACCGGTAAATCAGGCCATTTCAGTGGATCACTAGACATTAATGTTCACAATGCTGTTATTCATGAGGGTCTTGAGCCAGGACAAGGTTTATTACCACTTACCTGGGATGTTTTTCATGGTCATAACCTTTTACATGAATATTTTGCCTGTCCCGAACGTTTCTATTTTTTCACACCTACTGGTTTATCCACTGGCTTGCAAAAGATACAGGGTAATGAGGCTGAAATTGTGATTTTATTAAATCGCATCCCTGATAGTTGGCTGATTAATCAAACTACTGCGGAGCAATTCGCTTTATTCTGTACACCTCTAATCAATCTGTTTCGCAAACGAACAGACCGAATTGAGCTTGATATGGCTCGGACGGAAATGCATTTAGTTCCAGACCGGTCGCGACCACTTGATTACGAAATTTATACAATAGAAGAAGTCTACGGACTGAAGGCTAAAACTACTGAGGAAATAACATTTAGACCTCTTTATCATACGCTTAATAATGATGAAGGTAATTATGGTCGCTATTTTTCATTACGACGAGAACAACGTAAGTTATCTAATAATGCCCGAAAATACGGTACTCGAACCCCATATATAGGTACGGAAATTTTTCTGTCTTTGGTCGATCAGAATGAAGCTCCTTATCCCGAGCATTTACGTCAACTTTCAGCCTCTGCGTGGCTGACCAATCG
The DNA here is from genome assembly GCA_946481965.1 of uncultured Neisseriaceae bacterium. Taxonomy (GTDB): domain Bacteria; phylum Pseudomonadota; class Gammaproteobacteria; order Burkholderiales; family Neisseriaceae; genus Snodgrassella. The sequence continues at coordinate 5,316 of CAMLPN010000041.1, read as the reverse complement.
TGATCTGGCTACTTTGGTTCCTCGCAATGGGATTAACGATTTAACTATTGATGAATCTGTTCCAGTAGATGGAATTGGTCTAATCCGTCCACCTCGTCCGCCTCAGGCCCCATTCGCAGAACGCGAATTAGCTTGGCGCTTAATCAGGCAACTGTCATTCAATTATTTGCCTTTATCAGACATGAATCATCGGCCTGGAGGTCAGGCTTTAAGGGATTTATTAAAACTATTTATTCCAACACATGACAGTCCGCAATTACGGCAAATACAAAGCCTGATCGGAGTACAAACAGCACCTGTCATTCGACGTTTGCCGGGAGCTGGTCCCTTAGTATATGGTCGAGGTGTTAAATGTGATTTAACAGTGGATGAAGATGGATTTTCTGGCGTCAGTCCCTACTTGTTTGGACTTGTTCTTGAACACTACCTATCCCGTCATGTTGCCATTAATACTTTCACACAAACTGCATTACATAGTATGCAACGAGGTCAAATATCTGTCTGGCCAGTGCGTATGGGGGGAAGAGGTGCAATCTGATGAGTCTACCAAATGATCTGCCTAAAAGAGACGAAAGCAGCTGGCAAGAAACATTCAACCAAACACGCGAAACTCCCTGGCGTTATGGCTACTTAAGTTTAATGAGGCGCTTTGGTGCACAATACAGATCTCAACCTAAAATTGGTTATGCAGCACGACCACAACAAGAACCATTCCGACTTGGACAATCACCTTCATTAATTTTTGCACCTAGAGAAATAGCGGATGCCACACGAACTACAGAAGGCAAATTCCGTATTCGTCTTCTTGGGCTCGGTTTATGGGGTGCAAATGGACCTCTGCCCACACATTATACCGAAATTGCTTTAAACCGCCGAGACAGTAATCATGACACCACATTGGTCGATTTTGTTGATATCTTCCATCATCGTTATTTGACCCAGTTTTATAGTGCCTGGCAAAGTGCACAATCTGCTGGCGGTGGCTTAGATAGACTCGAAGCAGAAACTTTTTCTTTTTTCACAGCTAGTTTAAGTGGACAAAATCTAGAAGAAATAGTAACTAGTCCATTACCTTCTCACGCAAGACTAGCTGCAGCAGCTCATCTGGTCCGTGAAGCAAGAAATCCTGATGGTATAACGTCAACGTTATCACATTATTTCGGTGTCCCATTCAAACTTGAGGAATATATATTACACTGGATCCCTGTTGCCACAGAAGAACGTACTCGTTTGGGCATTCCTGGGTACGCATCCATGCTAGGTGAAGGAGCGCTCATTGGAGAAATGGTACCAGATAGACAACATAAATTCTGCCTGACAATTGGCCCTCTAGAATTACAAGATTATTTACATTTTCTGCCTAATGGAAAAGGTCTATCAATACTAATTGAATGGCTCAGAGCATTTATTGGCTACGAATACGTTTGGGAAATTCAGCTTCAGCTTAAACCCCATTCAGCCCCACCAGCCCAACTTGGTAGTGATCAACGCTTAGGATGGACAACATGGCTGGGTCAATCAATGAACGAGCTACCCATTTATGGGATGGCCTATGAACCAGAACAATATATATCAGCTAAAATATAATACGAATACAATGAATACTAAAACATCTAATAAAAACCAAAAATTTACTGATTTACTCAAGCCAATTTCAGATGATTTATCCTGCGGTATTAATCTTGAGTATGATCCTGAATTTTTGCTACTCTTATCGAAATCTACTGAACAACCTGAGGCGCAGTATGGCGATTTTGTTAATACCCCAGAAAGCGTCAACTGGAATGAAGTAGAACGAGATGCATTAAGGCTACTATTACGTACTAAAGATATACGTATTTACATACTATTACTGCGCAGCCAAATTCAATTAAATGGAGCGGTAGGACTTCTGGAAGGAATAACACTACTTGAACAAGCATGCAGTAATTATTCTCAGGAAATACATCCACAAATCGAAATCGATGATAGTGGCGATGAAGAAGAGGCTGCTTTAGCACGAGCTAATACTCTAGCCGCACTTCTAGATCCTGATGGTGTTTTAGGAGATATACGTAGTATCGTCCTATCTAGTAATGCAGCACTACGCTTACAAATCAGAGATGTTGAACGCTCATTATCGATTCCGCGTCCAACTGATGCCTTAGCTCCTGAATCTGTTCGACGACAATTATCAGATTTACGTATGCGTAATAATTCTGTATTGACAGCATTAGATGAAACTATTCCTGTATTGGAAAAGTTACAAATCTGGGCAGATGAAACATTAAAATCTGTGGCACCTAATTTCAGTCCCATCAAAAAAATATTAAATAATTTAAAAGAAAGTACCAACCAATATGCCACAAAGTGTGAAAATCAAGATAATAATGTTCAGCAGGATAACCAAACTGTTACTAATGATTCATCAAAAGTAGAAATTCTCACCCCCGTTATCCCATCTACAATAGAATCAGAACTACACCAACCTCTGCAAAATCAACCTGCTGTTATTGCAAATCGTTTTGATGCACTTGAGCGAATTGAAGAAGTACGTGGCTGGTTTGAAACTAATGAGCCAAGTAGCCCAACTATTCCCCTACTTCGACAAGCCGAAAAAATGGTAGGAAAACGTTTTTCGGAAGTAGTGGAATCAATACCCTTAGAATTACTACAAAAATGGGATAGTTCAGACTCATGAAAATATGAGTAAAACTGTTATCTAATTATAGGTTATTTAATCAAATAAATTACTAGACAATTAATTTTATATAGATAATATTTGAATAAATAATAGTCTAGTAATTTAAGTAATCAAAAATAGGAATTTTTATTGGATTTAAATTATTAATATGATTAATTAGATGAATAAAACATAATAACCTTGAGAAGCTTGAAGAATTGAAATTTATTCAAATTCAATTTAAGCAATATCATTTAAAAATTATACTTATAAATTTCTATAAGTTAAATTCATCAAATAAATATTAATTAGGAAACTATTGTTAGAGACTGCTTTGTTTCAAGTTTTTAAACCAATCCAAAACAAAACATTAAAAAAACTTTCCTTGATAATTTCAAATGCATAAATTATTACTAAATATATACTAGGTAATTTTTTAATAGTTTATTTAGAATTTAAATGAAATAACTTCAAAATATAGCTACTAAGTAATAATTAATAAATATAAAATCATGATATAAAATATACCCAATAAATATTATTAATAGTTATTAAGATAATAAATTATTCGAGTATTCGGATAATCTACAAAAGACTGTGGGAACAGATATTCTCCTTCAAAAAGAGGGATATTAATTTTGGTCCATCGTGGTTGAAAAGAAGGATGAGAATGCTGAATACTATCTAATAACAAAGTTGTACAATAAAGATGATACTTGTCTTTACTGGCCAATATGAACGGCTTACCACGCTGTTTCCATATAGTAGAAACAATTTGCTTTTTTTTCATTGAATCCAAAAATAGAGGTCGGATAATTGCACCTTTTTTAGCTAATGTGGGGCTAAGGAATCGCTCAAGTTCACTCACTATAACCTGATCTGATCCAATCTCGCCATCGTCAGTAGTTGCATGTATCACCAGTACTTTCGGTTCTATTGCAACTATCATACCAATATGTGAATATTCACTGTTGCCCAGATAACTAATCCAGCGACTATCATTAACGGTTCCCATTCGTACAACCCAGTCTCCAACTTCAAGTTCTGGTAAATTAAGCAAAGAATCTTGTCGTGAATTATGGAGCTGATAATAAATGACAATAATGATGCCGATAACTATAATGAATATGAGCAAGAGTAAATATGAAAAACGTTTACGCATAGATAAAAGACCTGCTTTTGGCAGGTCTTTAAGGTTTAAAATCGTTGAGATACCATCCAACCATCATTTGTTTTAACCAAATGTAACTCAATGATTGTTGGGTTTTCTAAATTCTTAAACTGAACTTTAACAACTACATTAGCAGAATTTTTATCTTGTTCATACTTAGGTTCTTCAACGGCAATATTGCTTATTCCTCCATTTTTATCAGCCATTTTTTTTGATCGAGTAACGCCTTCTTTTATTTTCCCTGATAACAAATTGTGCAGATCAGCGTCTTTTTTATCTTTTTCTTCCATATAGATCATAGATATAACTGTATCTGCATCGCCATTATAAACTGCCTGTACATATTTTTTTGCAGCTGCTTCTGGACTGCTCCCTCCACCACATGCGGCAAGTATTACACTAAAAAATAAACATATAAAAACGCCAAATAATTTTTTCATGATATACACCCCAATAAATTAAAATTATATTAAATAATATATAATTAACAACAAAATAATAATATATATTAACCGTTTTATCTTTATATAAATTTATTATTACATTTATAAATATTGTTATATTGTATAAAATTACTCATTCAAACTTAGGCATTAGAGCAATATATATAAAAAACAGTAAAGCATAAAATATAATGGCAATAATAGACCCAATTAATGTAAATTTCCAGTATGAATTTAGACAATTGAGGAAATCAATTAAGTCCTTCCCTTTTTTGGAATTTACTGTTAAAGCCAATGCACTTCCAGATTGAAAAAGCCTAATACCAGCTATTAGTGCAGGTATGCCTATAATTGCAGTTATAATCCCCAAACAACTAATAGCACCGCCAATAGCAAATAAAACACCAAAAATTTGTTGCATGATAGAAATAAAATTTAAGCGCTTTTGGAGCAATTCCGTTAACTCAATTGAAATAGTATTGGTTTCATTATCACCCATTTTAATTTCCTAACTATATTAATTACCAAATTAAACACAGCATTAAGGATAGCAGTTTTAGATTTGTTTACAAATATTTTTTAATGTTAATTTTGTTATTAGAAAAATAGAGTTCAAATCAGTTAGTATTTAACTTATTTTTTATCTTCTATATATGGTGACTTTATATTGATATATAGTTTATTATTCATCCAATATTTTTTTCAGATTATATTTTTTAAAATAGTACATTTTAAATTAAAGGCTGTTTTAAATCTTTACAAAGGGGTTAATTATTTTTATTCAAAAATAGATAATAAATTCTTAAGTAATTTTTTAAATGTAACAGTGTATAAAAATTTACTTTTATATCTAATTAATGCCAATTGATTGTACTGGAAGTGAAAATGATGCTATTTTTACCATATCTAGCTAGTAAGCTAAGGATAATATTATGAAAAAAGCTATTTTATTAATAAGTTGCATGGCTATCAGCAGTATTACACTGGCAGCTGATTTAACATTTAAAACCGAATGCATTGGATCTTATTCTATTGATCTA
>CAMLPN010000040.1 GCA_946481965.1 uncultured Neisseriaceae bacterium | reverse complement strand
ATCATCCAGATTATTTTAAATAGAACTAAAGAAATGAAAACGATCTGTAACCCTTTATATTCATAAAATCAAATGCCATTTCCTGAGAATACAAAGCATTGCCATCCGATAATCTTCATCATTATATTTTTGTTTAAGAGTTAATTTGTAGATGGTCAGTTGTGACTGTATTTTAGTTTTATAAGCGTCAAACCGAAATGGATAAAATATTCTTTCCATTTTTATCCATTCAGTTTTTTGAATATCCGCAGAATCAGGAATCATAACCTCATATCCACGTATGGACAGAGAAAAACCGACAGCAAAATAAACCGTCATAGCCTTCTCTGTTGTTTTTTTCTGCTGTAGGTTTTTAGAAAAAACCAATAATTTCTGATTAAGATTTTAATTATAATCAGAAATTATTTAATAATCTGAATCAACTCACCTTTAGCATAACGATTGGCCATTTTATCAAGCGAAATCGGCTTAATCTTATCAGCTTGTCCGTCTGCACCAAAAGCCACATAACGATCAACACAGATCTGCTTCATGGCTTTAATGGTTTCAGTAAAATATTTGCGCGGATCAAATTCAGCCGGATGGGTAGCCAGAAAGCGACGAATAGCTCCGGTGCTGGCTAAGCGCAGATCAGTATCAATATTGACCTTACGCACACCATATTTAATACCCTGTACTATCTCTTCAACCGGTACACCATAAGTTTCCGGAATTTCGCCACCATATTCATTGATCACCTGTAACCATTCCTGCGGAACAGAACTGGAACCATGCATAACCAAATGCGTATTCGGTAAACGTTCATGGATTTCACGAATACGATCAATACGTAAAACATCGCCGGTAGGCTTACGAGTAAATTTATAGGCACCATGACTGGTACCAATTGCGATCGCCAGCGCATCAACACTGGTATCCTGCACGAAACGAACTGCTTCATCAACACTGGTCAGCATCTGGTCATGACTAAGTTTACCAACCGCACCCACACCATCTTCTTCACCAGCATCTCCGGTTTCCAGATTACCCAGACAGCCAATTTCGCCTTCTACAGAAACACCACACGCATGAGCCATATAAACTGTTTTACGCGTTACATCGACATTATATTCATAAGTAGAAGGTGTCTTGCCATCACTTAACAGTGAACCATCCATCATCACTGACGAAAAACCAAGCTGAATAGAACGCTGACAAACTTCGGGAGAGGCACCATGATCCTGATGCATAACTACTGGGATATGTGGAAACTCTTCAGTAGCAGCCAAAATAAGATGTCTTAAAAACGGTGCACCGGCATATTTACGTGCACCGGCACTAGCCTGAACAATCACGGGAGCATTAACTTCATCAGCTGCTTCCATGATTGCGCGCATCTGTTCCAGATTATTTACGTTAAACGCCGGTAAACCATAGCTATTTTCAGCAGCATGGTCGAGCAGTTGGCGCATAGAAACTAAAGCCATGAGATTCTCCGTGAATAAATGATAAATTAGGACAAAAAATCGGAGCAATTATAACACCATCAGCCTACCTTGTTATCTAGGTAAATGTCTTAGTTGTTCTGATAAACAACCATCTTATTGGTGATAATCTAAGCAAACAAAACTATCTGCTCATGGTTGATATTCAGAGGCAACCAATCTCCAACATTTACCGGCTGTGTCAATGGCAACCACCAATGCAATAGACCATATTCCGGGTGTTGCAGCTGTACATCAAAATTTCTGACCGTCGGATTAACAGCTCTGACCTGTACCTGTGTCCCATGTTCAGTATCATATTGCATTGCCGTTTGCGGTATATAATATTCATCAGTAACGTTATCACAACCCAATAAACGAGCTGCCCAGGCACTTACCGGCCGAGCCAGCAATTCTGCTGCTGCACCCTGCTGTACCCATTGCCCCTGATACAACAAACATATCCAGTTTGCCATCGCAAACGCTTCCTGTGGGCTATGTGTGACCAATACCGCCGGACAATTCTGTTGACGTATCAGGCTCAGGGTTAATTGCTGCAAACTACCACGTAAAGTAGTATCCAGTGCGGAAAAAGGTTCATCCAACAATAATCCTTGCGGGCGCAAAATCAAAGCACGCGCCAAGGCTACACGCTGGCGCTCACCGCCAGACAGTACCTGAATGCGTCGCTGTGAAACATCAGCTAGCCCTATTTCATCGAGAAGTTCACAGGCTTGCTGGCGCGCTTGTGCTTTTCTGACACCATGCATGCGCAAACCAAAAGCCACATTTTGCCAGACATTCAGATGAGGTAATAAAGCATAATCCTGAAACATCAGACCGAGTCGACGCTGCTCTGCAGGCAGTTGGGTTACATCATTATCATCTATCCACACTGAGCCCTGATCAGGGCGAACTAAGCCTGCAGCTATATTCAGCAAGGTAGATTTACCACTACCACTTTCTCCTAACACCGCGATCAGTTCACCATCATTAACTTGCAGATTCAGATCTTTTGCCACGCTTTTACCAGCAAACTGCTTATGAATGTGCCGCCAGCTTAACATAGCGTTTTTTCCTTTCTGGCTGTACACCATTCCAATAAACTAAAAATCAGCGTAGCTAACAACATTAATATAAACGTTAGCACCATTGCCCGATCATAATTATCACGTCCCGGAATACCCAGATAATGATAAATCAGCGTAGTCAATGTTTGCCATTCTGGTCGCGATAAAAACAATGTGGCGGCAAACTCGCCAACACAGGTGGCAGCAGCCAGCGCCAGTCCGCGTTGCAGTGCCGGTCGCAACAAAGGCAATGTCACATATACCCATACTTGCCATTTACTCGCTCCCAGTGTTCGTGCTGCCTGTGCATACTGAGGTGGTAAACTGTCCCATGCCGACAAAACATCTTTGGTAATAAACGGATAGGCCAGTAATGCATAGGTTGCAATCAACATACTTAAAGACGCTGTGTATTCTGGATAACACAATAACAAGCCAAAGGAAATACAGACTGGAGAAACCATAAAAGGTAAAAATGTGATGCTACGTACCCATACCAGACGATGAGCCAGTGCTGCATGACAAAATCCCAATAGCAATGCCATAACCATAGCTATTAATGTGAAACGCAAAGTATTAGTCACAGCTTGCCAAGTGTCTTCATTTGATAGAACCAGCCAAGAGATGCCTGCCGAAAAAGCACGCCAGCACACTGCTAACAAGGGCATAGCACAACAAATCAGTAAAACTAATATAGACAGTAATAAGCCAACTTTCTGACCAATAGTAGTGGGTAACTGTGGTTGTAGTATCTGTACCGTCGCTTTCTGAGCAGTTCGCTTACTCAACCAAGCATACAACACACCAGCCAGTAAGGTGACGGACAAAGCCCAGATTACCAGTACACCTGCCTGTGCGATATCCAATTCATAAGCTATCAACTGATAGATCTGTACTTCCAGCGTACTGTATCGTTCGCCACCCAAAAGTAAAGCCAGACCAAAGCCTGAAAAACAGTATAAAAAAACCAGACACATAGCACCGGCCAACCATGGCATAATTTGAGGCCATTCCACCTGTACAAATCGCTGCCACACATTAGCACCCAAACTCTGGGCGGCATATAACCGGTTTGCCGGTACCTGACATAATCCCTGATAAGCTGCGCGTACCATTACGGGTAGATTAAAAAACACATTACCATAAAGAAGTAAATAAGGTGTTCCATCCCAACCTCTCCAGAGTATCCCTTGCGCACCGAATAAAGCCAGCACACCCATAGCTGCGACTAGCGTAGGCATCACAAACGGCAGCATCAGAAGCCGTAATACCCATTCTCGACCACGAAATTGTAAACGAGTAATTGCCCACGCTATCGGAACACCCAGTATCAAGGTCAATATACTACTGATACCGGCCTGTAATGTTGTCCAGCCCAGTAAACGTCGCATATAGTCGTCCTGCCACACCATCCGGTAACTTTCGTCATCGGATTGCTGCATCATTGTCCACATGGGTAACAACACCACAACCAGCAAGAATAATAATGGCAGCAATACCGCCATCAGTGCCAGCAGGTTCGTCGCCAGAACACCAAATTTTTGCCCATTACAGTTATATTTCATTATTCGTCATCAATATATCCAAACAATAAATCAGGGCAGTTATGCCCTGATTTATCTGTTTTCATACAGGTTGTAAAACACCTGAGTCATGTTTATTTGCAGTTATCTTTGTACCACACGTACCCACCGACTAACCCAGTTTTGCTGTTTGGCAGCAATATCAGCAGAATTTAGCTGAGAAGCAATCGGCGGTACATTAACATGACTGAAATATTTTGACAAAGGGATGCCTTTTACTGCTGGATAAACCCACATAGAAGTTTGGACTGCAGACTGCACACTATTACTTTGTAAAAATTGTACCAGCTTTGCAGCCAGCACCGGCTGTTTGGCTTTATCCAAAACTGCTACCCCTTCGACATGGCGAAATACAGCCCCCTTAAAACGTAAATCCCCTGATGGTGGTGTTGTATACTTACCTTTGCTAAAATAGACTTCGGCCGCCGGGCTGGTAGAATAGCTTAAGACCATCGGACGACTGCCACCATTAAGGGTAAAATCAGTGTAATAGGCTTCGCTCCAGCCTTTGGTTATTTTCACCCCGTTTTCACGCATTTTTTTCCACCACTGAAACGTGGCTTCTTCACCCATATCAGCAATATTTGCCAGCAGGAATCCAAGTCCTACACTGGAAGTAGCCGGGCTTGGCATTACCAACAAATTACGGTATGCAGGACTGGCTAATTCAGCCAATGATTTTGGTAGCGCTTTGCCATGCTTCTGGAACCACGCTTTATCATAATTGATAGTTATATATCCGTAATTCACAGCTACGGCTTCAGGTAAAGTTGCATTTACGGCACGGCTAGCTGGCTGGGTGGCGGCAAAGAGATTAAACTTTTTCCCTTTCATAACATTTATGTTATCCACACCATAAACCACATCAGCAATGGGGTTATTGCGCGTTAAAATCAGCTTGTTGATCATTTCATTACCACTACCGACTTTAACCACAACCAGCTTGGCATTATTCTCCCGCTCAAATTGTGTGATCAACTCTTTTGGTATTGAAAATGCATTATGTACTGCCAGACGTACCTCTGTTTGTGCCTGTGCACCCCATGACAACATTAGACACAGTATCGCTGCCAACCACTTACCCGCTTTCATTCCCACCTCCGGTTAACTCCTAAGAATCTTTTGCACTTCATCATACCTGTTTTACCGTTGTATGTTGAAAATATGATCGCTTCTTATAATATTTTGACATTTACACCTTAAAGATAATTTATTAACTAAACATTTATAATAAAGTTACTTTTCTAGATAGCCTAAAGACTATATTTACCTTGACTTGATTTAGCAATCTGTCATGATTAGCTAACAGCCATTCATATTATAAAGCCAGCCTGCGCCAAAAATTAATTTCAATTCAAATAATTATTCAGACTATATTATCAAAAACCGACATTACATGATGATTTTTTACAGTATCAATATTTTGTCTGCAGATTATAATTATCCTATTATTACAGCAGATACGTCCGCAAATAACTAAAATTAATTGAATCAATAAAAATCAATATTAACAAAATTTCCATTTTATCTTTGCCAAGATTAGCAATAAAAAATGAATATTAAGGCAAATCATATCTATCTACTACCAGCTGAAAAAAGAGTATACAGTAAATCGGAATTTGATTAAGAAACAATCATTCAGGCAACCAGAAAAATCTAAAGTAAACTGGACAACTGAAACATTTGTTAACCAAACTCTGTTTTCGGCAGACAACTATCAAATCAATAAATCTAAAACTGAAATAAGCAATACTTCATGTTAATATGCATATTGAAACAAATTCACTATAGATATCCGTTATATTAGTTTCATAAAAACAATGGATTCTGTCTGATTAGCATATAAATTTCCGCCTTTCTGGCTAATGATTGCGCTTTATAGTATCAACAACAATGACTTCTCACTATTGGATATTTGATTTAGATAACACTTTGCATCACGCCGATGCAGGCATTTTTGCCATTATCAACCACCATATGACAGCTTATCTAGCTGAACACCTACAATTAAATCATACAGCTGCTTCTGCTCTGCGACAGCGATACTGGCAACAATATGGCGCTACGCTGGCTGGACTCAGGCTGCATCACCCGCAAATCGATATTCAGGACTTTCTGCTTGCCAGCCATCCGCTGGAATTAATCTTGTCACAGCTCAAACCTATGTCTAACCTACATCAGACCTTACCTGCATTAACCGGTAAAAAAATTGTGTCATCCAACGGACCAATACATTATGTACAGGCACTTATTCAGGCAATGCAGCTGCAAGCATATTTTCAACAGCTGATTGGTATTGATAATATTAACTACCACTACAAACCCCATCCGCGAGCTTACCAGACTGTATGCAGGCAACTGGCAATTCATCCCAGCCAATGCATCATGGTGGATGACAGTCTGGCTAACCTGCAAACAGCAAAAACATTGGGCATGCGTACCGTATGGTTTGGACAGCATACTTATCCTCAGACAGGCATTGATGTCGCCGTAGCCAATATGCCGGCACTGGCAAAATTTGCCTCGGTTTTGCTGTAAATTCCTGTACGTCACCTTCTAAATTCACTACAATAAACATATACAACATGAAAACGAAAAGGGTGACACTATGCGTGCTGGAATCTGTTTTGTCTGTGGTTTACTGGCTCTTAGTGGATGTGCATGGGAAACTTATCAGGATGCCAGCGGGCAAACCAAATTGCGTCAGAAATATGAGCCGGGAACTCGAGTAGTTTATCAGGATGGTACTTATTCAAATAACATGCGTTATAACAAATTGCGTCCGGAACCGCATGCCATGAAACCAACAGTTGGTGACGTTAATGAAAAATTACCTGCTAATACCAAGTGGGAAAGCAATGAATAATGGTTTCCATGAGTAAAACCAAAATACTATGAATGTTTCAGGTTGCCGGAATTGTCTAAAGTTCCGGCAACCTGTTTTAAAATCTTATCCAATCTAATTTATGTCAACATCAGAACTTAATATCGTTATCCTTGCCGCCGGCAAAGGCACCCGCATGTATTCCTCTCTACCAAAAGTACTCCACGAAATTGGTGGAATGAGTATGCTTGAAAGAGTTATTCATACTGCTGAAAGCCTCCATCCCGACAATATCAGCGTCGTGATTGGACATGGCAAAGAATGTGTACGTGAAAAAATTTGCGCTAATGTGAACTGGGTAGAACAAACTGAGCAGCTTGGTACCGGTCATGCGGTCAAAATGGCAATACCCCATCTGGCTAATCAAGGACGAACATTGGTTTTGTATGGTGATGTTCCCCTGATTGATCAGCAAACCCTACTGGATTTACTCAGTGTCGCCGGCGACGATGTCGGCTTACTGACTGATGTACTCGATAACCCTACCGGCTATGGGCGCATTATTCGTCAGGATGGTAATGTAGTAGCCATTGTTGAAGAAAAAGACGCAACAGACAAAGAAAAGCTCATCAACGAAATCAACACTGGCATTTTTGTGTTGCCAAACCATAAACTGATAAATTGGCTTAATGCCTTACAAAATGATAATGCCCAGCAAGAATACTATCTGACTGATGTGATTGCATTAGCGCAACAAGATCAAATACCTGTACATCCTTTGCAGGTACGTGCATCCTATTTAGCTGCCGGCGTAAATAATAAAGCTCAATTAGCACAATTAGAACGTATCCTGCAACAACAACAAGCAACAGCATTACTGGCTGCCGGCGTTACCTTACGCGATCCGGCTCGCTTTGATCTGCGTGGAAAAATCCGGCATGGACAGGATGTGATTATCGACATTAATGTCGTACTGGAAGGTCAGATAGAGCTGGGAGATAATGTAACCATTGGTGCCAATTGCGTTATCAAAAATGTTGTTATCGGCTCCGGCACCACCATCCTGCCTTTTTCACATCTGGAAAACTGTAGTATTGGCAGCCATGCCAAAATTGGACCTTTTGCACGTTTACGTCCACAATCCCAGATTGGCGATGAAGTTCACATTGGTAACTTTGTCGAAGTGAAAAATACCACCATGGGCACCGGCAGCAAGGCCAATCATCTGACTTATCTAGGCGATACTTCTATTGGTAAGCACAGCAATATCGGCGCCGGCACCATCACTTGTAACTATGATGGCGTAAATAAACACCGTACACAAATAGGTAATGAAGTACGCATTGGTTCCGGTAATATGCTGGTAGCACCACTCACCATAGGAGACCGCGCCACTACCGGAGCAGGCAGCACCATCACTCATGACTGCCCGCCGGATCAGCTGACCGTGGCACGCAGTCGTCAGAAAACTCTTTCTGACTGGATACGTCCAGAAAAAACCGAAACCAAAAAATAATATCCGAAGGCCGCCTTGTTGTCTCTTAGCAATATACAGGCGGCCAAAAACACCCTATCGGTTTAGCTGTCAGCTAAATATTATTAGACAATAAATTGAATTTGGTATCAGCAATGTCATTCTGCTGAAATGGTTTTTTAACACTAACCATGATTGCAAAACTTTCCTAAATAACTTAAACCAAACTACAGGTATATAAAATTTTTTTGTTTATAGATTCACTCATTTCGACCAATTCAAATACCCTAAGCCCATGCCAACCGAATACGATAATCGGGCACATCAATTAACTTTTAAAGAACAAAGTTGTCTTAACTATCCGACACGAGAAAAGTTAACAAAAATAAACGATCAAACTAGCCCTGCTACTATTCTCAATCTATCTGTTTTAATGGTAAATTATTTACATTTATCAATTTATTACATTTCCCATATGTGGAGAAAATAGCTTACCTATAACTAATTAGCTTTCTATTATTAGATATATATCAAAACCAGCATATCACTGACGATGCAAAATGATAATTACCTAAGTCATTCACATGACAAAACAGTAAATAACCATTTTTAGTTAACATGATATTCACCTTAACAGGTAAAACAAATATCATATTAAATAGAAATGATTCCCAATAAAAATAAAATTATCTCCAGTTAGAGAAAGTTAATACAGTGTCAGAACTAACTCTGGATAAACTACCACTCGGACAGAAAGCCGTTATTACCTCTTTACTGCCTGAATCACAGCAATTTCGGCGCCGGCTACTGGCAATGGGGGTTACGCCGGGTAGCGAAGTTACCGTAGTCCGTACAGCTCCACTGGGAGATCCGCTTGAAATCAGAACGCGTGGCTATTATTTATGTTTGCGTCGTAAAGAAGCTCAGGCAATCAGCGTAGTGAAAGCTCCGTAATGAAAATAGCATTAATTGGCAATCCGAATTGTGGTAAAAGTACGTTATTCAATGCCTTAACCGGTGCCCGCCAACATGTTGGCAATTGGCCAGGAGTAACGGTAGAACGCAAAACCGGCAGCATTAAGGTTAATAATCAAACTATTGATATCGTAGACTTACCGGGTACCTATGCCATTGAAAATCTGAATATCGATACTTCAGAGGATGAGCATATTGCGCGCCAGTTTATACTCAACGAACCGGATACCCTTATCGTTAACATCATCGATGCCACCAATCTGCAACGCAGCTTATATCTGACTTTTCAGCTACTGGATCTGCAGCGACCAATGCTGATTGTATTGAACATGATGGATGAGTTAAAAAATCTGGGTGAACAGATCAACATCGACCTATTATCCAGACAGCTTGATTGTCCCGTAGTCGCCGTTTCTGCTGCCAAAAAACAAGGTCTGGGTACATTAAACCAAGTATTAACAGATGCAATTAATGCGCCAACAAAGCCAGCACCATTACTGGCCACTCTGGGTAGCCAGCAGAAAGCCATTCTTAACCGGTATTTAGCTACACTGCCTGCTGACAGCTTCATCCATCAGCTGGATCAATGGTCTTTGATTGAATTGCTGCTTAACCCCGAGACTACTGAGCTGAGTACAACCGAAAATAATATCCTGCAACAGTGTCGCAACGAATTATCAGCATGGTGTAATCATGAAATAGATGTGGCGCTGGCCAGTGCCCGTTATGATGCGATTGACCAACTATGTCGTCGGGTTATTGAAAAACCGCGTGAAGCCAACCCGTCTCTTACCGACAAAATAGATCGCATCACTCTGGGACGATTTAGCGGTATTCCCTGTTTTCTGCTCATCATGTATCTGATGTTTATGCTGGCAGTTAAATTTGGTTCCGTATTTACCGACTTTTTCGATATATTATTTGGAACGATTTTTGTTGATGGTTTAACTCATCTGCTAAACAATATACAGGCACCCACATGGCTGACAGCCATACTGGCCAATGGCATTGGGAGTGGTATTCAGACAGTCGCCACCTTTATTCCCGTTATTGCCGCTATGTTTCTGTGTCTTTCCTTTCTGGAAGATTCCGGTTATCTGGCTCGCGCCGCTATGGTTGTTGATCGGGGAATGCGCGCGATTGGACTGCCCGGCAAAGCCTTTGTCCCTATGCTGGTCGGTTTTGGCTGTGGTGTACCCGCCATCATGGGCACACGTACCTTAGAATCAACCCGTGATCGGCTGATGTCCATCTGCATGATCCCCTTTATGTCATGTGGCGCCCGACTACCGGTTTACACCTTGTTTGCCACCATCTTTTTTCCGCACAATGCAGCCACAGTCGTATTTAGCTTGTATCTGCTTGGCATCATCGTTGCTATAGTTACTGGATTAATACTTAAACATACCCTGCTACCCGGTGCCATCACACCATTTATCATGGAAATGCCCGCTTACCGCCTACCTACCTTGCGTGGTATGTTATATCTGACATGGTCAAGACTAAAAGGCTTTATCTTTCGTGCCGGTCAGGCTATTGTCCTGATGGTTACCGTACTTAGTCTGCTTAATTCAATTGGTACAGACGCATCCTTTGGTCATAATAACAGCGAACAATCCGTACTGGCCGTAACCAGCCAGAAAATCACCCCTCTGTTTGAACCAATGGGTATCGAAGAAAAAAACTGGCCGGCCACCGTAGGCATTTTTACCGGTATATTTGCCAAAGAAGCCGTAATTGCCACACTCAACTCTCTGTACTCAATGGAAGCAGATAACAGTGATAATGAACCATTCAGCCTCAGTACCGGTATAGCTAAAGCGTTCAAAACCATTCCAGAAAATCTGGAGAAAATGGCTGATTCCTTTCTGGATCCGTTGGGATTAAGTGCTGTTAATCAAAACCTATCCACCGTACAACAAGAACTGGACATTACCTCAGGCACTGTATCCAAACTAGAAAACTCATTTGCCAATAGCTATGCAGCCATGGCTTATCTGATATTTATTCTGCTTTACACACCCTGTGCTGCAGCACTGGGCACCATCTATCGTGAAACCGGTTGGCGCTGGATGCTGTTTGTCGCTGGCTGGACATTTTTTACCGGCTGGAGCTGCGCCACCTTTTATTACCAGTTTCATCTATTAGGTCACCAAAAAACTGCCCTGTATTTTATTGGTCTGATTATTTTATTGTTTATCTTCATTACAGCCTTAATGAAAATCATTGGACCGCGTCAGCAACAATTACCGCGCCCCAGCCGACACAACAATTCAGAAAAATGCTGTCATTAACACAGAAATTTAACTGGCATTTACCCAGAATTTACCCATTCAGATAGTGATCTCCATATCTTTATCACCATCTGAATGGTCAGAATCATTAAAACAATCAACTACCGATTATTGATCATATTGAGGTACAGGAACCCAACCCCCATGCTCATTACCGCCATCCGAGACTACCTTTTCAACAGAG
This sequence comes from uncultured Neisseriaceae bacterium, assembly GCA_946481965.1. Classification (GTDB taxonomy): domain Bacteria; phylum Pseudomonadota; class Gammaproteobacteria; order Burkholderiales; family Neisseriaceae; genus Snodgrassella. Next base: position 8,693 of record CAMLPN010000040.1, on the reverse strand, counting down.
GTCAGGCAAATTTGCAAGACTTAGCGCGTCATTTCCACATACAGGAGAGTGCTATGGAGCAAATGTTGGCCTTCTGGCTGAAAAAAGGCGTTATTCAGCAATTAAATCTTAATGACAATGATTGCAGCCAAGGAAGTTGTAGCGATTGTTTTGTCTGCCCGCCGGGACTGAAAAAAATTTATCGCGCGGCCACCAACCCAGTTAAAACCATTCCCATTCAGCCAATAACAAATAGCTGAAGTGATGCTGATGATGTATAACCTAATCGTTCAAATCCATACAACCATTTGCTCAGCTACAGCCGAGCATAATCCACCATCCTTTTAGTTTAATTCTTTTTGCACAGGTCTGATAACAAGTACATACCAATCGTTACTGTGCAAAACAACTTTTTCCATTACAATTGCCCTTTCAGAATCAAAATGGCATCATTAAGTGCGTTGGTCTGCACAATGAATTGACAACCTTGATTAAGTGGCATATTTAGCGCTCTTAACAACGCATATGTCAAACCTATTAAACAGATCAAGACCAGCAGCATAATTAAAGGACATAGCATGTGTGGCATAGTCGGCGCCATCCGCGCGCAGGATAACGTAGTAGAATTTCTTACCAGCGGGCTTGAACGGCTGGAGTATCGTGGTTATGACTCTTCTGGCATCGCCATATGGACACCAAATGGTTTCGAGCGCGTGCGTCGAGTTGGTCGTGTCAAATTTATGGAAGAAGCAGCTCAGGCCGCAGGACTTAAAGGTAGCCTTGGCATCGGTCATACTCGCTGGGCAACCCATGGAGGGGTGACTGAACCTAACGCTCACCCGCATATCTCCAATGAAATGATTGCCATCGTCCATAATGGCATAATCGAAAACTTCGAAACTGAACGCAGCCGTTTACAAGCATTGGGTTATGAATTCGCCTCTCAAACCGATACCGAAGTTATCGCTCATAGCATCCATTACGAATACACCCATGCCAGTGCTGGCAACCTATTTCAAGCGGTACAGACTGCATGCCGACGCTTTCAGGGCGCCTATGCCATTGGCGTTATCGCCAAAGACAACCCAGACAAACTTGTAGCTGCACGTATGGGCTGCCCCTTATTAGTGGCACTGGGCGAAAATGAAAGCTTTATTGCTTCCGATGTATCCGCTGTTATCGCCCATACCCGTCGCGTTGTCTTTCTTGAAGATGGCGATATTGCCCAGCTCTCAACTCAGGGAATTGACGTTCTGCTTGACAAACATGATCAACCGGCCAAGCGTGAGATCAAAATGTCAGAACTGTCATTAGCTTCGCTTGAACTGGGTCTGTACAGCCACTTTATGCAAAAAGAAATCCATGAACAACCCAAGGCCATCACCGATACTGCCGAAGTGTTTCTGGTCGGAGGCTTTGAGCCGGAAAACTTTGGCACCAAAGCAGCCGGCATCTTCGAACGCATCCGCAGCATTAAAATACTTGCCTGCGGCACGTCCTATTATGCTGCTCTGACTGCACGTTACTGGCTTGAAGCCATTGCCCAGATCCCTACCGATGTTGAAATTGCCAGCGAATACCGTTATCGCAAAGTAATTGCCGACCCCGAACAACTGATCATTACCATCTCCCAGTCCGGCGAAACCCTCGACACCATGGAAGCGCTCAAATATGCCCAGTCACTGGGTATGCAACATAGCCTATCCATATGTAATGTGATGGAGTCTTCTCTACCGCGCGAAAGCGAGCTAGTACTGTATACCCGTGCTGGCGCCGAAATTGGCGTAGCCTCTACCAAAGCATTCACTACCCAGCTGGTTGCTCTGTTTGGACTGGCCGTAACCCTTGGAAAAATGCGCGGACTGGTGACTTCCGAAGCTGAAGAGCAATACACCTGCGAGCTGCGCTTGCTGCCCGGTAGCATACAACATGTACTGAATCTTGAACCGCAGATCGCCAGCTGGGCAAACCAGTTTGCTGCTAAAAACAACGCCCTTTTTCTAGGTCGTGGTATTCACTACCCGATTGCTCTCGAAGGCGCACTCAAACTCAAAGAAATTACCTATATTCATGCCGAAGCTTATCCTGCCGGCGAACTCAAACATGGTCCATTGGCACTGGTAGACCAGAACATGCCTGTAGTCGTCATTGCACCTAATGACAGCCTGCTGGAAAAGGTCAAAGCCAATATGCAAGAAGTGGCGGCTCGCGGTGGCGAACTGTTCGTCTTCACTGATCTGGACAGTGAATTCACAGCTGATGAAAGCGTGCACGTTATCCGTACTCCGCGTCATATGGGTGTACTCTCTCCCATCGTACACACCATACCGGTACAGCTACTGGCCTACCATACCGCATTAGCTCGTGGCACTGATGTAGATAAACCGCGAAATCTGGCTAAATCGGTGACAGTAGAGTAAAACTTTTGTTAATTTGAAGCATATCATTAATCAAGTCGGTTCTGCTTTTCAACGTAGAACCGACTTTTTATTCTATAATCTCAATAATATTTATCGGTAAAATTTCAATTTTTGTTTCCCAGATAAAACCTGTTATGCAACCTATTGAGTGTTGATTTAAAGCGTAATAAAGTTATGCTAATAAAATAAAGGGTGACATTAAAATACGCCACCATGCAACTAACTCAATTAAAAGTTCTTTGAGACTGAGCCATGATAAGGAAAGATGCTGTCATTACAGCTACGGCTTTCCATGACGCTTTAGCATTCACAGTAGATAAGCCATTACCCGTAGTGCTGTGCCTCTTTCCGGTCATCACATGACCGATAAATCCATTCAACTCTTATAAAAATGAAAATTCTAATGGCGTATGGTAAGAATTTACCTGCTTAATAAAGCAAGAAAAGTGAATTAAAAGGGTCAGCTAAAATTACTAATATCTGCAAGTGATTTTCTGATACTCGTTTACTGACCCTCACCCACTGTTAGTACAACATTATGCTTAATTTTATTGATTCTCCACTTTAATTCTGTTTGATTTGTGCATAGACAATACCGTACCTATTGAAGAGATAATAATAAAAATGATCGCTAACCATTGATAGTGAGTTAATTGCTCATGCAAAAAGATTAATCCGGAAAGTGCTGCAAAAACAGGCGACAAACTCATTAAAGTACTAAATGTTTGCGCTGGTATTCGTGGCAAAGCAACCATATCCAATCCGTGCGGAATGACTGAGCCTAATAATGAAACAATAAATATTAATGGCACAATTTCTATAGAAAACATATTGCTGCCACCCTGCCAAACGCCAATAGGAAATAATATTAGCGTGGCAATGATCGAACCGACAGCTACGCTTGAAGCACCATAAAGTTCACCGGCTTTACGTCCACACAAAATATAACCAGCCCAACAAAGACCTGCATTTAAAGCCAATAAAATACCAACGGGATCTAAATCACTCGAAGCCTGACGAAGTGGCAGGAGCATCACTAACCCCGTTATCGCAATACCCAGGCAAATAAAGTCAATTAAACGTCGACCCGAAAACATGGCAACCATAATCGGACCAGTTAATTCAAGAGCCACAGCAATGCCTAGAGGAATGCGTGATATAGCATTATAAAAAGACAAATTCATACACCCCAAGGCAATGCCATACAAAACAATATACTTAATAGCCGGTTTGGCAATAGGTTTACGCCAGGGTTTAAAAATAAATGCCAATAAACTAGCGGAAAAAAATAAACGCCAAGCGGTCATCGCTGCCGGTCCAAGCAGCGGAAAGAGATACTTGGCCATCGAAGCACTTGCTTGAACCGAAATCATCGAAATAAAAATTAAAAAAATCGGCCACGATCTTTTAACCATGAATAATTACCTTGGGAAAACTTAAATTGTTGCTGCATAAAAGGGTTATACTGGCTTTGCTAAACATTGATGAAAAGCTCAGTAGGTAGATTATATTTAACTCTCAGATTAAATTATAGACAGTAAATTTAATAAACACCGGTGGATTTCATGCATTCTATTGGGATAAGTGCATTGCATTACGACCCTGATCAAACCGAAGCCAGTTATATAGAAATAAAGCTATCACCACCAAAATTGCAATGCAGATAGTTAAAACAATTTTCTTATAATTAGGGATATTGAAATACTAAATGATGTCTTTATTCATATCCATTATTAATTAAAAATTTCTTTCAAAAATCTAAACTTATTTTGTCAGCACGACACAACTCAAGTGGCAATCAAAATCGACAAAATAATAATTGCATTTTAGTCGGCATATAGTTATACACAAATGCTTACAACATATTTAATATAAAACTCAATCATTTAAATTTTTATAATTATTCTAACACTAAATACTATTGCTGGTTCTGGCCACTACTCACTTTAACTCATGAAAATAGATATAATTTCACAATAACAAGGTCGATTAAATTTGACTTTCAAATTAAGTTTGAGTCAATATGAATTCAACACCATTTATTACACGACGTAATAAATGATATTACCGCCACTATAATAATTTTTGTCCGCCTTAAAATTATATTCAAAAGAATAATTTTACGAATATCGTGAGGCAAAAAATTGAAGCATTGGCGAGCAGAAAACTATCGATATACGCTGTACCTGTTGATCACCGTATTTGGCTGGGGAATTATGTATCCCGCGTCAAAACACGCCGTATCCTCTGGTATAGACGGCTACTACCTGACCTTAATACGCTATGTGCTCGGAGCCATTTTAGGTAGTCTGGTTTTATTAGCGGTAGAAGGTAAAAAAAGCTATAGCACAGAAGGAAAAACCGGGCAATTATGGTTTTTTGGTACCGTTGGTTTTGCCGGTCTGAATTTTCTTACCTTTATCGGTATTGGTTTTTCTTCAGCTGAACATGCCACCATTATTCTGGCGTTAATGCCCATGTTGTCAATAATGTTATCGTCACTAATTAATCGACAACTCCCTCATATCAAAACCGTTATCTGCGCTGCATTGGCTTTTGTTGGTATTGTGTTGGTTATCACCAATGGTAATTTTAGCCATCTTGTTGCTTCTGCCAGCTTTGGCGGTGATTTATTGTTGTTGGCGGCAACTACCTGTTGGGTAATTTATACTTATTTTGCTAATACACTGATTACAAAACACCACTGGAGTGCATTAAGAGTTACGGCCCTCAGTTCTTCACTTGGAATGATCAGCATTATTACCATTACAATAGTCGCCTCCTGTCTGGATCTGGCTCATCCACCTTCCATACCGGCATTATCTGCAAGCTGGCTGGATATACTGATACTGGTAGTGACAACTTTGGTAATTATTAGCTGGAATGCCGGTATCAATGGATTAGGAGCCATTAATGGAATTCTGTTTGTCAATTTGGTCCCGGTTATTTCTTTTGTAATCGGTATCTATCAGGGGCATACTATTTCAACCATTGAAATTACTGGCGCATTACTGGTCATCATTGCGTTGATATTAAATAATCTGCTCATGCGCAGCCCTGAAAAAAGCTGTAAGCCAATATAAAAGGCAAACTGCAATACAATTGAAAGAACGACAACAGATTTAATCATCGCTGAACTTTGGTAGACTAAGCCTTCATCACTCAGATACATGACAATATTATTAATTTAATAATTAATCATTACACTTATCATCAATGAAAGTATCAATAAACCATATTGACCAAGCTTAGATTACCAGCAAAGAAAATTAGATGAAAAAGCCATTAAAAAGCATGCATATTGCCAGTTTGGAATTGTTTCTGGTAGCAGCTGAAAATGAAAATTTTTCAACAACAGCTGAATACTTAAATATTACCCCTGCCGCGGTCAGCCGTTCGATCAGACGACTGGAAAAAAGAATCGGATTTAACTTATTTTCCCGCAATACCCGACAAGTGAAGTTAACGCCAGAAGGTCAGATATATTATCAAAAATGTGCAGAGATTCTGGGTATGCTCAATAGTGCGGCGCATTCTGTTACAACAAAAAAAAATACTGTGGCCGGTAAATTACGAATTAGCGTACCGGAGTCTTTTTTTATTTACAAAATGAGTCCCTGTCTGGCTGATTTTTCAGCCACATATCCTGACCTGCAACTGGATTTTTACGTCACAAATCGAAATATAGATTTCGTTGCAGAACATTATGATTTATCAATAAGATTGATACGGCAAGATACCAAAATGGAATCTTTTCTCATTAAAAAAGATTTACTGACTACTTCTACAGGTTTGTATGCCAGCCCTACTTATCTGACTAACCATGGCATGCCGACATGCCCAGAAGATCTGCACAGATACCAATGTATTAATTTCAGCTCCAGCCAGAACAATAAAAAATTTCCGTGGACAACCGCAAATATGGATTTTTTAAAAGATACCGCTAACAGTAATTCAATACAGGTATTTGACAGTATTGAAGCTTCTAAACGTCTTGCCATCAATAGCTGTGGAGTTGTGCAGTTATTTCGTTTTTCGGTGCAGGAGGAACTACACAATAATCAGCTGGTAGAAATTCTCCCTCAGCACACGCAGGACAACACATGGTTATTCTGTTTGCTTTATCCAAGCATGAATAGAAATTCGAACAAGCTTAAAGTTTTTATAGATTATTGCCTGAAAAAAATTACTTAAATAATTCAACCAATACAATCTACTGGACAAGTCATCATTAACCCTATAAAAATAGGCTATCCCTGAATCAGGTATGCAACGCATCTTAAAATTCAATATGTTTAATTTACACTAAATTCTTTTTCTAAAATACTAAACTTTGCTTTTCCACCTAAAAAGCAAAGTTTGCAAGTACTATCAGATTAAATTTAATTTAGTGATGTCAGATGGATCGCTAACAGCCATTGTCCCTTATTAGTATTTTCTTTTGACACTAAATTGGTAAGTCAAATTCTATTGTTTTTCTTCCTGCTGCCCAATTTCACTATGTTTATTAATTTGTTCTTTAATTTTTTTGACATTTTCTGTGGCAGCTGTAGCCATTCTACCCATTGTATCCCTTAATATTTTGCCATCATCGGTTTTGAATGACATTAATTGATCAAGCCCGTTTTCATCTACCTCGAAATAAGAAGCTTCAATAAATCCTAAGGCACTAGCATAAAATAAATGAGGAATACTACCGCGAGTAGAATTATATATTTGCACGGCTTGATTATAATCTTCACGACGTTTCAGGATGGAATTTTCTATTTCTTCAAGTTGTATCATTAACTGTTGATAAGTCGTATTTGCTTTTAAGTCAGGGAAACGATTGGCCAACATTTGTACATTCCCGATAACCCGAGAAGAATCAGACGTTGCTTGATTAATGTCAGTTAAATTATCACTTTCGGTAATGGAGATATGCGTTAGTTTTTCATGGTCACCATAACTTGAGGCAATATCTGATAAGCGCTGGGCAATATCTTGTCTTTTTTTCACCGTAGCATATATATTGGCTTGTTTTCCTTTAACATTTTCAGCCATATGCCTCAGTTTATTATAGGATAAAAATAACCAGAATATAATTAATACCAGAACTACTAAGATTGTCGTCAACATAAATTAATAACTTTCATGATAGTCAAAATATCTTCATAAATTTTCAGTATTTTTATATTTTGAGAGAAAATACCTTTATTAAGATATATTTATAACCAATTAATAACATTTAATTTTTATAGAAACATCTACCAATTAGGGGTTGCCACGCTGGTAGGTAAACCAATTTTGAAACATTTAAAAAACACATATTCGTATAAGTACATATGTTTTATAGAGTGATAGCGCTATATGTTAATACAGCTTAATAATATTTACAAATAACAGCAATATAATCCATTTTTATCAAGAAATATAAATATATTGTCATTAAATTTTCAGTGCTAATATTTAATTTCAGCCCGTAATAAAACAATTTAATGTTAATAGCACAGAAACTATTGGATACAGGTTAAATAACCATAAATGGATAATTTCGTTTAATTTACTCTCCATAATCAATAATGAGTCGGAGAAAATTTAAATATTGCAATATTTTTTGAGACACAGAAGTAGAGAATAACTCGTTAACCTGATATTTACTTTCGCAGAGCTAACTTACTATTAGTGATTTATGTCCGTTATACGTTTTCTACCCTTTTCTGATCAATGCTACTTAATGGCTAAAACGAGCAACCACTTTCAACACAATTCTCTTCAGAACTAACAATAATTTCAATTAAAGCAACAGTAAACCAGCAATATATGCTTTATTATTAAAATTAGTTATAGAACACCATAACTTATTCATTTATAATTAACGTTATAATTCCTCTGAATGATTAACCATATTTAGCATTTTGCTTGTGGCAATATGTTAATTGATTTTAATCAACAAATGGATATTATCAGAACTGAAATATAATATTTTTATTGTCGTATGATAATAATTATTATTTAATCTTGCAGCTATTATAAGTACACTGAACTATGAAATCATTGGATCTGACCCGCTTTTATGCATCTGGTTCCGACCTACCCTTTGAGAATAGATGGGCGGTCATGCCATTACGGGCAAGCATGCCTCTAGCAGCAGAAGACATAGAAAAAAACTGGCAACTTTTGCAGCAAACGTCGCTAACCGGCAAAAAAAGACTCATTTATATTCATATTCCTTTTTGCGATACTCACTGTCAGTTTTGTGGTTTTTACCAGAATCTGCTGCGCAAATCCGATACTGAAGCATATATTGAATCA
>CAMLPN010000039.1 GCA_946481965.1 uncultured Neisseriaceae bacterium | reverse complement strand
GCTTTACAGGGTGTAGGTGCCTGGCTAGCTAGAAAATTTATTTATCAAAGTTTAAGTGAAATAAATTCATTTTTAATTATTGGCGTTGGATTAATATTCTCTGCCATAAGTATATTAATAATTCAAATCGGCGGAAACTTATCAGAAATTATTGGCTTTATTATCCGAGGTTCAGGGTTGGGTATTGCGACGATTGCGGTTCTCTCTTCTCCGTTCGAATTTTGCGATAAAAATCAAATTAAGGACACGAGTGCTGTCACGCGTGTTGTACAGCAGATTGGTGGCGCATTTGGGGGAGTATTATCAGGAATACTTATCTATCTGACGCAAGCTCAACTAATTTCAGTAAACAATGCTTACCATGTCATGTTTTTTGTCTCTCTTATATTTGGTGTTATTGCCGTTATTGCCTATACTTTCTTTGGTCGAGTGGATAAAATAGCCTGTGGTGAGATCAAATCGGATCATCATTAATCAATTCACCACGTTTTATGTACTAAATTCTCGTAGAAATCAATTTCATGACGACCCCCGCTCTTTTAATCGAACAGGCAGTTAAAACCTATGCCAATGGTTTTACAGCACTGAAAGGTGTTAGTTTTAGTGTACAACCGGGAGAATTTTTTGGGTTACTCGGCCCAAATGGCGCCGGGAAGACTACCTTAATTTCTGCCATGGCCGGACTTAATAAGCTAACTTCTGGAAAAATTACCATCTGTGGTCACGATGTAAAACGTGAACCCAACATTACCCGCAAATTGCTGGGTGTAGTACCACAGGAATTGGTTTTTGATCCGTTTTTAAGTGTGCGCGAAGCGCTGCGCTTTCAATCCGGTTATTTTGGTATCCGTAACAACGATGCATGGATTGATGAGATCATCGTCAATCTGGGACTAACCGACAAAGCCAATACCAATACCCGTAACCTTTCTGGAGGCATGAAACGCCGAGTAATGGTGGCTTTAGCTTTGGTACACCGCCCGCCGGTTATTGTACTGGATGAACCTACTGCTGGAGTTGATATTGAATTACGGCAAAATTTATGGGACTTCATCAGTAGATTGAATAAAGACGGTCATACCATTATTCTGACCACTCACTATCTGGAAGAGGCTCAACTACTGTGTAATCGCATTGCCATGTTAAAACAGGGTGAAATGGTTGCTTTGGACAGCACCAGAAATTTATTAGATAACGATTCGGAAATACAACTGGTTATCACACTTGATCAAACCCTACCGGTCGAACTGCGTCAGTATCTGGTTCAGCAAGATGGTAATAGCTTTCAAATTAAACTTAATGATTACAACCAACTACTGAATATTCTACAGAAATTAAACGACAATGGCATTAAATTAAAAAACCTGCACATCATGGAAAACGATTTAGAGAATGTATTTTTGCGTTTAACCAGCGATCATATGAAAGGGCAAGCATGAATACTGTTGGTTGTTATACCCTGTTCAAAAAAGAAGTATTGCGCTTCTGGAAAGTTGGTTTCCAAACTCTGTCTGCACCAATACTGACGGCACTATTATATCAGTTAATATTTGCCCAAGTGATGCAGGGAAGGGCAGATATACTGCCCGGTGTTAGCTATAATGCATTTCTGATTCCAGGTCTGGCAATGATGTCAATGTTACAAAATGCCTTTGCCAATGCTTCGTCCAGTCTGATTCAATCACGCATTACCGGTAATCTGATTTTTATTCTGTTACCACCTTTAGGTACAGCTTCTATCTTTTTTGCCTACGTGGGAGCATCAATAATTCGCGGGCTGATGGTGGGTGCAGGGGTAATTACCGTAACTGCCTTTTTCGGCCTGCCTTTACCCTATTCTGTGAGCTGGATTATTTTATTTGCCCTATTAGGTTGTACAGTAATGGGTACGTTTGGTCTACTGGCCGGTATTGTGGCTGAAAAATTTGACCAACTAGCTTTATTTCAGAATTTTCTGATTATGCCGCTGACCTTCCTGTCAGGAGTTTTCTATTCCATTAACAATTTATCAGCTTTCTGGCGTTCTCTCAGTCATTTCAATCCTGTTTTCTACATGATTGATGGCTTTCGTTTTGGATTCTTTGGTCAAAGTGATTCTTCCCCGTGGCTAGCCTTAAGTGTAGTCAGTGGTTTTGCTGTCACCTTATGTATACTGACTTACTGCCTGTTAAAATCAGGTTGGAAATTACGCAATTGAACCGACTAAAACGCTATAATAGCCGACATTTATAAACAGTTATTTTCGATTACATCATGTTGACACCCGAAGAAGTGAAATCCATGATTGCTAACCTGCTACCTTGTGAGTACCTAGAAGTAGAAGGTGATGGTCATCATTTTTTTGCCCAAATTGTTTCCAACACATTTGAGGGGAAAAACCGTCTGGCGCGTCATCGCCTGATTAAAGACGGATTAGCTAAACAAATTGCCAGCAATGAACTACATGCCCTATCCATCACGACCGCAGCCACACCTGCGGAATGGGCATCCAAACAGCGTTAATAAGTCAGGCCATAATATTTACCCTGACCGGTTGAGAGAACATATGGAAAAATTAAAAATTCGCGCAAATGGCGCATTAAACGGTGAAATCACCATTTCCGGTGCAAAAAATGCTGCCCTTCCCCTGCTGTGTGCTTCATTACTCACCAGTGAAACGCTGCATCTGACTAATGTACCTATGTTACGCGACGTGAAAACCACGCAAAAACTACTGCAAGGCATGGGTGCGCGAGTATTAACCGATAACATTCACGAATTTGAGATTAACTGCAACAGTATTAACAACACCTGCGCGCCATATGATCTGGTAAAAACCATGCGTGCCTCCATTCTGGTACTGGGTCCGACACTGGCACATTTCGGTGAAGCACAAGTCAGCTTACCTGGTGGTTGTGCTATCGGTTCTCGTCCGGTTGATCAGCATTTAAAAGGACTGGAAGCCATGGGTGCAGAAATTAGCATCGAGCATGGCTATGTCAAAGCGCGCGCCCAGCGCCTACAAGGTGCTCATATCGTTATGGACATGGTTACCGTTACCGGAACAGAAAATCTGTTGATGGCGGCCACCTTAGCCAGTGGCACCACAGTTTTAGAAAATGCTGCGATGGAACCGGAAGTCACCGATTTGGCTAATTGCCTAGTCAAAATGGGTGCTAATATTCAGGGAATTGGTACACCAACACTTACCATTCAGGGCGTAGAAAAATTACATGGCTGCAACCATAGTGTTGTCCCAGATCGAATTGAAGCAGGAACATTCCTCTGCGCAGTAGCAATGGCTGGTGGTAAAGTGGTATTAAAAAATGCTGCACCAAAAACCATGCAAACTGTGCTAGAAAAACTGACTGAGGCTGGGGCTATTATTGAAACTGGTGAGAACTGGATTAGTATTGATATGCAGCAGCGTCCCAAAGCTATTGATATTCGCACCCTTCCTTATCCGGCCTTTCCAACTGATATGCAGGCACAATTTATGGCTATGAATGCGATTGCTACCGGCAGCAGCAAAGTTGTTGAAACCATATTTGAAAACCGTTTCATGCATGTGCCCGAACTTAACCGTATGGGTGCACGAATTTCTGCCGAAGGTAATACTGCAATCATACAAGGTGTAGAAGAGCTTTCAGGTACAACTGTAATGGCTACTGACCTGCGTGCTTCAGCTTGTCTGGTTCTAGCCGGTTTGGTTGCCAGCGGAGAAACCATAGTAGAACGGATCTATCATCTTGATCGCGGATACGAAAATATCGAACAGAAACTGGGTAATGTTGGTGCAATAATCGAACGTATTAATGACCATTAATTAATTTAGTATAAGGCTGTTAGCGTTTATCCAAACAGCCTTATAACAGAAACCATTTTTGCTAAAGTAATTATTAAATCCGCTGTTAATCCTAAATCAGGGAAGTTTCTTTTACCAATCTATTTATATAAATTTATCAAAGCCATTGGCATATTTAGTAGGCATAAATTCAATAATATCGTAATGAGCAATTTGGTGAATATAAAAAGGATCTTCTTTCATTATGGCTATGACTTCTTCTTTATTATCTGCACGACAAAGAATAACGCCACCAGTTCGTGGCTCTTTTCTTCCTGACGCAATAAAATGACCTAAACCATAATACTTATCTAAATAGTTAATATGTTGCGACAAATATTTTTCAACTTCATCAATAGGTTGCAAATAACTTAACATCATTATAAACATAACATTTCCTCAGCGAGACACAACATCTGTACTTTATTTTAAAAACATCAATTTAATAAAAACATTCACGATAGATTATTTCATGTTGGCATCTAATACTTATTTTTATCACCATCTCTATTATTTGCTCAATACGTAATATAAATAATTAAGGTGAAATTTTGCTGAAATAATTTTATTACTAAAATCAATTTTAATTTTTCCAGAATAGCTCTATACCTAAAAATAGATATATCTTTATAATTAAAAACAGTAATTCTAGTCACAATTAATCTTATTTTAATAAATATCCGTTTATCAGCCTTTTTGAAACTATTCCATCTTAAATTCACACCAATATAAAAAAAGCATATCACTAATCTATAGGTTATTAATATAATTTCTCATCAAATTAACTTAAATCAAGTATATTGCTGATATCGCCAGCAAGTAATATCATCACACAGACTTTCTTCTAACATAACTATACATTTATTAAAGCGTAAAATCATGAGCACAACCTCTCCAGATGAGCAACTGGATACTGCACTATCGGCGGATATTGCTTTCTTAACTCAGGCATTATTTAACGTACTACAACATGAAACCACAGCAGAGGTACAAACCGTACTGCGTCACTTGCTGGATGGCAACGAGCCTCAAAACACCATCCAGCAAGCCCTTCCTGACTTAGATCTACAGCAGCAACAGGATCTTATCCGTGCTTGTAGCTTATTTGCCCAGTTATTAAATATTGCTGAAGATGCTCATCATGAACGCCAGCAGCAAATACATGATCACAGCTTGCACTCTGAACGAAGTACTTTTATTTACGCACTCAGACAACTGCAGCAACAGCATATCAGCGCTGAAACACTGGAAAAAAGTCTGCAAAACACCAGTATCAGCGCAGTACTCACGGCTCATCCCACTGAAGTACAACGTCAAAGTATCCTTTGTTTCCAACGTTATATTCGCAACCTGTTAAGTGAATACAATCATAGCCATCAGCCCTACAGCGAACAGCTTCAGCAGGAAATCGAAGCACTTCTGCTGGCATTGTGGCAAACAGATGAAACCCGTCATTTCAAAATTAGCGTCAGCGATGAAATTTACAATAGTGTAACCTATTTTCCTTTAAGCTTTTTCAAAGCCATGCCGGCGTTATACCGCAAGCTACAACAACAACTTACCAACACCTATCCCCAAATTTCACTACCTAATGTGATCACTATCGACAGTTGGGTTGGTGGTGATCGTGACGGCAACCCGCATGTCAATGCTGAGTCATTACAGGAAGCAGTTAGTTTTCAAGCTAATACCCTATTTCCACACTATCAACAATGTCTGGAAGAGCTGTATCAACTGTTACCTCTGTCATCTCGCCGTATACAAATCGATCAAACCATACACCAAATGGCCGAACAATCGCCGGACACAGATTCAGCACATACAGAAGAGCCTTATCGCCGTGCACTGGCCTACATACAGGCACGGTTACACAGCACAGCGCAACAATTTGATATTCAACTAACTAGCCCATATCAAGGACTACCGCCCTATCAGCAACCCGCAGAACTACTGCTAGAACTCAACAATATTGCTCAGTCTCTACAGCATAATGGTAGTGCCTTGCTTGCCCATGGCAAACTAGCTGATCTGATTCGTTCCGTCTCCCTGTTTGGCTTTCATCTGATGTCGATAGATTTACGTCAGCATGCAGCTAAACATGCCGAAGTAGTAGAGCAATTGTTTGCTCATGCTAATCTGGAAAACTTCCACCAACTCAATGAAGAAGACAAACAAAAAGTACTGCTGCGTGAATTGCGCACCCAACGCCCACTATATAGTCCCTATATTAGCTATAGTCCGCATACCATGCGCGAGCTGGCTATTTTTCATGCGGCGGCTGATATCAAAAATCGCTATGGTGAAACAGCCATAAACCAGTGCATTATTTCCAATGCTGAAACCGTGAGTGATATTCTGGTAGTGGCATTATTGCTTAAAGAAACGGGTCTGTTAACCATCAACAACGAAATACCCAGCAGTCGTATTAACATCGTACCTTTATTTGAAACCATTAATTCCCTGCATAACTGCATCGACATCATGGATAACCTGTTCAGCCTGCCCTGGTATCGCACCTTATTAAAAAGCCGTGATAATCTTCAGGAGATCATGCTAGGATATTCAGACAGCAATAAAGATGGTGGTTACATTACCAGCCAATGGTCACTGTATCAGGCCGAATCCCGACTGGTAAAATTATTTAATCAACACCATGTCCGCTTACGCCTCTTTCATGGGCGTGGTGGAAGTATTGGCCGTGGTGGTGGTCCAGCTTTTGATGCCATTTTAGCTCAACCAGCAGGCAGTGTTGCCGGTCAGATACGTATTACTGAACAAGGTGAAGTGATTACAGCCAAATATGCTGCGCCAACCAAAGCAGAACGCAATCTGGAAGCGTTAATAGCCGCCACCCTTGAAGCTACTCTGCTACCACCACATAGTCGTGAGCCCGACCATAAACTGATGGATGACTTATCCCGCTATGCATATCAACATTATCGTAAATTGATTACCTATCCAGGCTTTATTGATTATTTTCTCCAAACTAGTCCAATACAGGAAATTGCCAGTCTCAACATTGGCAGCCGGCCGGCCAGTCGTAAAACTTTGACGCAAATTCAGGATTTACGCGCCATTCCATGGGTATTTTCGTGGACACAAAACCGGTTAATGTTACCTGCTTGGTATGGTTTTGGTAGTGCTGTAGCCGAATTAATTCAGCAGGACAGCAATAATTTGCAACGCTTGCAGCAACAGGCTCAACATAGCCCATTCCTGCAAACCATGCTTGCCAATATGGAACAGGTGATGGCCAAGGCCGATTTAACTATTGCTGCAGCTTACGTTAAACTCGCCAGTAACCAGCAAACAGCAGAAACTATATTCAGCATGTTAACCGATGAATTCGATCGCAGCCGTCAGGCTTTACTGAATATAATGCAGCGTCAACATTACTTAAGTGATAATCATGCGCTGGCAAGATCACTGGCTATGCGCATCCCATATCTGAATGCACTAAACTGGCTGCAAATTCATCTGCTGCAGGAACAACGTCAGCAACCAGAAAATAGCCAAATCTTGCAACTGATCCATCTCACCATCAATGGTATAGCCCAAGGACTGCGTAATACTGGTTAAATACAATACAAATGAAATTTACTGTTAAATAATATATGCAACAGATGCTATCGGCGAAAGCAAAATGGCTTCGTGTCAGAATATAACCGTTTGGATTTTGACCATAAATTCATGACAAAACAGATCAAAGCTCCGTATGCCTTACTCGATGTACTGTAACTTGAAATAACCCAGTTACGACCCAATATAATATGGCAATTCTCCCTTTTGTAGAGGAAAAAAAATGCAACCCGAAAACAATACTGAAAACGAAACACAGGTTAACGATAACATTGAAACTACCGAACCAGTAGTCGAACCTGAAGCCACCATTGAAGAATTACAGGCTCGTATTAATGAGCTGGAAGGGCAGCTGAAAGACGAACAGCTAAGGGCACTGGCAACAGAACAAAATCTGCGCCGTCGTCATCAGGAAGAAATTGAAAATACCCACAAATTCGCTGGTCAGAAATTTGCTTCAGCCATGCTGCCGGTGAAAGACTATTTAGAAATGGCTTTGCAGGATCAAAGTGGCAACTTTGATGCCTTAAAGATGGGTGTGCAAATGACTTTAACAGAATTAGAAAAAGCTTTTGAGCAGTCCAATGTTAAAGAAATTGATCCTAAAGCCGGTGACAAACTTGATCCGCATTATCATCAAGCGTTACAAAGTGTAGCCAGTGAACAAGAGCCTAATACCGTTGTTTCTGTCATGAAAAAGGGCTATACCCTTGCCGATCGCGTATTGCGTCCGGCGATGGTAACCATAGCCAAAGCAGCTGATAACGAATAATATTAACTTACCAAAAAACCGTTAAGCATTTCATTTTGCTTAACGGTTTTTTCATCAGTTATATTTTTGGGCATTATTAACGCGAGAAAAAGATTAATAACATAACAGCCTTTAAACACAAAGCTATTAAGGATATTACTACAACATTATTGTTCAGCAATCACATCAATAAATACTAATGGTTCCTTACCTGTATTAATCAGTCCATGAGATTGCCCCTTGCGAGCAATTGTTACATCACCCGCCTTAACTGGATAAGATTGACCATCAGCGTTCATAAAAGTGCCTGCTCCAGAAACAATGATATAAGTATCTTCATTATTTTTGTGCTGATGAAAACCAATCGAATCCCCCGGTTGTAGCGTCATCCAACCAATCTCCTTAATCGCTTCATCCTTTTTGGCCGCCTCTCGTCTAAAAGCAAACTTTCCATGCAATGTACCTTTACCACCTGCGGCACCATCCTTACTAATACTAACCAGTTCTTCTTTAGTATAAACATCTGCCCAGACTATACTAGACATAGCAGCCATAACCAGTACTGCTATCCATTTATTTAACATTATTCATCCCCCGTATCAACATTCATTTAAAAATTGGCCACACCTTCTGCGGTGAAAGCCGTGCCAACCGACAGACCAGTATACACTCGCCCTCCTCAATTAACAGGTGAATTCCTAACCATTTTGCTATTTCAGTCCTAATCATTCAACCATTTATCTCTCCATCTTGGATTTTATTAATTTCTGAGGCTATTTTTGATTCGCTGGAACTAGATGCGTATAGTTAATACGTTCCAATATATCATTGAAACAGAAGTCTAAGGTTCGCCTTTACCTCCCTCGAAACTAAGACCACACAATCATCTAGCTTCAATCTAACCCGTTTTAAAGCCTTTTTTATTGCCCATAATTCTCAGCCGATAATTTAATCGAACGTCGGAAGGTCAATAGTATCGAATAAAGATAACGCTCACGATCAAGAGCACATCTGGGAGCACATAGACCAGCGAAAGAAATCAATTTTCCTCTGGCAAAACAATTAGCTGCATATCTTTGATTCATCTAAATTTAATGGTTCATCATCAGTTGACACAAAAGATAACTGTGGACAAGTAAAACCATCATCTAAATACCAAGGCATAAATACCCTTGGTGAGTAAGGCGAAAATCGCCAGAAACAAAACAGCAAGGAAATAATAACCAGTATAAAGAATCCATGTCGTTAAAAAAGACATAGAAAACCTTAGTTTACATTTATCATTATCTTAACAAAAATCCAATAAATCCATCTTATTATTTATTTAAAAATCGATGAAATAATTTTCAGGTGAAGAATACTCATCCTGTTAACTTTACTTCCATTCATACTTGTTGGATAACAAGATTATTATTATGCGCATTTTTATAATTTAATTGTCCACATCCAAACGCAACAAGATAGAACACAGATCTTTTTTGCCCAAACCAAACCGTTATCAGAACAGGTATTCTTCATGCTTTTATAAAATTTTTTATAAACTAAAAATCAATTTTCTGCTTAAAATATTTTCGTATGATCTTTCAATATATATTTTATAAAATAGGAATTTATTCGAAATGCATTCTCTTAAGGTGATTTTTTAATTAGCTGGTTTTATCCACAACTTTTGATTTTTCTGCTCAATTTTTACCTTATATTTTTTCAGAAAATTTATCCCCAGCAAACCATCTGACTCAAACTCTTTTGGCATATTATCCATAATAGCCACCTGAATGGATTGATTACTCATAGAAGTATTAGCCAAATAAACATTTAATATTTGGAGATCGCCATTTTCATCCTGACGCAGAGTGGAAGAATCAGAATCAGTCATGGCTGAATTATTACCGTTATTATATTTTTCCGGCAGAGACCTACTGGCAATAATACTCATGGTCGATGCAGTATCTAAAACCAAATTGTATTGTTTACTTTGATCGGTAACAGTAATAATTAGCCCTTCTTGTGGATGATAGCGATAGGGCAACATCATCCATCCCTTGTCAGTACCGTCAAAATCATTGTCATCATCTACTATAATCTTTTTGTGCGCAAAATCTAAAGTAATCGTATGATTTTTAAATAGCGCCAAACCCACTACAGGCAAATCATCATCCTGAGCGGGAGGTAGTTTTTCTGACGGATCACTGGAATATGCAAAACCCCATGGTTTGAGCTCGACTGCTTGAATATTCTCAAAATCAATACCATTAATATACACATGTTGAAGCAAATATTTAGATGCTGAAATAATATTTCCACTTAAATCCGTACTTAAATTATCGTCTTCTTGTTTCACTGCCTGTGGCAATTGTTGCAATGTATCTAAGGGCAAATGTAACGCTGTTTGAGACCCGGAATCAAACATAAATCTCTGTGATTTACCATTTATATTTAATTTGACAATTGGAACTAAGGTATCCTTAGTCAGTTTTACTGGCAAAACAACTTCTTTGGCCATCGTCACATTCATAACAGTGGACAAAATAACCAGTAAAAAGCCTGTTAATCTCATCAATAGTTCCTTTTAATAGAGTAAAATTTGTGAGTTTAATTTAACATTGAACTTAAAAATGCCTGAGTTCGCACATGTTGAGGGCTGGTAAAAAAGCTTCGGGCTTCTCCAGATTCCACGATTACGCCTTTATCCATAAATAACACCTTATTAGCTACCTCACGTGCAAAGCCCATTTCATGTGTCACGACCACCATGGTCATTTTATCTTCTGCCAGCTGCTGCATGGTTTTCAGAACTTCACCTGTCAGTTCTGGATCTAATGCAGAAGTTGGCTCATCGAATAACATAATTTGTGGCTGCATAGCCAATGCCCGCGCAATGGCTACACGTTGTTTCTGGCCCCCAGAGAGCTGCGATGGATACGCATCTTGCTTATTCAACAACCCAACCTTTTTTAACAACTCTTGCGCCAGAGGCACAATTTGGTCTCGTTTCATTTTTTTCACCGTGATCGGTGCTTCAATCACATTCTGTAACACGGTCATATGGGGAAACAAATTAAATTGCTGAAAAACCATTCCCATACGGGCACAGATGTTCTTAATCTGTGCTTCAGAAACATACTGAGCTCGGTGATGATTATTATTACGTACCAGAAAATCATTGCCAATGGCAATACTACCAGCATCAATTTTTTCCAAATAATTCAAACACCGCAACAAAGTTGATTTACCTGAACCAGAAGATCCAATAATAGCAACAACCTCTGAGCGCGCTACCTGAATATCTACACCTTTCAAAACCTCAATATTGCCAAAAGATTTATGAATGTCGCGCGCATCTATCATTAGATCAGTCGTCGTAGCGTGCATAGCGTTTCTCCATTTTCTGGAAGCCCCAGGTTAAAATCAGGGTCATAATCAGATAAAACACAGCCGCCACCATAAACGGCATTAAACTAAATTCACGTTGCACCAGCTGGTAAGTTACACGCATTACATCCTGTAAAGCCAGCACATAAACCAGAGATGTATCCTTTACCAGCGTAATCGTTTCATTACTAAGTGGTGGCAGAATTTTTTTCCACATTTGCGGTAATATTATCCGCCGCATAGTCTGTCCATAGCTCATGCCCAGTGTTTTCGCGGCCTCATACTGTCCCTTACCCACTCCCTGAATACCGGCACGAAAAATTTCCGCAAAATAGGCAGCATAGTTCAGCACAAAAGCAACTACCGCTGTAGTATAAGCAGGTAAAATAATATTCACCGCCGGCAGCGCAAAATAAATAAAGAAAATCTGTAACATCAATGGCGTACCGCGCATCACCCAGATATAGAAATTAACCAGATAATCTAAAGCCTTAATTTTGGACAAACGCAGCAAAGCCAGTATCAGCCCCAGCGGAATAGACAATAACAGAGTAATGGCAAACAAACTGAGGGTAATTTTTGCCCCATTCCATAACTCAGGTAACATATTTAACACATAATTCATGTGTATTCCTTTAAACAACAACAACGCTGCCTGAACAGATTGTATTCAGGCAGCGTTGATTCCAGAGCAAAGACGCTTATTTAACCACGTCCTTACCGAACCATTTTGTCGCAATTTTAGCAGATGTACCATCAGCTTTCATACTGTCCAATGCTTTCTGGATTTTCTGTTGCAGCGCCTGATCTTCCTTACGGAAAGCAACACCATATTGTTCAGTACCAAAATTATCTTCTAATACTTTATATTCATTTGGTTTTTTGGCTACATAATAACGACCAACCACCTCATCTACCACCAATGCATCAACACGTTTGGCAGAAACATCCATTAAAGCAGTGACATTATCAGCATATTTTTTCAGTTCTTTAAAAGATTTAGCCACATTCGGGTCTGCTTCAACAGCTTCAACCGCACTACTACCATCCTGTACAGCGACAACTTTATCTGCCAGATCAGCCTTAGTATTAATGCCACCATCAGGACGTACCACAATAATCTGGTGATTATCCATATATGGCTTAGACAACAACAGCTGTTGCTGACGCTGCGGAGTAATCGTCAGGCCATTCCATAACATATCTACTCGTTTACTGTTCAATTCGGATTCTTTGGCACTCCAATCAATCGGCTTAAGCTCAACAGTCAGCCCAGCTCGCTTTGCCGCTTCGCGTGCCATATCTATATCGAAACCTACCAGCTCATTTTGTTCATTACGAAAGCCCATTGGTGGAAAACTATCATCCAGCCCCATCACTACCAATGTATTGTTATCCTGCAGTGCTGAAGCGGAGGCAGGTGTCGTAGATGAAGACTTGTCACCACAAGCAGCAAGGGCAAAAGCCAATACAGAACCATATAAAAGCGACCTAATGATATTTTGCATAAAGAAGTTCCGGAAAAAGGAAAATTGACCATAACACTATACCCGATTTTTTTTCTACTTACATCTAATAAACAATGAATAATGTTTCATGTCTAGACAAAGCGAATTCATTAACACATACAAAGAAAACCATATTAATAACATTATTATAATGATGTTTTGAATTGCACTAGCAAGACAGAACGACAAATCGATTATCAGTACCTTATACACTGAAAATAATTTAAAATCACATCAATGAATATTGACAGCCATTAATAACAACTGCAAATACCATAGAGCATTCTCCGTTACCACAAATTTCACAATAGCCAGAATCATATTTTCGTCAATCTTAAGGCAAAGCATTTTCCCCTCAGTTATGAGGCTTATCTCCATCAAACATCATAATAACTCAAGTTAAAGATCATTATCTTTCTCTGTAAATAGTTAGTTATTCATTACGTAAGTTGATAACTTAATTATTTTATTCTTTTGTATTGGTCATTTATGCTGGTTTATTAAAGTTGGCAATATAAAGCTATTAAGTAAAATTTTCTTCTGCCCGGTAAATTATAATATTTTGTGCATCACACTTAATATCTCAAAAATCCCTATGTACCAGCCAAGTTATTAAACCTTACTAAACACTTATATTAATAACAATCTATTTTTTAATTTTTGGTTTAAAGAATTTATTTGAAAATATTTTTATGATTTATATTCTGATAGCTATTTATCAATTAAATTATTTATCATTATTTAATTACTTTACTAAATACTACTGAGTTATTAGTATTATTTACTCTATTAATTTTTACATTAAACTTTAGATATAAAACTAATTCTCCATACCCTTAAGGTAAATACTTGGCTGATCAGAACGCAAATAGCCCGTGTGAATTTTTAACTGTTCATTTGTTTGAAATATTTTGAATATTTCCGTTATTTATCTTTTCAAATGATTACAGCTATATACAACCATAATTTTTTAGATCATTATTAATACTTAATGTATTTTGCTTTAATTATTATCTAAATAGCATAATTTTTCCAATTTAGCTGTATCAGCCCTAAATTTCTATTATTTTCAAAAAAATTTCCTTCAGCTTTCCAACTACTGAATGTCAATACAGCTTAATCATTTTGCTAGTTTCAGTTTTTTTAAATTTTCAATGGATTATTTTATGACCATACAGACAATTATGCAGCCTGATCCATGCGAAAATATATTTTTCCATCCTCATCCATACGACGGATTGGCCATTGATAAACTTCACTCAATAATTGCGTTTGCATAACGTCATGTGGTGTTCCCGCGGCTACAATTTGTCCCTCATTTATCAGAACCACAAAATCAGAATAATTTGCAGCCATAGACAGATCATGTAATACCATTACTACCGCAAACCGATCATGATTCTGACGCAAATAATCCATCAGCCGGTGCTGATGACGAATATCCAGATGATTACACGGCTCGTCCAGTAACAAAACCGAGGCATTTTGCAATAAAGCCCGTACCACATTCGCTCTTTGCTGTTCTCCGCCCGACAGGCTACCGATACGTTGATCAGCTAAATCGCATAAATCGAAAACTTCCAGCAACTCTTTTAATTGCGGTAAAGGTGCTTTTACCGGCCGAAACCAGCCAGCATGATGTGCACAGCCCAGTTGGACATATTCCGTAACGGTCAATGGCAAATTATATTGCCCATGCTGACCTACCCACGCAACCTGCCCTTTTTTCAGTTTACTGACTACCGCCTCGCCACGCAATTGCACCCCAGCGCCATGCAGCCCCAACAAAGCACGCAATAAAGTAGACTTACCCGCACCATTTGGACCAATAATACTGATATGCTGATTATCAGGTAAATTCAGTTCTTCAATTGCCAGAATACAACGTCCGCGTGGTTGAACACGGACATTACGAAGTGTGAATAACTTTTCCATAAGCTGTTTTTACCGACGTAATGGTTGTAAAAACAACCATAAGAAAAATGGTCCACCTAATAAGGCAATGACAATACCAACAGGAATATCAACCGGATAACTTAGCCAGCGAGCAAAACTGTCTACGACTAATAAAAAAATAGCACCCGACCATGCAGACATCAGAATAATTCGCCGGCGACTACCACCTCTTACTCGAGCAACCACATTGGGAACCATCATACCGAGAAAACCGATAATACCAGCCAAAGATACAGCTGCCCCCGTTAAAAGTGCCACACCAACAACCGTCCACATGCGTGTTCGCCCTACGGCAACGCCCATACTGATGGCGGTTTCGGTACCGAGCATTAGAATATCCAGATTACGACCAATGGCCATCAATATTGCCAGCCCAAGTAAAATCACACCCAGCGCATACCAAGGAGAAGTAAATCCAGCATCGGCCAGACTACCAGCCAACCAGTTGGTTGCACTACGCAGAACAATATCATCAGACAGGAACAAAATCAGACTAACTAGGGCACCGCAAAAAGAACTAATTACAAATCCCATCACCAGCAAGCCAAGCGTACCGCCGCCCAATAAACGATGAATGGCCAGAATCACCAGACACACAATCAATGCGCCACAAAATGCCGCCATCGGTACAGTTATTCCGCCCAGGCCAAATGCCAGCACCGCAATCACCCCAAGAGCGGCACCACCGGAAGTACCAATCAAACTCGGATCTGCTAGCGGATTGTCGAATAAGGCTTGCAAAGCAGCGCCACCTGCCGCCAGTGATGCGCCGACTAATAAGGCCACCATCACCCGTGGCAGGCGGATATCCATAGTAATTTCATCTAGTGACTGTGGCCATTGCCAGCCTCCCAATCCAACTCCGAGGCAAAACCAACTCAAAGCCGCACTCAAAGCAATGGCTACTACAATCCACATCAGTTTAGGCCAAATGGCATGCCCAGCCTCACCCAGTTCTGCTGAACCAGTCGTTTGCTGCAATTGAGTCATATTCACTTAGCCAGTTGATGAATTTTGGTAATAATCTGTGGCGTATTTATGCCATAACGGAAAAGATCGTTGGCTGGCATAAAATAGATCTTCTGCTGTTTAGCTGCAGGAGAAACCGCGATTTCAGCACGTTTAGCAAATCCTTTCACCCCTCCCAACATTTTCGCATTGCGTGAGGCAATCAAAATCACATCTGGCTTGGCGGCTAGCCATGCTTCACGTGACATGGGTTTTAAACCTTCAATATTCGCAGCTGCATTGATACCACCAGCCTGTTGAATTAATTTATCAGCGGCAGTATTACGTCCGGCGACATATCGGCCATCATAAGAAATCAAATATCGTTTGCCGGTTTTCGGTAATTGTTTAACCTGACTTTGCCAGTTTTTGGCTAATGTTTCAGCCTGCGCAGATTTACCAATCAGCTTACCAATTTGTCGGATACCATTAGCATAACCTTCAATACTATTATTGGGTTCCACATTCACTGCATTGATACCCACACGCTTTAAATTCGCGTAGATGGTTGACGGTTGCGCCATCCACGAACCCAGCACAATAGTTGGTTTTTTTGCTGCAATTGGTTCGACACTTAAACCATGAAATAAGCCAATACTCGGAACATTTTTTAATGCCGGATTAGTGGTAGAAACATCACGTCCCACAACCTCATTAGCACTACCCAAAGCCACTACTACATCAGCCACATCTGAAGTCAAAGTAACAATGCGTGCAGCAGAGGCAAATGGAAGAACAACACTTAAAGTTACTGCTAACAATATTTTTTTCATTATTTATCTCACTTAGCATACAAAGATAGCTGGCAGGTCTTTGATCGATAGAATATCCAATCCTGATAAACAGTTTGACTTGCCATTATTGCTTAGTCAGCCAACAAAGCATCCGTTAACTGATGCCAGGTTTGCATCTCATCGTTGCCTTCATCACGACGACCAAATATCTGGATAACTGTATTCCGGTTTTTATCAAAGCCTTCAAGACAGGTCACATAGCCTTCACTGATTGGTCTGCGTACTACCCATGTTTCCACAATTTCAGTATCACGAATATGTAAATCAAAACCCTCTTCAGGCACTTTTACATCCAACACATTTAGATAGCCGTGAGAACGCACCACATTGTGTAGTTTACCAGTCTGAATTTGTACTAATCCACGATTGCCTACAAAAACCATTATTTCCAGCTGTTTTTCTTGCGCCTGTTGTAGTACTTTCTCCCAAACACTGCGATCTAGTAACTTAGTCTGGCCAACTGGTGCATGACGATATGATTGCTGACGATCAATATTAAATGTTTCCAATATACCGCCGAAATGATGAACATCTTTTAATTCATTCCAACGTTCTTGAAATGCCTGTTCGCGTTGTGCAGATAATGGCTCAGGAGCAGTTACTGCTGTAACCGGCGCCGGCAAAAATTCAGGCTTACCTTCAGTACCAAATTCCTCAATCAAAGCCTGCCATGCATCCAGCTTACTGTCATCGCGCATAAATACCTTTTCAATATTCATGCCATACTCATCGAAAAACTGAATAGAACGCAGAGATTTGTCACCATAAACATTGATGGTTGCCAACGCATGGTGCCAGTGTTGCAGAAAGAAACGTAAATCGAGCTTACCGACATTTAAAGCCAGACCACTGCGAGCAGTCAGAGTAACATGTTCATATACACCAATTTTTTCATGTACCACAACATCGTTGCGCACCACACTCAGTACTTCACCCAGTGTTTCCAGCTTTAATACCAGCTCACGTATCTGCTTGCCTAAATAAATAGTATCTGGCGCATCAGCGACTAAGGCCCCTTCGCTCACACCTAAATCTGCTGCAGCCTGACGTGGAAAATACATCCCGTCCACCGTAGCTTTTTTATCCAGATACTGTTGCCATAAATTCATGATTGTTCCTTGTTACAATTATTATTGATAGTGAATTATTATTGATAGTGGTTTTATAAATATCAGCTACGCCTGTCTTTAGAAGGTATAGCGCAAGCCGATATTGAAAGTTCTTCCCGGTGCAGAATAAAAATCAGCATTATTTTTAGTCAATGCCGGCATTGAACCATCACTGTGGCCAGAAGTACCATGTGCCTGCGAATTTACATTCGGAATCATGTATGCAACATCAGCCCAGTTCCAGTATTTCTTATTAAATACATTGTTCACCCCAGCATGTAAACTCAAGTGCTTATTGGGTTTCCAGTAACCGCCTAAATCCACCAGCGCATAGCTTTTGGATGGGTTATAGTATGTATCGGCGGAGTAGATATCCTTATCATCTTTTTTCGCTACATAGGTGAAATTCACATCTGCGCCCCACACTTCTTTTTCATAAGCCACACCCAGCTTAACTTTCACTGGCATGACCGAATTGATAGGATGGTCTACTCCATCCTGACGAATCGAACCGCGAGAATATGCTACAGAACCACTGGCTTTCCAGTCAGGGGCAAATTTCCAGCGTGCATAGGCTTCACCGCCATAGATATGTGCCTTACTAAAGTTCTGAGCACGCAAAATAAAGTATTGTTTACCTTGTCCTCCAGTAATCGGAAGTGATAGTTCTTTAGAAACATCGGTATAATCAATAAAGTTTTTATAATGGTTATCAAAACCACTGATACCATATTCAAAAACTTCATTTCTACCTCTTAAACCGAGCTCAAAATTATTGGCAGTTTCTGCCTTCAGGTCAGGATTACCCCAAACACTGTATCTGCCTGGATTCCAAGAAGAAGCTAGCTGTTGAGAAGAGGGTGCATTAAATCCTCTTGCATACTGGAAATAAGGAATCAGTAATGGATTAAATTCATAGGAAATACCAAAACGCGGAGTAATGGCATTTTCATGTTTTTTATGCAGCGCCCCAATGTCATTAGTAACCCCAGTCACAAAACCATTATTATTTGGCTTCACATTATAATAATGTGCTGATAATCCAGGACTAACAACCAGTTTACCAAAACGCAGATCACCATCTATATACATGCTAGCGCGAGTAGTTTTATTGTCTGCTGCTGGTTTCGATTTTGCATAATAGCCTCTCCAGTCACTAGTCAGCTCATGATGAGCCAGTCGCACACCATAACGCCAATCCTGACTGAGCGTATTATTTTCAAAATGTGACAACCACTCGCTATTCAGGCCAATAACTTTATCTTTATTATTAAAATCAAAATCACAGCGATTCAGCATCCCGGGTATAGAGGTCGTACAGCCACGTACATAATCGCGATGAGTGGACGATGCAGTCTTTGACTGTTGCCAGTACAACTGTGTACTACCACTTTTGACAAAACCTTCTCCATCATGATATTCATGTCCTATAGATATGCGCGATTTTTTATTTTCATCAGTACCGGTAACATCTGAATAGGAAGCATTAGCTAAGGAATAGGAATCTGTCCACTGATTACGACTTAAATACTCTGCGGCAAATTTCAATGTGTTTTGCGCATTCAGATCAAATTCATGTTTAGTCAAGAAATAGCGACTATTGTAATCCACTGGATCTGATTTAGTACGCAAAGCACCTTGTCCACCAACCTTACCTCGGTTGTCTAATTCATTACCTTTACGGTAAGTACCTAATACCATCCCGCGCCAATCACCAGCAGTTAATGCGCCCGCTCCGGTAACCGAAGTCGTTTTATTAACACTATTATATTGAGTATCAATATAACCACCTTGCTTTTCACCCTTTAAAATTTCGTCTGGTGTCAGCGTGTGCATCGCCACCGATCCGCCCAAGCCGAATCCGCGGGCATTTTTACTGATATCCACACTACTCAATGCAGATACATCAATAAAATTACCACGCCCAAAAATAGCAAACTGTCCAGTATTCTTAATTTCACTTGATTCCGGCAGATCAATACCATCAATAGACATGCCAATACGGTTACCACTCAGACCACGAATATTGACACTATCATTACCCTGTCGGGAACCTTGCGCATCTAGCACCTCAACACCCGGTACATCTTTCAGAGCAGATTTTAAATCAACCGCACTTTGTTTCTGAATAGTATCAGCCTTAATCTTAGTATTTTTAAAAACTCGCTGTGACGGCGCTTTTCCTTCTACATGAACAGTGGGTAATTGAGCTTCACGCTCAGCATAAACCACAGTCTCAGCATAGACAACCATTGGCAAACCAATACAGGCTATTGCCAATGCAATAATTTTGGGTGAACGGCGCATTTTAAGCTAACCCCTTTTGACACAATTTAATAGAAAGATGGCGTATTGTAATCAATAATGATTCTTTTATTCAAGCACAAATAAGAATTATTCTTATTACTTTTAAGTCATATTTTGCTAATATTACTCAGCTATTTTTTACAGTATTTATATAAATGACATTATATAAATATTTATTAATCCCAAATATATCAGGTATTGCAGAAATAGATTTTTATTAATATAAAAACATTACTTCTTTATAATTTTTTAAAATACCCTTATATGAAATTATATACATTATTTTAGGTTGTTTTATATCTTGAATTGTTTTTTCAGAGTAATAAAAATTTATTTTATCAACTATATTATCAAAATAAAATTTACCGATTTCAAGACAAAAAGTATCTCTCATTACGACTTAATTTCTGATTACCAATACCTGATTTAGATTATTATCTTTTTAGCAATCTAAATGTACCAATGAGATTCAGACAAATGCAAAAATGTAACTATCCCCTAAAATAGTACATAAAAAAGTAGAAAATTCTCTATAATATTT
>CAMLPN010000038.1 GCA_946481965.1 uncultured Neisseriaceae bacterium | reverse complement strand
AAATAATTTTTGGGCAATGTGGTATTCATTAATTTCATGATATTTATATAATTTTTTATTTTTTATATTGTTTATTAATGAATTATTTGGATAAAGCGCACTTAAATTATATTTATAAATAATACTATTCGCCAATTCGATAATAGAATTTTTCGTTTCAAAGGTACAGTGACGATAAGCAAACCAAAAATATTCTTCAAATAATTCAGCACCAACAATCTTTACAAAGACGTAAAATTGACTATGGCCGAGCCAAAATGCAAATAAATGATCCATTATTTTCAGGTGATCAATCGTTCTATCACTTCCTGCAAAAGTTTTAGACATGATTGAATCTGGTCTGCGAATATAATTATACAGCGGCATTTTTATAAAATAAGCATAGTTAACAAAACTCATATATTTCCAATAAAATTCCGCATCTTCATATAATAATCCTACAGGAAAAAGTAAGTTATTTTTTTTTATGATATCAGTTTTATAAACTTTATTCCAAGCAGCCACATTTTCTTTTTTTAGAATAGCTGGGCTAACTTTTATTTTATTTTCATGATGAACTTGATAATAATAATCATCTGTTTTTAACTTGACGGCTCCTAGTTCAGCCTCGACGTTAGTTGAAAAAAAAATTACGTCAACATCATTTTTAAATAAAGGAATACATAAGCTATAACAATCAGTACTTAAATAATCATCGGAATCGACAAAAGATATGTATTTACCATGAGCATAATAAATACCGACATTACGCGCCTCCGATAACCCCTTGTTTTCTTGATTAATTACTCTAATTCGATTATCTTTTTTCGAAAATGCTTCTAAAATAAGCTCAGAACCATCTGTAGATCCATCATTAATACAAATAATTTCCAAATTGGTATATGATTGTCTAATAATACTTTCAAGACATCTGGTTAAATAATTTTTAACATTATATACAGGTATAATAACAGACACCAGATTTTGCATTATTAATTCCTCTTAATCCATCTATACAATAATGGTAAATATCTGATAATTAACATATTTTTTAATTTGGTTGGACTAATATATTTCCGACTGATCCTGTTTTCTTCAAAATCATTAACAATGTCCTTTTTCCATTCTTTCAAAAAAGACAATTTATACTTTGGTGCAATCCGACCGTAATTCCACTTATAACAATTATATCTTAATAAAGGGATATGAAATTTTAGTCTTTCGTATATATCTGGATAAGATTTTATAAATCTCAATACTTCTCTATATTCTACACACACACAATTAATTTTATTTTTACTATTTACAGATGAGTTTATATTATCTATTCGATAATTCAACAAAGGTTCATTAATGAACATTAATTGATCACATAAAGCATACGCTTTAAATGCAAAAGATATATCCTGATAAGAAGCGCCAGGTGTTTCTAAAAAGTTAATCTGATTTTTATTCAAAAAATCTTTACGATATAAATTAGCCCAGATAGATGGGGGTTGGTAAAAAAATTCCGGCGTATCTATAGGTTTTAAAATTTTATTTCGTCTTATGTAATATAAATCTTCTGGCATTTTATTTTGTCTAGAAAATTTAAAATAATTACATCTCACAATATCCAACGCATATTCTTCAGCTACGGAATATAAGCGTTTAAACATATCTTTTTCAATGAAGTCATCAGATTCTACAATACCTATATATTCCCCTTGACAATGTCTTAAACCAATATTCATAGAATTGCCATAACCAGTATTACTTTTATTGATTAATTTAAAACGGCAATCTTTTAACACAAAATCGTTAATTATATGTAACGAATTATCCGTAGAGCCATCATTAATACAAATAACTTCAAAATCTTCAAAACTTTGCAGCCGAATACTTTCTAAACATTTTTCTAAAAAATTTTCTACGTTATAAATAGGTACTAAAATAGATATTAAAGGCATTGAATTGAACCACAAATAGTTATCAATTAGACGGAATCCCTTCAAACTTTACACTAAAAAACTTAAACCATACAATATTATAATTGTTGAATAACTTTTGTTTGTAATAATTTTTTGGTATTTATCAATTTTTAAATTTTTTTAACATATTATAAATGTATGGAGCATATCTTATCATTAAGATATTAATTATTTTCTTTTTACTGAATAATATTTTGCAAATTCGGTTTTCACTATAATCATTATTGATGTCCTTTTGCCAAGATTTTAGAAAAGATTTTCTTAGACTAGGATCAATTCGTAAAAAATTCCATCTATAACAATTATAACGTAATACTGGAATATGGTACTTGATTTTATCGTATATTTGAGGATGCTCTTTTGTAAACTTTAAGATTTCCTGATATTCATCACACACACAAAATGCTTTACTTTTGTTATTTATCGAAGAACCATTATTATCAATTCGATAATAAAGTAATGCTTCATTGATATACATGAATCTTTTGCATAAAGCATATACTTTAAAAACAAAGGATGTGTCCTGAAAAGATGCTCCTGCAGTTTCAAGAAATCTAATCTTATTTTTATCGATAAAGTCTTTTTTATATAAATTAACCCAAATTGAAGGGGGTTGATAAAAAATTTTAATATGATCTAAAGGTTTTAAAACTTTATTTGCCAATATATCTTTAATATAATCATTATTTAATTTCTTAGAAAATTTCGAGAATATATAGTAATTACATCTGGCTACATCTAGATTATTTTTTTTTGCAACGGTATATAAGCGTTCAAGCATATCTGGTTGAATATAATCATCTGACTCAATAATACTAATATACTCCCCCTGACAATGGAATAATCCTTGATTCATTGAGTGACCATATCCGGTATTTATTTTATCAATTAACTTAAAACGTTTATCTTTTGCAATAAAACTTTTAATTATTTCTAAAGAATGATCTGTTGAACCATCGTTAATACATATGACTTCAAAATCCCTAAACGTTTGTTGTAGTATGCTATCTAAACATTGATTTAGATAGCGCTCTACATTATATACTGGGACTAAGATTGAGATAGCTATCATAAGTATATAAACCTTTAAAACTACTAAAAATATTATGTGATGGTTATTTTCTAATTCTATTAAAATTAATTATTGCTATATTGCATATTATACAAACTGGCATACCTACCATTTTGTTTAATTAAATTTGCATGTTTGCCTTGCTCAACAATTTGTCCGTCATGCATAACGACAATATTATCCGCATTTTCAATTGTTGATAAGCGATGTGCAATGACTATTGTTGTACGATTTTTCATTAATAAATCTAATGCAGACTGCACCAGTCGCTCAGATTCACTATCAAGCGCACTCGTAGCTTCATCCAATATTAATATAGGCGCATCTTTTAATAATGCGCGTGCAATCGCAATTCGCTGTCGTTGCCCCCCCGACAATTTCATTCCCATATCACCGACAAAAGTATCTAATCCATCCGAAAGTTTTTCAATAAAATTCCAAGCATTTGCTGCTTTCGCCGCTGCGATAATTTGCTCAGTTGAGGCATTTGGGCAACCATATTTAATATTGTTTGCAATTGTGTCATTAAACAAAACCACATCCTGACTGACTAAAGCCATTTTACTTCTTAGTGATGTTAGTTCATAATTCTCAATATTTTCGCCATCTATTTTTAATATTCCCTTTGTAACATCAAAAAATCTTGGAATTAGATTGGCTGTAGAGGTTTTACCACAACCAGACTCTCCAACCAATGCCACAACTGATCCTTTTTTTATTTTCAGATTAAGGTTGTTTAGCGCATTTTTTTCCGCACCTTTATATTTTAAAACCACATTGTTAAATTCAATATCTCCTGGATTGTTAGACAATAGTTTAGTACCTGTATTATTTTCTTCTTTTAATTTTAAAAAGGAAAAAACACTTTTAGCCGCAATAATACCACCTTGCAGAACAGAATTAACATTAGTTATTCTTTTCAATGGATCAAACATCATTAACATTGCGGTTAAAAAAGACATAAAGTCGCCGGCAGTAAAACCTGCATGGGCAGCTCGTTGTGCTGCTGCATATAATATGGCTGAAAGAGATGTGGCAATAAGTAATTGTGTTGAAGCACTGGCAATTGATGTATAGGATTGACGACGTACAGCGATTGAGCGTAATTCTTTATTGACCTTTTCGAACCGTCCAGCTTCATACTTTTGCCCACCATACACACGTACAACACGCGTACCATCTACAGCCTCTGTAAGAATCTGCAATACTTCACCCATTCCACTTTGCGCTTTGGATGCCAATCTACGAATACGTTTATTAATATTTCTTACCAGTAGGGCAATTAAAGGAATGGTAGCAAATGTGATTAATGTTAGTTTCCAGTCTAGCCAAAATAACCAACATAGCAATCCTATAACAGTCACTCCATCTTTCGCTATGATGGTGATAACATCAAATCCGGCACCAGTAATATTTCTTGCATCATTAGTTATACGTGAAACTATATTCCCTCGACTATTTTCACTATAATAACTAACCGGCAACATCATCATTTTCGTAAAAAGATCTTGTTGAATATGCTGTACCATAATATTGGAAATATATGAACTGGTATATTCATTTATATAATTGGCAATACCCCGCAAAATAAATAGACCGATGATTTCCAGAGGCACCCACTTCATTGCGTCAATATTTTTATCTACAAAACCATTATCTATAATAGGTTTTAATAAGGCAGCAAACCACGGCCCTGCTATCCCAACAGCAATCATAGCGAGAACAGAAATGAAAAAATACCCAAGTAATTTATTCATATACGGATATAAATTACGGTATAACTCTCTCAAAGAATAATAATCAGTGTGTTTTTTCATCAAACTCAATCATATTTTCACTAATACTATTCTAATTATAAATTATATTGCGCCTTAAAAGACAAAAAGACGATTATTCAGTAAAGCAATTTTTAAAATCAGAATATTATAGATAAAATAATGCAATTTTATGTACTTTTTGCCAGTATTTGATTTAACCAATTTATATAAAAGTTATTCTTAAAATTTAGTTTTTATATTTTGATCATAATAATTTTGATTTATCAAAACTGTCGTATATACGTGATACCATATTCCTCTTTATATTTTTACAATGTTTTAATAATATGTTTGAAATTCCGAATTTAGTTTGGTTATTGTTTATTGTCTTAATATCTATCACGATATTTACAATTTATAATTATTTAAATAAAAACAGTCAACTACAAGTTTGTCGAAACCAATTAAATTTTATCAATACTCAATATCTACAATTACAAAGTGATCACCAATCGCAATGTGAAAGATTAAATGTTGCTCAAGTCGAATTGCATGACTGTTTAATTAAAATAGCCCTTTTAGAGACGGAAAATCAGCAATTTTCCCAACTTAAAGAAAAAATTTCTAAATTGGAACAACAATTACAGCAATCAGATAGTCATTTACAAGAAATAACTGAACATTTTGCGGTATCTCAACAACAACTTCAAGACTGGCAACTACGCAGTGAAGAATGGGCTCTGCGCGAGGTGGCATACAACCAAACTCAACAGGAATTAAATAATGTACGGGTTGAAAATAGTCGCTTGTCGACGCAGTTACAACATGAGCGAGAAGCTTTTGAGGAGAAATTGGTTTTATTAAATGAAGCACGTACAAGTCTTACTGATCAGTTTAAGTCATTAGCTAATGATATTCTGGAAGAAAAAAGTAAACGATTTAGTGAACAGAATCAGGCCAGTTTAATTCAGCTACTCAATCCATTGCATGAACGTATGCAAGGATTTAGTCAGTTAGTGCAGAATACCTATGAGAAAGAATCCAAGCAACGTACAACGTTAGAAACAGAGCTGAAAAATTTGCAACTTCTCAATGCCCAGCTTCACAATGACGCTAAAGCTTTAACAGATGCGTTGGCGGGTACTCAAAATAAGAATCAGGGTAACTGGGGAGAAATGATTTTAGAAAAAGTTCTAGAAAGTTCTGGTTTACATAAAGGACGGGAGTACGTTTTACAGGCCTCATCTACTGTCATAGATGAATTTGGGCGCCAACGCCGATTACAGCCCGATGTTTTGATAAATTTACCTGAGAATAAACAAATTATTATAGATGCCAAAACTTCATTAACTGCATATGTACGCTACACCCAAGCGACCGATACCAAAAGTGCTGATCAGGCTCTGGCTTCTCACATTCAATCAGTTCGGCAACATATTAAAGACCTTTCAGCAAAAAATTATGATGAAATTGAGGGATTAAATTCTCTGGATTTTGTTTTTATGTTTATTCCGGTCGAACCAGCTTACTTATTAGCATTACAGCAGGATAATCAATTATTTGATGATTGTTTTCAAAAAAGAATTATGCTGGTGGGCCCAAGTACTTTATTGGCAACGCTACGAACAATTGCGCATATCTGGCGCAATGAACAGCAAAATCAAAATGCACTAAATATCGCCAAAGAGGGAGGTAATTTATATGATAAATTTGTTGTTTTTGTTAATACATTAGAGGGAGTTGGCAAAAATCTGGATCAAGCACAGGGTCAATTTCAGAGGGCAATGAAACAGTTATCTAGTGGTCGAGGTAATCTTATAAATAGAGCCAACAAGTTACGGCAGCTGGGGATTCAAACTAATAAAACTTTAGCTGATATGTATCAGACTGGAGAGGATGAAGAAGAAATGCCGTTAATAACAGCCGAGAATGATTAAAATAATTTACATTTATATGATTATCCACTTATATGTTTATAATTGATATGTTTTTAATGATCAATTAGATCTTATGGGCCAAAACTTATGGAATGGTCTTGTAATTTATCCTCATTTATTATCAAGATAATGTCTTTATGACTGAAACAACGACTAAAGCTAAAAATTTTTTCTGGCAAGATATTTTCAATCGTCGCATATTGATTTGCGTATTTACTGGTTTCAGCTCTGGCTTACCATTATATTTTCTTATCAATCTCATTCCGGCATGGTTACGTAGCGAAGGTGTTGATCTGAAAACTATCGGTTTATTTTCAATTATTGGCTTTCCATTCACTTGGAAATTTCTCTGGTCGCCACTTATGGATGTTATTCGCCTACCCTGGCTGGGTCGTCGTCGTGGTTGGATGTTCGTTACTCAGGTAGCCCTATTGTGTGTATTGTTAAGCTATATGAAATTAAACCCACAGAACGATATGTTTCTGATTATGAAAATATCATTACTGGTGGCTTTTTTTGCTGCGAGTCAGGATATTGTTCTGGATGCTTTTCGACGCGAAATATTGCCTGACAATGAATTGGGCTTGGGTAATGCTGTTCACGTAAATGCCTATCGTGTTGCTGCTCT
Organism: uncultured Neisseriaceae bacterium; assembly: GCA_946481965.1. GTDB lineage: Bacteria > Pseudomonadota > Gammaproteobacteria > Burkholderiales > Neisseriaceae > Snodgrassella. Next base: position 15,015 of record CAMLPN010000038.1, on the reverse strand, counting down.
AGTACCAGGTTCTCTATCATTAATTTTAGCTGATATCTATCCATGGTCAACCGTATTCCTGATTACTGCCCTGTTTATGTTACCTGGACTATTTATGACTTTATTTCTGGCTCGTGAACCAAGATTACCTAAAACAGCGCCTAAAACACTTCAAGAGACAGTCATTGAACCCTTTCAAGAATTTTTGACTCGAAAAGGATTGAGTGGTGCCTTATTGGTACTAACTTTTATTTTCCTATACAAGCTAGGTGACAGTATGGCTACTGCTCTGGCAACTCCATTTTATTTGGACATGGGATTTAGTAAGGAAGATATTGGCTTAATAGCAAAAAATGCCGGTTTATGGCCAACTATTATCGCTGGTATTCTTGGTGGGATCTGGATGATTAAACTGGGCATTAATCGTGCTTTATGGTTATTTGGTGTTGTGCAAGTGGTGTCAATTTTAGGATTTGCGTGGTTAGCTTATGACGGACCTTTTGCGGTGATTAGGTTGTCACAGCGTTTAACACTGGCTGCGGTAATCGGATTTGAAGCTGTGGGTGTTGGTCTAGGTACCGCAGCTTTTGTCGCTTATATGGCCAGAGAAACCAATCCAGCTTTTACTGCAACACAATTGGCTTTATTTACCAGTCTGGCTGCCGTACCAAGAACATTTATGAATGCCGGCGCCGGTTTTTTAATTGAAAAAATGGGGTATCTGAATTTCTTCTGGTTATGCTTCTTGCTGGCTTTTCCAGGCATGTTACTGTTATTTAAAGTAGCACCCTGGAACCAAAGGACAGAATAATTTACTCAGTTCATTTTATGAAATTTAATATTTAATTAAAAAATAGCCTTTATAAAAGGCTATTTTTTGCGATGATTTCATTCTGTCTCAAACTTGATGCTGATCTTAAGCAAAATTTAGATAATACAAAATATATTTTAAAAAATTTGTAGTATGGTTTAATGCTTTTGCCAAATTAATATCATTTAATCAATATAATACAACAATTTCAGCAACTGAATTATTAGCGTAGAAACAGGTTATATTGTTTTTCATGGCCAATAGTCGTCATGGCACCATGACCGGGTAAGATACGAGTATCATCTGGGAGGGTTAGAAGTTTATGCTGAATATTTTGAATCAGATCTGTATGATTTCCACCGGGAAGATCCGTACGACCAACTGTTTCACGGAATAATACATCACCTGCAATTAATAATTTGTTTTCTTGATTGTAGAAAACCACATGCCCTGGCGTATGTCCGGGAATATGTAAAACCTTAAATAAATATTGACCAACTTTTAACTCATCACCCTCCTGTAACCACCGACTAGGGGTAAAGGGCTGACTAATAGGAAAGCCATAATTGGCTGTCACTTCCGGCAAAGCCTCTAACCAATAATTGTCATTCTGATGAGGCCCGAAAACCGGCAACTTAATTTGATCTGTGATATCGTTTACGCCACTGACATGATCCAGATGTCCGTGTGTTAACCAGATAGCCTGTAATTTAAGTTGCAATCTGTCTACTTCTGCAAGTAGAAGTTTTGCCTCTCCGCCGGTATCAGTTAATACTGCTTCGTGGCTTTCATCATCCCATAGCAGTGCAGCATTTTGCAAAAAGGCGGTTACCGGGATAATTTTCATTTGCAAAGCCATGTTTTATCCTTTAAATTAAATAATTCATATCCAAAAAAGTAGAATTAAGTTTTAGAATTTAATAAGTATTTTCTGGTTAATGAAACTATTTTAAATCATCTGTAATTTACTCAATACCATTCGGCACAAAATTCAACTTTAAAGGTAGCAGGGTACAGCTAAATAACTGTTATCACTTCAGAACAATCTTTCTAACTAATGACGGAAATGTCGTACACCTGTGAATACCATAGCTATATCATGTTCATTAGCAGCATTAATCACTTCTTCATCTCTTATTGAACCACCGGGCTGAATAATTGCTTTAATGCCTTGCTCTGCTATCACATCAACGCCATCACGAAAAGGAAAAAATGCATCCGAAGCTGCACATGCTCCAGCTAAATTAAAGCCGGCTTCCTGTGCTTTGAGTGCAGCAATACGTGTTGAATCAACCCGACTCATTTGTCCGGCACCGATTCCATATGTTTGTCCACCTTTACCAAATACAATCGCGTTAGATTTTACGAATTTAGCTACATTCCAGACAAATAATAAATCCTGTACTTCTTGTGCACTCGGTTTACGCGCCGTAACTATTTGTAAGTCAGTTGATTTCAAGTGATGACTATCAGTAGTTTGAACCAGTAATCCTCCGCCTACACATTTCATCTGCAGTTGATCACTGTTAGGAGATAAAGGTACTTCTAATACCCGTACATTTTTTTTTGCGGCTATACTGGCTTTAGCTTCGGGAGTGAATTTTGGCGCTATCAATACTTCCAGAAATTGTTCAGTCACTGCGTCTATCGTTGGCTTATCTACTTCATGGTTAAAGGCGATAATGCCACCAAAAGCACTGGTTCTATCAGTAGCCAAAGCCAGTCTGTAGGCTGTTAATGTATCAGAAGCTATGGCCACACCACAAGGATTGGCATGCTTAATAATGACACAGGCAGGCTGTTGGAAAGATTTAACCGCTTCCCATGCTGCATCGGCATCAGCTATATTGTTATAGGATAATTCTTTGCCTTGCAGCTGCCGGTATGAAGCTAAAGCGCCCTGAACAGGTGCCGTATCGCGGTAAAAGGCAGCTTGCTGATGTGGATTTTCTCCATAACGTAAGTCCTGCACTTTCATCCAGTTTAGATGAAGTTGTTCAGGAAACTTTGGTAATGGAGATGGAACCGAATATGTTTCATCATCTACTTTAGCCAGATATTGAGCAATCATCCCATCATAGTTTGCCGTATGCATAAATGCTTTACGGGCCAGATTAAATCGAGTTTTCTGTGATATCTCTCCCTGCTGTAACTCAGTGATAATTTGTTGGTAATCATTACTATCGGTAACAATAGTGACATCTTTCCAGTTTTTAGCTGCGGAACGTACCATTGCCGGACCACCAATATCAATATTTTCGATTGCCTCTTCCAGTGTGCAGTCTGCACGAGCTACTGTTGCAGCAAAAGGATACAAATTCACACAAACAAGATCAATTGTATCTATATTATGCTGTTCCATTTGTGCCCTATGTTCAGCTAAATCACGTCTGCCCAGAATACCGCCGTGTATTTTGGGGTGAAGTGTTTTTACTCTGCCATCCAGCATTTCCGCAAATCCTGTATAGTCAGCTACTTCAACCACTTTAATACCAGACGCATTTAGTAATTTAGCCGTACCACCGGTTGAGATTAATTCAACACCTAGTTGCTCTAATTGACGTGCAAATTCTATTAAATTAGTTTTGTCGGATACACTTAATAAAGCCCGTCTGATGACTGCCATTATCATCTCCCCTTAATAATATATTTAAATTAACCTATAAGATGGTGTTGCATTAATTTTTTCCGTAACGTATTACGATTTAATCCGAGAATCTGCGCTGCCCGAGTCTGGTTTTGTTCACAAACTTCCATAACACAGCGCAAAAGTGGTAATTCCATTTGCTGTAATACCATATCATAAACTGCACAGGGCGTTTCACCATCCAGATCTGCAAAATACTGTTTGATATTGGTCTCAATGCATTGCGCTATACTGACTTTGTGTGCTTCACTCATTAATATTTTCCTTTTACAACAAAACAAAATGACTATTGTATGTTTTGCCGGTAAGTGCATGGCCATACAGAAAGCTGCTTTATTTGTTGATCTAAATAAGCATCAATCATGTGCAATTGCTGTTTTGCATCAACCACTTTATTTACTTGACGGCGAAATTCATCACCACCAGCTAATATAGCCACATACCAACCAATATGTTTACGAGCTATACGAACACCCAAGTATTCTCCATAAAAGTCGTGCATCGACTGAATATGTTTATGAATAACCTGAGCATGTTCCGCAACACTTAATGCAACAGGCAAAACTCCATGGATGTGAAAATGACGCAGATCTCTGAATAACCATGGCTGTCCCAGAGCCGCACGACCAATCATGATGCCCTGTACACCAGTTTGCTCAGATACTGCAAACGCTTTTTGCGGACTGGTAATATCACCATTAACCCATAACGGCACATGTATTTGTTGTCGTAACTGAGTGATTAATTCGTAGCGTGCTGCTCCATTATACATCTGTGCACGAGTACGCCCGTGCACAGCTATAGCAGCAATTCCTGCTTTTTCTGCTATATCGCCAATAGCCAGAATATTACAATGATTCTCATCCCAGCCAAGACGAGTTTTTAAAGTAACCGGAACTGCCACGGCATCTACAACTGTATGTAAAATTTCTGCTACTAAGGATTCATTCTGTAACAACGCACTACCAGCCAGCACATTACATACTTTTTTTGCCGGGCAACCCATATTAATGTCAATAACCTGCGCACCCCGAGCAACATTGTAATGAGCTGTTTCAGCTAAAAGCTTTGGATTGCTGCCAGCAATCTGCACAACCCGAATACCACTTTCACCCTCAGAATCTACCCGACGCAAAGTTTTATGTGTTTGCTGTAAACTTGGGTCACTGGTTAGCATTTCACTGACTGCCCAGCCTGCACCGAAATCACGACAAATTTGCCGAAATGGCTTATCAGTAATACCAGCCATTGGTGCCAGAGCGAAGGGCGCATTAAGCTGATAAGAACCTATTTGCATCATTTAATCACATAAACTCAAAACTGCCCATATAGGCATGGGATTGCATTGTACAATTTTTAGGCAATAACTCCAATCCACAAATTCAAAGCCTTACTCGATCGTATGTTTTGGATAACACCGTTACTTATTAAATAAGATTAATTCCAGATAATTGAGCCTATTTTTAGCTTGATTGTTAAAATACTTAAAATTTCATTTAAAATATATTGGAACAATATCTGATCAATAGTCATTAGCTTAATACTCCTAATTAGATTAATCTGGAGATCATAAACAGTGGCTAAAGTCTCTAATTAACTGCAGCAAATAAAATAATTGAAACAATACAGATTTGATAACCAGTTTTTCTATGCTAGTTTTAAATAGTTTTTCTATACCAAGCCAATTTTTCTCCAGTAATTTTTCAAAAATCATTAAAGCTGATCATACCGATTTTCACCAGATTAATTTAACGATAATTAACTTATTGCGGTCTGAATTTGTAATTAGATTTTGCAGAAACGGCTTTGTATTAAAACTTAGGAAAAAAAGCTTGTTTTCTAGGCTCGCCTTAAAGTTCTATTTAAAAAATTCAGTTCTCACCGCTATAACACTGAAAACAAAAATAATGATATTGCCGATGCTTTTCTTGAAGAAGCTATAAATATTTATTGATTGGTTAGCAACCATAGAAAATACATAATTACCCAAAAATAAAGTAATAGCATTGGTTTTATTCTAAAAAATCAAACCAGTGCCATCGCTAAAGACAGCTCAAAACTCTTAACCAAGAACTGTTAAAAGTTTATTAGATTATTTTATTTCGGAATGATTTTGTGCGAGTATCCACTCTTCAATTTGCTGTTGAACTTTAGCTGCACTTAGACCCATCTGATCATGTAAGAGATTGGTATCACCATGTTCTGTAACCTTATCAGGTATACCCAAAACCAATACCGGACGGCTTAATCCAGATTGTGCCAATGATTCAAGTACGGCACTTCCAGCTCCGCCCATAACACTATTTTCTTCTAGAGTTACCAGATAATCATGCTCTTGAGTCAGTTGTAACAATAAATCTTTGTCCAAAGGCTTAACAAAACGCATATCGGCCACAGTCGCATCAATCACCTCTGCGGTGACGAGTGCTGGTTGCACCATACTGCCAAAAGCTATCAAGGCAATTTTCGAACCCTGTCGACGTATAATTCCTTTGCCAATAGCCACGGTTTCCAAATCAGTACCTGCATCAATGCCTGTTCCCACACCACGTGGGTAACGCACTGCTGTAGGTTGATCAAGTTGATAACAACTGGATAATAACAGCCGACATTCATGCTCATCACTGGGCACAGCTATCACCAGATTCGGCACACAACGCAGATAACTCAAATCATAGATACCAGCATGAGTAGGTCCATCTGCACCAACAATTCCACCACGGTCAATGGCAAATAAAACCGGCAAATTCTGTAAAGCGACATCATGGATCAACTGATCATAAGCTCGTTGCAAAAAAGTGGAATAGATAGCCACTACGGGCTTCATCTGCTCACAGGCCAGACCAGCAGCAAAGGTGACTGCATGCTGTTCCGCAATCCCTACATCAAAGTAACGTTGTGGATAGCACTGCGCAAATTCGACCAAACCGCTTCCTTCACGCATGGCCGGGGTAATCGCCAGTAAGCGCTCATCCACTGCAGCCTGATCCAGAATCCATCGTCCAAAAATTTGTGTATAAGTCAGCGGCATTACAGAACTTAATTTACTCAGACCATGTGCCGGATCAAATGCACTGACAGCATGAAAGGCAACCGGATCATTTTCGGCAAGTTGGTATCCCTGCCCTTTTTTAGTCATGACATGCAGTAGCTGTGGTCCCTTGCGATTACGAATCTCCTCTAAGATTTCTACTAACTGGATGACATCATGACCATCAACCGGCCCTGTATAAACAAATCCAAAATTATCAAATAATGATAACGTATCGGAATCAGAACTTTCTTCTATTAATCCCTTAATCTTGTTTTCTACTTTTTGCGCTACATCCAGAGCACCCGGTACTAAACCTAATACTCGTTCAGATTTATGTTTGAAAGACTTAACAAAATCCTTCACTTCATGTAAGGGATTTCTCGCCAAATATTTGGGTAGTGCTCCAACATTGGGAGAAATTGACATCTCATTATCATTAAGAATAACCAGTATATCGACGTCCATATCTCCAGCATTATTTAATGCCTCAAATGCTTGCCCACCAGTCATCGCACCATCGCCAATAATAGCTACACTTCTATTGGGCTTAAACTGTAACTTGTCTGCTATGGCCATGCCTAAGGCAGCACCAATGGACGTAGACGAGTGACCGACGCCAAAGGCATCATATTCAGACTCACTAAGTTTTGGAAAACCAGACAGACCGCCATATTGGCGCATCGTATGCATACGCTCTTTACGTCCGGTCAGAATCTTATGCGGATAACTTTGATGACCTACATCCCATACTAAATGATCTTGGGGGGTTTGATAAACATAATGAAGCGCGATAGTTAACTCTACTGCACCAAGATTACTGGCAAAGTGACCGCCAGTTTTACTTACCGAATCAAGCAAATAGGATCTTAATTCGTCGGCCAACTGTGGCAATTGTGACTTTTGCAGGCGCCGGATATCTTGTGGAAACTCAATCTTGTCTAGCAGGGGAGTAGGTGTCATGTTCAAGCTTCACTTATTTATCAATGCAGTTTCCAAACTGCACTACTTAACCAAATTTAACCGATTATATAGCAAATTATATAGCATCAAAATAATATTAAATACCGAAAAATTTTAGAACACAAAAATAATCGTCCTTGCTGTCGCGATGTTTCATATACAGCAATAACTATTATTCACGATGATAGGGATGATTATGCAAAATAGTTTGAGCACGGTATAACTGCTCGGTTAGCAAAACCCGAACCATACCGTGTGGCAAAGTTAAACTGGAAAGACGCATTAGTAATCGTGCCCGATCTTTTAAACTTGCAGTCATACCATCAGCACCACCAATTACAAAACATAAATTCTCACCTTGCTGTTGCCATTTTTTTAACCAGTCGGCCAGTTCCATAGACGTAGGTGCTTTGCCACGCTCATCCAAAACAATTAAAAAACTTTGCGGTGGGATTGCCGCTAAAATACGTTCTTCCTCAGCGACCATACCCTGAGCTGCACTGACACCAGCACCACGTTTTTCAGGCCTAATTTCTTTTAATCTAAATTGAATATCTCGTGCAAATCGTTTACTGTATTCAATAACTGCCTGATCTACCCATTTCGGCATTTTTGTTCCGACTGCTAACACTGTAATATTCATGGCAATTTTAGAAATATAAATCTTCTGTAGATAGAAAATAACCTGTCATACTGGTTCCGGTTTTAAATAAAATTTCATCATCACACTAACTAAAATAGCGCACGAATCCATTTTAATTATAATGATGCTACATCACACTAGTCAGCTGCTTGCCACGGTTTAGCTGCACCATTGTGAAAAGAAGGTTTTTCACCACCCCATAATGCTTCAATATCATAATAATCACGTACTGCTGGTTGCATAACATGCACCACTAAATCCCCAGCATCTACCAACACCCATTCAACACTGTCCAAACCTTCAGTACTAATAATCTCAAACCCAGCCTGCTTTAATTCAACCGCAACATTATTAGCAAGAGCTTTGACCTGTCTAGTACTATCACCGCTGGCAACAATCATTCGTGCAAACAAAGAAGTTTTAGCTGATGTGTCTAGTACAATAATATCTTTACCTTTGATATCTTCCAACGCATTAACAGCAATGGCAACTAAAGTATCCCATTGCGCAATCAAATCCTTATCCATAAAAAAACTACCTTATTTTCTTTCCATATTCAGAAAAATGACTAAAGACACAAATTATGCCTGATAAAGGCCTTGCTGGTCGATATATTCTGCCACAGCCATAGGAACATCATGACGAACTCCATCTGGCCAATGAGAGCGAATATAGGTTGAGCTAATTGGTAAATAATCGGCCTGTAAAATAAAAGCCCTGCCACCATCATTACCATCAGGCTGAGATTTGAATTTGTTTAAAGCATCAGCAAGCCATAATTGTAACTGTGCTGGTACTGAGGCAATTGTAGCATCGCCCCGAGCAGCAATAGCCAAATTAGTACATTCTAATAACGACTGATAGCGGTACCAAGCCGGTAATTGTAATAACGAATCCATCCCCACTAACCACCAAATTTGTGCCTGCGGGAACACTTGTCTAAACCGTGATACCGTATCAAAAGTATAAGTTGGTCCCTTACGTAACAGATCACAATCAGACATACTGAAACGTTTATCAATAGCGATAATACGCTCCACCATATCTTGCCGTTGTGTATTAGTTGTATTTGACTTTATCTGTTTATGATAGGGCTCACCTGCCGGAATAAAAATGACGCTTTCTAATTGCAATTCATCTGCAAAAGCACGTGCAATATGAATATGACCATTATGAGGAGGATCAAATGTACCGCCAAACAAACCAATACGTTTCATACAATAGCGTTTTCATCTCCATTTATTACGACAGTCAACTGACCCGTAATTGGATCAATCACCAAGCCATGCACCTTAATTTCTGGCAACATCAAGGGATGTTTACGTATCATATTAACAGAATATGTAATTGCATCTTCAACCTGATCAAAATCCGTCAGCCATTTGTAAAAATCAATACCCGCATTTTCCAATGTCTCAATACATTCATTAGTAATACCACGACTACGCATTCGATCCAGCATATCCGGTACATGTAAAGCCTGCATGCCACAATCATTATGGCCAATTACCATAATTTCATGGACATTCATTTCAAATACAGCTACCAGCAATGAACGCATAACTGAACCCCATGGATGAGTGATTAGCGCTCCGGCATTTCTAATTACTTTAGCATCACCATTTTTCAGCCCTAAAGCACGAGGTAGCAAATCCAGAATACGGGCATCCATACAGGACACAATAGCAAGATTCTTTTCTGGATATTTATCAGTAAAAAACTGTTCATACTCGCCAGCACTGACAAACTTATGATTAAAGTCCATAATCTCTTCAATTAAAGACATCTTGTATCCTTTCCCTTGTATGCACATGCTGAATTGCAATCAGCTTTTTAATTTATCAACAATTTGAACCATTATACCGTCAATTAGTATCTTATTTCATGCTGTGGTAATTTTTAAAAACCAGACTCGTGTTGCAGAACAATCAGTAAGCTACTATATTATAAAAATATTTTTATATTTTCAGACCACATTCACAAATTAAAGATGATACAAGTGCCTTTATTATCCAGCATGAATAAAACTCTAATTATTGATTTTATCTAATAATCAGTATTTTATACTTCTTAATATTAAACATAATGAGGTATTTTGAGTTATATCCAATATTTTTCTGCTTTTTTCTTACCAACATATTATCCTTTAACTCACTTTAGTCTGTAAGTCTCAGCAAAGAAGATAAAGGTTTTATTTCGCTATCTTGTTCTGATAAACCTTACTAACGGCATATATAAATTTATAAATATTATGTATACCTTATATATCTAAGCGATTTAATTACTTATTAAATACCGGATCTACTAAATTACTCATTCTTTCCCATATTATATAAACTTGAATCAGCTTAAAGATAGAAAAAAATAGTAGTTAAAAAGTAATTTCACGACGCACGAATTCAGATACAAATAATAGAGTAGCAATGGCAAAATATCTGGGTTTTTACAGGGCAAATTGATTTGCTTAGCTTGAGGATTAGCTCCATTTTTAAAATTTATTTGATTTTATTACAGTCAAAATTTTACCCAAAAATAACAAAAGCACAGTTAATTATGAAGAATATATTCAAATTAATTAGTTTTATTGTTCTATTTATTTTGATTGTTATGTTAACGCATAAATTATTGAAATGTATTTTTTAATAAAGAAGCTGAATTAAAGCGGAAAGATAAGAGTAATACACTATTAATTAACGTATATATTAAACATATTCAGCATTATTCTCATAAACCATAATTCAAAAATGAGCCCACTTCTTTCCAATATATTCATATAAATCTTAAATTTACAGCATTTTTCAAAATAAATTTACCAGCAATTTTTATATTAATCGTATTTTATAAAAAATTAGGCAGTCATCAGACTGCCTAAGTAAATAAATAACTAAGCGCCAAGCCACAATAGCTTAAATGCCCATAATGCCGCAATAATCCACACCATATAAGAAACGTCTTTAACCTTGCCACAAAAAAGCTTAATTAAAGCATAGCTGATGAAACCCATAGCGATACCATCAGCAATAGAATATGCAAAAGGCATGAAAATCAATGTGAAAAATGCCGGTGCTGCCTCTGATACATCTTTCCAGTCAATTTCTGTCATACTTCGCATCATCAATACCCCCACATATAATAATGCAGGAGCAGTAGCATAAGCAGGAACACTGGCCGCCAGCTTAGAAAACCATAAACTTGCCAGCATTAGAATTCCAACTACAACTGCTGTTAAACCAGTACGACCACCAGCGGCAGCACCAGCTGCAGATTCAACATATGCAGTAGTAGAAGATGTACCTAGACCAGCTCCGACCACAATCGCCGTAGAATCGGCCAGAAGTGCTTTTTTTACCCGTGGTAATTTCCCATCGACGAGCAAACCTGCACGACCAGCAACACCAATCAGTACCCCGGTACTATCAAACAAGTCAACAAAGAAAAATACAAAAATAACACTAACCAGACTCATACTAAATAAATCATGAAAGTCCAGCTTTAAAAAAGTCGGTGCCAGAGACGGAACAGGAGCAAATACCCCTTGAAACTGATTAAGACCTATTATCGAAGCTACCGCAGTAACCGACAAAATACCAATAATAATTCCACCTCGAATACGATAGTGTTCCAGCGTCACAATCAGACAAAAACCAACAATCGTCAGCAGAACCTGTGGGGAGTGAATATTACCCAAGCTAACCAGTGTTGCAGGATTGGATACCACCACTTCAGCGCTTTTTAAAGCTACTAAAGCAAGAAATAAACCGATGCCACCACCAATAGAAAATTTAAGAGAATTAGGTAAAGAATTAACTATCGCTTCGCGAACCTTAAATAAACTTAGAATAATAAAAACAATACCGGATACAAATACAGCACCCAGTGCTACTTGCCATGGAATACCCATACCATTGACCACAGCATAAGTAAAATAAGCATTCAGTCCCATTCCCGGTGCCAGAGCTATTGGATAATTAGCCACCAGCCCCATCATCATGCAAGCAAAAGCCGCCGAAATACATGTAGCCACAAAAACCGCACCAAAATCCATCCCGGCGTCTTTGAGAATAGTTGGATTTACCACCAAAATATAGCTCATCGCCAGAAAAGTGGTGAGTCCGGCTAACACTTCAGTTTTTACACTGCTACCACTTTCACTAATTTTGAAAAAATTATCTAAAAAAGAACGACCTGCAGGGTTCATACTCATTCCTTATGCAAGCAGAAGATAAAGGTTTACAACCTTCTATCAATAGCTTAACCAAATAATCAAGACACCAAAAAATCAACTAACTCTATCTACAAGAACCTGCATTTTATCGATAATTTTTATCACCATTACAGCTTCCTTAATCCTTATTATTACTACTGACTATTGCATTCAACTAATCCGAAACAACCATCTGTCCGCGCAACGAAAACGTATAAGCTTCCGTTATTTCCAGTTCAACCATCTGGTTAATCAACCGTGGATGACCTGTAAAATTCACCACCCGATTATTGGCCGTACGTGCCTGTAATTGATCTGGGTCCTTTTTAGATACCCCTTCAACCAAACAACGTTGCACACTACCCAACATAGTTTGATTAATACGCGCTGTTTCTGCCTCAATGACTGAATTTAAAGCTTCCAGTCTGCGTACCTTTTCTGCATGAGGTATATCATCTGGCAAATTCGCAGCCGGTGTTCCGGGACGTGGGCTATAGATAAAGACAAAGCTCAGATCAAAAGCCACATCCTTTACTAATTTCAAAGTACGTTCAAACTCATATTCAGTTTCCCCTGGAAAACCAACAATAAAATCCGAACTCAGGCATAAATCCGGCCGGATAGCCCGCAACTTACGGATAATATGTTTATACTCTAAAGCGGTATAGCCACGTTTCATAGCAGCTAAAACCCGATCAGAACCAGACTGTACAGGCAAATGTAGATGAGATACCAATTTCGGTAAATCACGGTAGCACTCTATAATGGCATCCGAAAATTCACGCGGATGGCTTGTGGTAAAGCGCATTCTCTCAATACCAGGAATCTCATGTACGATACGCAGCAAAGTTGCAAAGTCACAAACCTCTCCATCTCCCATATCACCACGATAGGCATTAACATTTTGCCCTAAAAGATTAATCTCCTTGACCCCTTGCTGCGCTAACCCGGCAATTTCAGTCAGCACATCTTCCAGAGGTCGGGAAAACTCCTCACCTCGGGTATAAGGGACAACGCAGAAACTACAGTATTTAGAGCAACCTTCCATAATCGAAACAAAGGCTGAACCGCCTTCTACTCTGGCTGGTGGTAAATGATCAAACTTCTCTATCTCAGGAAAAGAAATATCCACCTGCGACAAACCACTGGTTTCTTTATCCAGTATCATTTGTGGTAACCGATGTAAAGTCTGCGGACCGAAAACCACATCTACATAAGGTGCCCGCTGAATGATAGCTTCTCCTTCCTGAGATGCTACACAACCACCAACGCCTATAATCAAATCTGGATTTTTAGCTTTTAAGGGACGTATACGCCCTAAATCAGAGAATACCTTTTCCTGAGCTTTTTCTCGCACCGAGCAGGTATTAAATAAAATAATATCAGCTTCTTCAGCATTATCAGTACGTTCAAGAGGCTGCCCTTCTGCCAGTACAGATAACATTTTATCGCTGTCATATTCATTCATTTGACAGCCAAAAGTTCGTATAAAAACTTTCTTCATAATACTTTACAATCTTAATATCTTAATCATGATTAGATCTGAGTAATCGATCACGTTCCTCTGCAGTGAGTACCCATATCTCCTCAATGCGATTAGATCTGTCAACACGCACTCCTATTGCACGATTGCGAAACTTAGGTAATTTGTTATAGGTTACAAATAAATTATGATCATCACGAATGCGAACGCCGTTACTCAATTCATATTTTTTATTTCCATTAACTACACCAAGAGTCACTGTTCGCAACCATGCATTTTTCGGTGCGCCTAAAACAACTTGCTTACCAAAAGCATCTTTTAGCGTCATAACATAAATATCATTAGGTAATATCCGGCCAGCCCAGCTAGCAGATGAAATAAAAACAAACAAAATACATAAACTCAATCGTATAAACTTCATCGTTCTCTCCCTGATAACAATTCAGCCATCTACAAAATTACACAACACATCCAAGTGCAAATTACGACTTTGGTTACAAAAAAATTCTGATAAATAAGTTAACCACAAAAAAACATGTATCGCATACAAAAATTCAAAATTAGATATCTATCGGAATAAAACCTTATTATCTAATAATATAAACAGGCACTAGCAAAATTTTTAATAAACAAGCCAAACTATACGATCTAACAAAAATATAAAATTTCGCTAGTAACGGTCAAAACTAGTATTTGCTCTGCTTAGATCACAAACTGAAGATATGGGTCTGTTAATAATATAAATGATAGCTTAGCTTAAGCATTCGATAATATTAATCAGCAAAATCACAAAATAAAACAAGCCAGCCTTTCGGGCTGGCTTGTTAGCGTAGCATAATTACTCGGCTACAGCTTCAGTTTCAGGTGCTTTCTCAACCAGCTCTACCAGAGCAAGAGGAGCATTATCACCCTTACGGAAACCATACTTCAGAATCCGTAAATAACCTCCATTGCGATTAGCAAATCGCGGACCTAATTCATTGAATAGCTTTACAACCACGTCACGATCACGGGTACGATTAAAAGCTAAACGATGATTAGCTAATGAAGGTTTCTTTCCCAATGTAATCAGTGGCTCTGCCACACGGCGCAATTCTTTAGCTTTGGGTAAAGTAGTTACAATTGCTTCGTGGGTCAACAATGAATTGGCCATATTACGCAACATAGCAGCACGATGCGAACTAGTGCGATTTAATTTACGGTTACCATTACGATGACGCATGTCATTATCCTTTAATCATCAAACTTGTGGCT
>CAMLPN010000037.1 GCA_946481965.1 uncultured Neisseriaceae bacterium | reverse complement strand
TTCAGATCTAATTCTAACGGTAAAATTACTTCAATGGTATTATTCTATACATAATTAATAGGAATATACAGTCAACATTCTGCTAAAAAACAATTAAATAATAATTTAATAATGTTACAATTTGGGCTTAAAATTAAACTCTGGATAGTGAAATATTTTAAAATAACAATATAATTGATCGTAAAGTTTCTAAACTCAGACAAATGCATTGGTAGTTAATCATTTGACTGTAATATTCAATGTTGCCAAAATGATAAAGTATAAAATCACTCTGATATGTTGAACTAAAGTTTTGTTTTATCTGTTACTGGAAATATAATAGCTGCTATACCAAAAATTATCGTTTTTATATAATATGTTATTTACTAATTGATTAGTTTGTATTTTATCTCCTTAACGGTAACCGTTATTGATTAATTTATTAATTAAGAAATGTATAGATTAAAAATCCGCATAATTTAAGATAATTTTTTGTTTGAATTGCTCTATTCTAAAACTGAGAAATTTATAGTGCATTAAATTTTTAAAGTTAAAAGACAAAAAAGACTGATTATTTTAATATAATCAGTCCATTATCTGATAAATATGCAGCTGATCTATTTACAGCTGATACCTGCTATTTGTGGTGTAGCACCCGATCCAACTTTGATAACACAGCTGGTTTTGCTACTGCCTGTAACCGTCAGATTGCCAGCATTTAGACGTAAATTTACTGGTTCGGTCACCCCCATTTTAACTGCCGTAGAAGCCAGTTTTTGCACATCAGCGGGGCTATAAGGTGTATTGTTATCACTTACATTTATATCTTTGGCAATGGTACTAACGCTTAGCATTATGCCCAAAGTAAGAAATAAACTATTACGGATTGATTTATTCATCGGATTCCTTCCGAATAATGATCTATAAAATAAATATCGGATCTTATGTTTACAACAACAATACTTTAAATATCAATATAACACAATAATAGATGGTGCTATTTTAAATATAATCAAGTATTAGGTATTAAGATTCAGCAACAATAATTGATCATAGTTGGGATTTAAGATAACGGAATATTAACATAAAATCCGAATTTTATTTTATAGCTTTTTAAATCAGTAAGATAATTCTGAAAGTGAATTTTAGCTATCTAATTTATCACGGTCTTGCTGAAATTCGCCCCATAGTGCAATGACAATTGCAAACAGAAGAGCAAAGCCAATACCCAGACACCATGCAAAATACCACATATCAACTCCTTATATATAGCATTGCTATCAGCAATGCTATATTACTTAATATAAACTGTGATCGTTCTTTTTAATCATATCGGTCGTGATTTTACCGCGCATCACTTTATAGCACCAACTGGTATACAGCAATACGATAGGTACAAATATAATGGCTACAACCAACATGATGGTTAAAGTTGTTTCACTTGAGCTTGCATCCCATACCGTCAAACTGGAGCGCAAATCGGAATTAGAAGGCATTAGGAATGGGAACATTGCCACACCTGCTGTACCAATCACGCCAGCTAAACCAAGAGCAGAACACCAGAAAGCTGTGAATAATTTATCCGCTTTCGCTAACAACCAGGCCAGAATAAAACCGAGATAAGCCAAAATCGGTATGATAAATAAGATCGGGTGCTGCATATAATTATTCAACCAAGCCCCTACAGCTACTGTCACCTGCTTATTCAGCGGGTCTGGGGAAGCATTAGGTAAATAACTGCCTGCTACCATACTGTACCCATTGATACCCGACTTGATCCAGAGACCAGCTAATGTAAATGTAATCAATAATACAATTAGAGCTATAGTGCTGGCTTTTTTGGCTCTTTGCTTAATCATTTTCTCACTGCGCAGTGCCAAATAGATTGCACCATGAAAAATGATCATCGATACTGAAACCACACCACACAGCAAGCTGAATGGGTTGAGTAATCCCCAGAAAGAACCAGTATAAAAAGAGCGCAGGTCTTCGGTAAAATGGAACGGTACACCTAATAATAGGTTGCCAAAAGCTACGCCGAAGATTAAGGGTGGAACAAAGCTACCAATAAATAAACCCCAGTCCCAAGAAGTACGCCAAGTTGCATTATTGATTTTACTGCGGTAATCAAACCCAACCGGTCGGAAAAATAATGCCCATAAAACGGCCATCATTGCCCAGTAAAAACCGGAAAAAGCAGTTGCATATACATACGGCCAAGCAGCAAAGATGGCACCACCACCGGTAATAAACCATACTTGGTTACCATCCCAATGTGGAGCAACACTATTTATCAATACCCGGCGTTCCTGATCATTTTTACCTACAAAAGGTAATAAACAACCTACACCCATATCTTGACCGTCCATGATGGCAAAACCGATTAACAAAACACCGAGCAATAGCCACCAAATGAATTTTAATACTGAATAATCGAAAAATTCCATGGTTCACTCCTAGTGTCTAGCTTCATTGTCATAACGTCCGGTACCCAGAGAGCCGGGACCTTGGCGGGAAAAACGAACCATCAGATATACTTCCGCTATCAACAATACAGTATATAAAGCAGTAAAACCAAAGATCGAACCCCATATACTGGTAGTTGTCAGAGAAGAAGCAGATAAATTGGTTGGTAATACGCCATATACAGTCCATGGCTGACGCCCATATTCAGCGACGAACCACCCTGCTTCACAGGCAAGCCATGGTAATGGAATACTCCATAATACCCACTTCAGTAACCAACGCTTTTCGGCAAATGTATTACGGATGGTCGCATACAGGGCAAAGAGAATCAGGATTAATAACAAGAACCCACACGCAACCATCAAGCGGAAACTCCAGAACATTGGCGCAACACGAGGGATGGTTTCACGCGCAGCATGAGCTATATCGTTTGCCGTTGCCTGCCTTACATCAGGTACGTAAGATTTTAATAATAAACCAAAGCCTAAATCGTCACCGTATTGCTTCAGATTGGCCTGAGCCTGCATATCATTGCGGTTTTTACGCAAGGCTTCCAAGGCAATGACAGCTTCACGACCATTTTCAATACGTTTGGTGTTGACTGCGATAATATCTTTAATACCCGGAATTGTTTTATCTAATGATCTTGTTCCAATAATACCCATGACGTAAGGTATCTGAATTTCCGCATTATTTTTCATTTCCTTTTCATTCGGAAAAGCAATAATGTTAAATGGTGCCGGTGCCGGTTCGGTTTCCCACATCGCTTCCAGCGTGGCCATTTTAGTTTGCTGTGATTTACCAATACTATAACCGGATTCATCACCTAAAATGATTACGGAAATAACAGATGCAGCTCCAAAGGCAACAGCAATACGAAAACTCTTTTTAGCAAATTCGACATCTTGTTTTCTAAGCAGATACAACGCAGATATGCCCATTACAAATATAGACCCAGTGACGTAGCCAGCAGAAACAGTATGCACAAATTTATTTTGCGCCATTTCATTAAGGAAAATTTCTGCAAAACTACTCATTTCCATACGCATGGATTCGAAGTTAAAGTGCGCCCCAACTGGGTCTTGCATCCAGCCATTTGCCACCAGAATCCACAGAGCTGATATATTAGTGCCTAAAGCCATCAAAAAAGTAACAAGCAAATGTTTTGGCCGACTTAATCTGTCCCAGCCAAAAAAGAATAATCCAACGAATGTGGATTCAAGGAAGAAGGCCATCAAAGCTTCAATAGCCAGTGGTGCTCCGAAAATATCACCGACATAGTGTGAATAGTATGCCCAGTTTGTACCAAACTGGAACTCCATAGTAATACCAGTAGTTACACCTAAAGCAAAGTTAATACCAAAGAGTTTACCCCAGAAACGGGTCATATCTTTATAAACTTCTTTACCTGTTAACACATAAACTGATTCCATAATTACCAGAATCCAGGTCATGCCTAGTGTTAATGGTACAAACAAAAAGTGATAAAGAGCGACTAGAGCAAACTGTAATCTCGACAGTTCTACCACATCCATAGTGTCATTCCTTGTATGTAATAATAATTATTATCATTTAAACAAAGGCTTAAATTGGCCTCCTTTTGCTAGGATAATACAGGCATACAAAGGATGACAAATTTTTTTGAATTATTTTTATTTGATTTAAATCAAATTTTATTGTAAAAATTTTTATTTTAATGTTTTTATTTAATTTTATTTGTCAAGCATTTTTTACTTTGTTACTTCTGATCTACATTAAATTTTAGTTTTTTTCTTCACTAGTTTTTATTGCATTTATGCAAAAAAAATATTTTTTACCAATAAGTCTACCTGATAAAGCTTAAAAAGATGAGAAAAATAAGCTTCCGATTCTAATATTAAGTATTATTTAACTTGACTAAATCAAAGAAATTAGCTTTGCCTGAGACCAATGATTAGTTTGATGACTGGCTACAATCAAAATGCCTTGTTTTTGCTGCTGTTGGAGCATATCAGCAATTTGCGCACTGGTTTCTTCATCAACACCAGCAAACGGCTCATCTAGTATCATAAGTGGATAAGATTGTAATAGAAAACGAGCTAATGCTACTCGTCTTGCCTGACCGCCGGATATTGCCGCTCCATATTCTCCCAATGCGGTATCAAGTCCCTGTGGTTGAGAGCACGCCCACTGTGCCAATTTTACCTGTTCCAGCACTGCCCACAATTCCTCATCTGTGGCTTCAGCTTTACCCAGACGTAAATTTTCTGCCAGACTCAGATCAAAGATGTCCAATTGCTGAGAAAGATAGGCAATATTACCTTGCCATTGCCATTCTGAATAAGGTTTTTGGTTACATTCCAGCTTGCCGGCTGTAGGTGAAAGTTCGTTTGCTAGTACTGCTAATAAAGTTGACTTACCTACTCCGGATGAACCAGATATAAATAGAATATCGCCGTTTGTTAAATCAAAATTGATGTTTTGAGGTCCATTGAGCGCCTCGGGCCATTGTGCACATAATTTATCGACCTTGATATGTATAACCTCTGGTAAAACAGACTTAGCAGTTGTCAGAGTAGTTTCAGTATCGATCAGATCATTGAGTCTCTGGCATGCGGCATGGCATAAACCATAAGCAAAAATATTTTTACCAAGAACTATGACCAATTCAGCAAAACCCAGAATCATCAGTAATAAAGCCAGCAACATGGCAACGGTTATTTGTTCACTATGGATCAGTTTGCTTCCCTGCCAGAGTAGTAAAATAGCAGACGAAACCAGAAAAACGTGCTGAACTAATATGATTTTACCCGCCATTTTCTGTTGCTTAAGTTGACTGTCAATAAAATGCTGATCCTGTGTATGAAAATGTTTACTAAAATGTGACCATTGTTGCCACTGTAATAACGCTGTTAACGCCGCAAGAGGTTGTAGCAAAGCTTCTCGCCGATGCTCTATTTGCTGCGCCTGTAACTTGGCCAGATGATACCCCCAGCGGTTACCGATTAAAGGAATGACAATTGTGGCACAAAATAAGGGCAACAATATTACCATTGCCAACACAAATCCTCCTGCAATCCAACTCCATAAGGTCATGGCAATTAGGACGGTAATGGCCCATGACGCAGGCAAAACCACGTTAAGTGGCCAAACATTGAGAAGGTCGATATCACTGATCAGCCGATGCATTTGCCGAATGGAAGCAGGTTTATTTTTTTGTACCTGCGCCAGACGTGCAAACATACTGCTGCGCAGATCTGCTAATAACCCTAGTACAGCGTTATGCGATACTAAACGTTCACCATATCGACCGGCAGTGCGAAGTATGGCCAGCAATCTTATAATGGCAGCAGGGGTAAAATAATTAAATGTATAAGCAGTGGTTAAACTGATCAAGCCAGTTAATCCTGCTGCAGTGATAAACCAGCCAGATAAAGCCAGTAAACCAATACTGCTAATAGCTGCCAGTTCGCCCAACAGCCACGCTAATAACCATATTCGACGGCGACTGGATAACATACTGAATAAACGAAGGCGCCCATTTTTCCACAATAAATCTGCATGTTCCATTTTAGTTATCCTTTTGGGGCTGTCAGAATAATCTTTCGGTCAATCCATTGTGCATGACTGACATCATGACTAATCAATAACACCGTTTTACCAATACTAAGTTGATCCAGTAAAACCATGATATTTTCTGCTGTATCGGCATCCAAATGTGCTGTTGGCTCATCAAGTAACCATAACGGCGCATTTCGTAATAGCATTTGGGCTATAGCTAATCGTTGTAACTGACCTCCAGACATTCCCTGTCCTCTTTCACCCAATTGGGTTTGCATTTGTTCAGGTAATCTTTCGATCAAATCCCATAAACTTACCTGCTGCAATACTTGCTGTAATTCCTGATCCGTGGCAGAGCTTTTCGCCAAGCGCAGATTATCTGCAATCGTTAAAGCCATGATTGGCGGCGTTTGAGCAAGATAGGCAATAGATTGTCGTAAAAGTGATAAGTTGATATCGGCGTAATTTTGTTTATTGATGTAAATATTGCCTGAATAGGGTGCAAACCCCAGCAAAGCTTGTAATAAGCTTGATTTACCACTGCCACTTTCTCCAAACACCATGACCCGCTCTTGAGGTTGAATATCAAAATTAATTTCTGCTAGACGTAAGCGCTGGTCGCGACCATGTACACACAGTTGCTCTGCTTGAATAGATGGTGGTGTCTGTAATACATAATCTATTTTTTCGGACTCGGCCTGCATGACTGAATCTGCTACCTGCAATAACGGCAATAGATTTAAAGCAGCCGCTTCTGCCTTCGCTTTATCATGATAATCAACACCAAGCTGACGCAATGGCTGATAAAACTCCGGTGCCAGTAACAAAATTAACAATGCTCCCTGATAAGGCACAGGTATGGTTCCATTAGCCCACGGCAGAACACCCAGTAAACCTAAGCCAAGATACACTGCTACCAAAGCAATGGCTAAGGCAGCGAATAATTCCAGTACCGCAGTTGATAAAAATGCCAGTCGTAATACACTCAATGTACGAATCCGATAAGATTCAGCAGCAGTATCGACTGCTCGTTGTGCCTGCGTAATTGCTCCTAGTCGCCGTAAGGTTGGCATACCACGTAATAAATCCAGAAATCGACCGCTCAGACTGGCTAAAGCTGCTAATTGCTGACGATTTTTACGGGCAGCCGCTTCACCAAGCAATATCATAAATACTGGCACCAAGGGTGCTGTAAATAATAATAAACACGCTGCAAGCGGGCTATATGCAAATGTCACTGCGGCAATCAGCAAAGGAATAACTGCAGCCAGTTTTTGTTGTAGTACAAAATGAATAAAATAACCATCTAATGCATCTACCTGTTCCAGTACCTGCGTAGACAGGGCACCATCACTACCATAAGCGCTCCTCTCCGGCCCCAGACAGGCAATAGCATTCAAAATTCGGCTGCGTAAATTCAACCGAATTGCAATACTGGCGCGCAATAATAACTGGTCAACAATGTAATTAATGATAGGTCTGAGTAACCAGCTGGTGGCTAAATAGGGTAAGAATGACATTAACACGGACAAAACTAATTTTTGCTGTTCGAGCCAAAAAGCGAAAAGATAAGCCAACAATCCGTTCTGCAAAATCATCAATACTGAATTGACCAGCATCAGGCACCATGCCAATCGAAATGTTCCGCTTTGCTGCTTCTGCAACTTACGCAAAAATGGTTTAATAATATATTTCTGATCCGATTGATTTGCCAACTTGTTTACCCCTTTAAAAGCCTGATTTCCTATAAGCAGTCAATAGCGATTTTCGAAAAAGTGATCATTATAATGAGGTGACTAATTTTGTTCGGTGTTGATTGCTTGTGGTTTAATTCGGCTTAGTTGCCAGTGTTGTATACCCCATTTTAATAAATCAGCTATATTATCTACAGTCGGCGCTGTTGGTATTTGCAAATACTTTAATACCTGTCGTAGTAATTGTTCTCGCTGTTTAATATCCAGCGCCGGTGCACATGTTTGCTTTGACCATTTTTGCCCCTGTTTATTGGTTAATAAAGGAACATGAGCATAATTCGGTTGTGGAAAATTTAAAAGCTTTTGTAAATAAATTTGCCGAGGTGTAGACAGTAATAGATCCTGTCCTCTGACAATATGATTAATTTTCTGTTCCGCATCATCTATTACCACCGCTAACTGATAGGCCCAGAAACCATCAGCCCGTAATAAAACAAAATCACCTACCGCTTGATCCAGTTGTTGAATTTGTTTTCCTTGCACGATATCGGTAAAAGCAATTGTTACAGAAGGTACTTTTAATCGCCATGCAGATGCTTTACCTGATACAGGCGGCTCTTCCAATGGTAATTGAGCACAGCGACCGCTATATAACAAACCATCAATACCCTCACCTCGTGCCTCAGTCTGGACAGTTTTGCGACTACAATAACAAGGATAAATCTGATGGTTGGATCGCAACTTTAGCAAAGCATCTTGATAGAGATGATAGCGTTGGCTTTGATAAACCACCGTACCATCCCAATGCAAACCAAAAGCTTCTAAAGTTGCGAGTATTGCTGTTGCAGCACCGTTCATTTCTCGTGGTGGGTCTAAATCTTCCATTCTGACCAGCCACTGCCCCTGATTGCTGCGTGCATCCAGAAAAGAGGCAACAGCTGTTAACAAAGAGCCGATATGTAAGTAGCCTGTAGGGCTAGGAGCAAAGCGCCCAATATACATTTCTGACACAAATAATTTCCACAATCAAAATTAAATCTGGCAATTGAATTATCATAACTACTGGATGCAACTACTCTATCCCAGTCTTAAACAATTAAATAAATTTTTTACCATTATTTAAAACTGTGAACCTATCAACTTCAAATATCCATTCATAATTACATCAAACTTAAAAAGTAGCTGCTTTAACCGGTATAATAATTAATTACGACCAAATCAAGTATTATGATGGTAAAAAAATCATCGCGGAGAACCATGTTTAGCACCACATCATCATTATTAATCATAGATACCAGTACGAATTATTTATCTTTAGGGTTATATCAAAATAACCATACTGATTGCTTGTATGAAGTTGCAGGTAATAAACACTCTGAGCTTATTTTACCGAGTATTAAACGATTATTGCATCAACATCAGACAACCCTATCAAAACTGGATGCGATTGTCTATGCACAAGGGCCAGGCGCATTTACTGGCTTACGTATTGGATTGGGCGTTGCAGCAGGGTTGGCGCTACCTAATCATATACCTTTAATAGGTATTCCTTGTCTTGATGCAGTAGCAGAACAATTACCTGAACGAACTTGTGTACTGGCCGCGACTGATGCACGTATGAATGAATTGTTTTTTGCCTGGTATAACACCCAGACTCATACGCGCCTGAGTGATTATCAAGTAGGTTCGGCAGCCAATATTTATCTACCGGTTGGACAACACCACGGTATAGGTGTAGGTAATGCCTATGGATTAGAAATTGAGCTGCCGGTTGCAGGACAAAACCTCATGCCTACCGCCAAAGAGTATGCAGCATTGGCTTTATCCGGACGTTATGCCCTGACAGAGGCAGCACAGGCTAGTTTATTGTATGTGCGTAATAAAATTGCGCTGACATTAACAGAACAAGTAGCCAGACGTGCAGGACAATCACAATGATTATTCGCGTAGCCACTCTGGCTGATATACCTGAATTAGTAAAGCTGGAAAAACTCTGTAATCCTTCCTCTTGGTCGGAAACCCAATTGTCTGGAGCCATAAAAACACCATCCCCATCTTGGATTATTGAAGATGCACAGCACCATGTGCTCGCCATGCTGGTATGGCAGTTAATCGTGGATCAGGCGGAAATACATTTACTTAATACTCATCCGCAACACAGAAGACAAGGATATGCGCAATACCTATTGAAACATTTATGCCAGTATTCTCAACAGCAAAGCTTAACTCGTATTCTATTAGAGGTCAGAGCCGGTAATATTGCAGCAAGACAACTGTATTTGAGTGAAGGATTCACCGACTGTGGTCAACGTAAAAACTATTATACAAATGGTGAACATGCCATATTGATGGAAAAAATATGCTAGATAGTCGCTATTTATACCTACATGAAGCATTAGGTCTAGGACCAATGTGGTTGTCACAAGCTGCATATGTCATTACTGCGCCAAACGAGAGCACCAATCTTGTTCAAACAGATAATATCAGTCAATCTGATCAGCAAAATAGAATTAAACAACATGCACTTCAAACGAATGCGCAGACCTCGGCGACCTTAACTGCATCCAGTTCTTCCGACAAAGTTAAAATTGACAATCATTTAAGCGCAATACATACAATACTAGCGGATAGAGCCAAACCATTCTCAGCCAGTGCTGAATTTACCACCACCATTCCAGCAGTACCTATGGATCAACCCGCTAACAAAAGTGAATCCTTTTCTGAGTTTACTGTTCATTATGATGACATCCCAGCCTCTATTGTCGCCTGTATGCGATGTAGTCTGCATCAGGAACGTTGTGCACCGCTTGCGGGACATGGAAATGTTAAGGCTCGCTTAATGGTCATTACACCACACCCCGCCCCTCAGGATGACAGTTCCCAACACTTATTCAGTGGTGAGGTTGGTCAGTTACTGAATAATATGCTTGCTGCTATAAATATCAGTGCAGATGAAGTTTTTTATACCAGTCAGGTCAAATGTACACCTAATATTAGTTTACGAATCACCACTGAACAAATACAAGCTTGCCTGCCAGCATTACACGCCCAGATAGAATACATACAACCACAGGCAATCCTTTTACTCGGTCAAGTTTTTAAACAGCTGGAAAAGGAAAAATCTCTGAGCCGGTATATACATGATATTCCATATGTCATTACCTCTCATCCGGCTCGTTTATTGAGACAAAGTCATTTGAAAGCGTCAGCCTGGTCTGCTCTCAAAATTTTACATAATTATTTACAATAATTATCATTAAAAGTAAATCTTTAAACTTGAAAACCACACAACATTTTACAACCATGTTAAAATATGCTAACAAAATTTATATTTAAATAAAATCAATAGATTATGCATATTTCTCTTGGCCCTATCGTCATGATACTTTTGGTGGCTGTTATAGCTGCTATTATTTGTCGTCGCTTGCATATTCCTTCCATGCTGGGATATCTGGTGGTTGGCTTCATCGCTGGTCCCGGTTGGCTGCATTTAATTAATCAAAATCATGCTACTGAATTTATCGGCGAAATCGGTATTACATTCCTGATGTTCAGCATTGGGCTAGAATTTTCCATTGGCAAATTAAAGGCCATGCGTCGCTTAGTACTGGGTTTAGGTGGTTTGCAAGTTGCGCTAACCTTATTTGCTCTGTTTTTAATCTTCGCATTAATGGGCATTAAGTTGACCTGGGCTTTCACCCTTGCAGCAGCGATGACCATGTCCTCTACCGCCATCGTCAGCCGGATTATGGTTGAAAAAAATGAACTTGGACAGCATTACGGCCACATGATTATGGGTGTACTACTAATGCAGGATATCGCCGTAGTGCCTTTGATGATTCTATTCCCAGCGCTGGCACATAGCAGTGACGGCATCATCCTGCAAATGGGTAAAGCCCTGCTCGCCATGGTAACCACCTTAGGCTTATTGTTATTTGTAGGTGGAAAAATCATGCCAATGTGGTTTCGCCTGATTGCTCGCACCAAGTCTGGCGAACTGTTCATGATTAACGTCTTACTGGTTACGCTTGGTGTGGCTTACCTTACCCAACTAGTCGGTCTGTCGCTTGCTTTAGGCGCTTTCGTAGCTGGTATGCTGATTTCGGAAACAGAATATCGCTATCAGGTTGAAGATGACATCCGTCCTTTTCGTGACATTCTTCTAGGCTTTTTCTTCATTACCATTGGCATGAAGCTGAATATTCAGGTTCTCCAGTCCAGCTGGTTGATGGTTCTGTTAATTCTGGGTTTACTGATATTTCTCAAAGCAGCAGTCATCTTTAGTGCCTGTCATTATATGAAAGAAAAAAGCAGTGATGGTATCAAAACCGCCCTGTATCTGGCACAGGGTGGCGAATTTGGTTTTGTGATGCTGGCAATAGGTGGCTCGCTGAAACTAATTTCACTTGATCTGCAACAATCAGCCATTGCTGCTATTTTACTCTCCATGATGCTGGCACCCTTCATTATGAAAAGCTCAGACATTATTCTGAAGCTGATGGTAAAACGTAGCTGGGATGAACAGGCTGTAGATTTGCAAAATATTCTGGTCGAAACCATGAACAAAACTGATCATATATTGATTATTGGTTTTGGACGTTGTGGACAGAACATTGCTCGCATATTACAACATGAAAATACACCCTACTATGCACTTGATCTTGACGCAGAACGAGTTGCCATCGCCAAAACCGCAGGCGAACCTGTCACTTTTGGTGATGCCAAACGGCAGGAAGTTTTACAGGCAGCTGGATTAAAACGAGCCAATATGGTGTTGATTACCATTCAGAACACAGATGAAGCCAAACATATTCTTAACAATATTATGCTTATCGTACCAACTATGCCAGTCATTGTTCGTGTTGCCAAAGACGACAGCATTCCTGCATTTACCAATATGGGGGCAGACGATATTGTTTCAGACGAAAAAGAATCCAGTTTAACACTGGCCAGTCAGGCATTATTGAGTTCTGGTAAACCTTTTGATGAAGTTTATCAAACCATGCAAAAAATTCGTCAAAATCGCTACCAGGTACTGGAAGGTCTTTTTGCCGGTAGTGATGACGATATATCTGGTGAAAACATGCATTTTTATCGTCAGGCTTTCACTTTGCCTGCAGATGCATTTCTAGTAGGTAAAGGTATGAACGAGTTGCCACTGGACAAACTTAAAGTTAAATTACTTTCAGTCCGACGTAATGCCCATCAGTTACGCACATTTGATGAAGAATTCCGTTTCAAAAAACTGGATACACTGGTGGTACTCGGCCCCAGAGATAAAGTAATTCTTTTTGAAAACTGGTCATTACAGGGTAACAATTGATTTTTTCACTTTAGGGACTTGCTATAAGTTCGAGTATCTGGTTTAATAGCGTCTTTCTCAAGCGGGTGATTAGCTCAGTTGGTAGAGCGTCTGCCTTACAAGCAGAATGTCGGCGGTTCGACTCCGTCATCACCCACCAGTTTTCTGTTTTATGCATTGCATAAAACTTGCGCGGTGGTAGCTCAGTTGGTTAGAGTACCGGCCTGTCACGCCGGGGGTCGCGGGTTCGAGCCCCGTCCGCCGCGCCAAATAGTTAAAAAAGCACAGTTTCTGCTGTGCTTTTTTTATTATCTGAAAAAACCATTTGCTCAATTAAACTTATCTTATTCAATCAATAACTAAGGCATCATTCGATAACAATCCTCTCCTAAAGTAAAACTCTGTCATATGTATTTCTATAGAGAAAAATAAATCATTACTTAATAAAAATAACTTTCAATAGCTAGATTCCAGACACAATCCAACTTTTATTCAATATTTTATATGAGTTAAATTTGTACCTAGTTTTCTTCTTTATTTGGCCAAATTCTTCTGCAAAATTGATAACAAAAAAACAGCACAAATTAGCATTGAATATTTACTATTAATATATATAGCTTATAATGGTAAGTATCAACAATGATCTCTTTTTAATCAATTTAATACATTTGTATCGTCACCATAATCTAACGTGATCAAACCATTGATAATTTTTCCAGTGAGGATAAATGACTAATCAAATACAGGTTCAGCCCGAATATAAACAGGATAACTCTGCTATTTACAGTAGACATTTGCCAACAATCAGACAACTTCAATACTTTATAGCTGTATGCGAGGAAGGTAATTTTCGTAAAGCTGCCAGCAGGCTGGGAGTCAGTCAACCACCATTATCGATGCAAATTAAAGAACTGGAAGAAAAATTACAAACCACACTTTTCGTTAGGAATACCCGTTATGTAATGCTTACTGAACAAGGCAGACTTTTTCGTGATCAGGCTAAAAGCTGGATGGAGAATTTGTCACAAATCGTTAATCAGGTTAGCCAGCTACCAACAGATAAAATAACATTCGGAATTACTAAGGTTCTTGGATTTAATTTTATTCCCTTATTTAATAAATTTATTCAACAATTTAGCTCTCAAATCAATCTATTGCCACAGGATTACTCGTCAAAAGAACTTCTGGCTGAATTTAATAAAAAAAATATTGATTTAGCTGTCGTTACTGAATATAAAAATAACAGTAATTTGGCAAACAGCCTCTTAATTTATCGTGAGCCATTAGTATTGGCCTTGCCAGAACATCATCCTGCTTGTGCTCAGGATAGAGTGGATTTAAACACTGTTATCGATTTACCTTTATATTGGTGCAACCGTTACCAAAACCCCGAACTTTATGACAAACTTTTAAGGGTCATCAATCAATTATCAGGAACGATTACTTTGCAACAAAAATTGCCCAATTTCTTAACTATGCTAATGGAAATAGCCATGGGTAGGGGTATGTTATTGTTGCCCGCATCTATGGCACAAGCGCATATTCAGGGTGCTGTTTACAAAAAACTGACTTTTGAATTCGAACAGCAATTATCCATGGATACGCATCTACTCTGGCATCAATCTGCTGCTGTAAACCCCATCATTACGGCCATGACTGATTACTTTAAACAGGCTATTAACCTACATGCAGCAGCATAAGAATTTAAAAAAATTGTTTGCATATTAATTTATTAATATTGATATTTTTTTTATATCAGTATTTTCGTATTTCTCTTTTGAAGATTTTTTTTTTATTATTTCTGTCAACGACAACTCGATCTTCCTGAACTTTTTTCGGTTTAATAATCCAAAAAATGTGCAGAAGTATTTAATTAAAACAGGATAATAAACAATGACTCATTCTTTACCTCAACGCAAACTTGGACAAAAATTGACGGTATCGGCTATAGGCTATGGTGCTATGGGTTTAAGTGAATTTTACGGTGATATCGATACTGCACATGCACAAAACATATTGCGTAAAGTTATAGACAGTGGAGTAACATTAATTGATACAGCTGATATGTATGGTCGCGGAGAAAACGAAAAACTGATTGGTTCTGTTCTTAAAACATTACCACCCTCAGTACGCAATCAGTTACACATTGCCACCAAATGTGGTATAGACCGAAACAACACTACTGGATATGCCCGTAATATTAATAATCAACCACAATACATTAAACAATGCTGTGATGACTCATTAAGCAGACTCGGTATTGAGCAAATTGATTTGTTTTATATTCATCGACTAGACCCCAATGCACAGATTGAAGAGACCATGCATACCTTGTCTGAACTGGTACAAGCAGGCAAAATTGCTAATATTGGTTTATGCGAGGTTTCTGCTGAAATGTTACAGCGGGCTTATAGTGTTTGTCCGGTTGATGTTGTGCAAACTGAATACTCATTATGGACAAGAGATATTGAAGAAGAAGTGCTACCAGTTCTGAAAAAACTCAATATCGGTTTAGTACCCTATTCTCCTCTGGGACGAGGCTTTCTTACCGGTCGGATTCAGACAAAAGACAATTTAGCAGAAAATGATTTCCGTCGCACCAATCCACGTTTTCAGGACGATAATCTCGAACATAACAAACGTCTACTACAAGCTTTAGAGCCCATGAGCAACAAATACAAATGCACACTAGGGCAAATCGCACTGGCATGGTTGTTGGCTCAATGGGAACATATTGTACCCATACCGGGAACCAAAACAGAAAAATATTTAATCGAAAATAATCAAGCCAGCCTTCTACATCTTGATCAAGCAGATCTCCAGACACTGAATGATTTGAAAAAACACATCCAAATACAGGGTGAACGTTATACACCAGAAGGGATGAAAGGTATATTCTAACTTATTATGACTTTATTACCCCGTATGTATTACACATACGGGGTATAACTATTGCTGGCTTATTACAATTAGCGATTTAATTGCCTGCCGTTGATCCATTGCTTCATAAGCTGACTGAATATCATTTAAATTAAATCGTTGCGTAAATACCTTGCCTGGGTGAATCTCTTCTCTTAACACAGCTTCAAGTAACAAATCTTTATCATAAGTTGTTACACTGGCAATTCCTCCACGCAAACCGATATTCCGCCAGAAGATATCCTCCGTTTTAATTTCCGGCTGCTGTGGTACACCAACACAACCAACAATTGCTCCAGGTCTGGTTACTCTTACAGCTGTCTGCAAAGATTGCTGGGTGCCGACACACTCTAATACCGCATCTGCACCAACCGTATTGGTCAAGCCCATCACTTTTTCTACAGCTTCATCGTCGCGTTCCGGCACGATATCAGTAGCGCCAAAATCCCGTGCTAACTCTGCTCGATCTGCATGACGACTCATAGCAATAATCCGTTTTGCACCGCGCATTTTGGCGGCAATAACGCCGCACAAACCAACAGCGCCATCACCAATTACTACTACCGTATCGCCTTCCTTTACCTCTGCACTTACCGCAGCA
Organism: uncultured Neisseriaceae bacterium; assembly: GCA_946481965.1. GTDB lineage: Bacteria > Pseudomonadota > Gammaproteobacteria > Burkholderiales > Neisseriaceae > Snodgrassella. The sequence continues at coordinate 6,386 of CAMLPN010000037.1, read as the reverse complement.
TGGTAACCAGTTGCCATAACATCAGCTAAAGCTAACAGCGAATTTAACACACTGTCCGAATAATCCTGCGGCTGACCAGGAATTTTAACTAAAGCCCAGTCTGCATTGGTATAACGTAAATATTCGCCCTGATAACCACTATTCTTAATTTTTTCCTGATTCAGACAATTACCATCAAAACCGGCTTCACATGCCACACAATGACCGCAGCCATGAGTGAAAGGTACAATGACAAAGTCGCCGGGATAAATATGATCTACCGCACTACCCACTTCTTCAACTATACCAATAGCTTCATGCCCGACCATTGACTCAGCTTCAAGTTCTCGAATACCTCTAAACCACCACAAATCAGAACCACATACACAAGCTCGTATGATTCGAATAATGGCATCCGTCGGTTTTTGGATAACAGGTTTAGCGACATCTCGAATTTCAACTTTTCCCGGTGCTACAAAAACAGCTACTTTCATCCTTGTTCATCCTTATCGTGTCATTTACCTGAGGCATATTTTTCACAGGTTATTCACAATCTACCATTTATATTTATATAAACCAATAACATAACGATTTTTTAAACAAAATTAATATAGATAAATTAATTATCGTTAATCAGCGGAACAAATAATGCCTTTTGTACGCAAGTTTCCTGAAATCCTTTGGCTGTTTTATCGATAACCCACAAAAACTGTACACCACCCTCATCTAAAGGCAATACCATCCGCCCTCCAACAGCTAGTTGTTGTAATAATGCTAACGGAACTTCTTTAGGAGCAGCCGTAAGCATAATTCCATCAAATGGTGCTTCATTTGGCAAACCAAGATAGCCATCTCCGCACACCAAACGTGCCTGCGCCAATAAACGCACAGCACGAAGATTTTGTTTAGCACGCTCATGCAGTGGACGCAGACGCTCAATCGAATAAATTTCTCGTATTTTCAATGCCTGCAAAATGGCTGTCTGATAACCACAACCAGTACCTATTTCCAAAATACGCTGATTAGATTCAATTGAACGCTTAGCGAATAATAGCTGGGTCATGATCGCAACGGTATAAGGCTGAGAGATTGTTTGCCCCATTCCCAATGGCAAAGACATATCATCATATGCTCGCGAGCGTAATGCTTCCTCAACAAAGACATGACGTGGTACCGATGCCATGGCCTGTAAAATCTCTTCCCGGGTGATGCCCATTTGTCGCAACCGTGTCACCATACGTGCACGTCGTAGCTCAAAACCAGTCCAGTCTACATCCTTTCCCACTATCATCACCAATGCACTTTTTGCAAGAATGAACTGACTATTCCCATCTGCTGATAATCGGTAAGATCCAACGTTATCGGTGTAATAGTCACAAATCCGGCATGGCTATCGGCAAAATCTGTACCTTCTTTGCTGGTATCAGCATTCCCAACTCCACCAATCCAATACATAATTTCTCCACGCGGATTTTCCGAAGGTACAATACAATGCTCATGATGTCGCCGTCCCAATCTGGCAGCATGAAAACCCTGAATATCCTCTACTGCAACAGGTGGAATATTAATATTCCAGAGAATTGGTTCAGTGGGTAGTTGGGCACATATTTTTTGCAAAACAGCATTGACAACTTTTTCAGCGGTTGCCCAATATTTGCCACTACGATCGCACAAAGAAAATGCCAACGCAGGTATGCCCATCAGAAAAGCCTCCGTAGCGGCTGCCACTGTACCTGAATATAAAACATCATCACCCATGTTAGCACCATGATTAATACCAGTTATGACTAAATCCGGCTTAAAATCTGTCATGGTATGCAGGGCTACATGAATACAATCTGTGGGCGTACCATTAACATAACTAAAGCCATTATTGGCTTTTTTAATGGATAATGGTCGATTTAATGTAAATGAATTACTGACACCACTCTGGTCACTTTCTGGGGCTACTACCCTTACTTCGGCAAATTGGCTTGCTATTTTGGCAAGCACTGCTATACCTTGCGACAGATAACCATCATCATTACAAATTAAAATCTTCATAACTATCCATTTCTTAAATAACATCAGATATTCTTAATCTGTTGCTATGCTCAACAGCATTTAAATTATATTCAGTTGAATTTATTCTTACAGATTAATATTAATTATTTACTTCACAGGCAGACGATTAGTAAAGCATAACATCATTCAGTAAATTCATACTCACTTGATAATAATCACTAGCACTACTATAACTAAAACTATATAACTCTCTCTAACAGCATATCAGCAGTTATATTAAGGTTACCACTATAGGAGTTTCTAGACCATTCTAGCAGCATTTTGAATATTAAATGAACACTGATAATAAGTCACAATGCTTGTCTTCATCGTACTTCTCAAATTTTATTTAATGATGGATGAGTAACTACATTGATACATACTTGATTTTGACCAATCAAAGACAATTTCCATTTAAATGATATAATTTGTCTAAATTATAAACACCCTTTACTTCAATTTGATTAAATCAGTACATTAATAGTCTGAAAATAGGTGCCGCAAAAATAATATTGCAATAATTAATTTAGTTCTTACCATTAAGTTTAAACATAGGCTTGAAAATATGTACAATCAAATCTGATAACAAACCAAATAAATCAATTACTGCGTAGTTAATAAACAAATATCTTCAAACCGGTCATGTGGTCATTTAATCTCATTAAATATTTTATAACTTGCGTGTAGCCTCGATTAATAAAGTATCACTGGTAAAAGAACCGTCCTGACGTAACTCAAAATATTGTTGCGTTTCCTGACTGGCAGAAATTTGGTATTCCCTGATGGCAGTAATTAAACTTTGTGGGGTACGCATCCGTTCTACCCAATTATCAAATTGTAAATGCAATCGATAGCTGTACGAACCATCCGTTATAAAACCAGCTTCGCCTAGATATCTTATTAATTCACTCGCACAATAATCACGTACATGTGAGGTATCGCGTAGTGCTTCGACTGTTTGCAGCCAGATATCAAGAACAGGATTGCCCGGGGAAACCACATCGATAAGAAATAATTTACCACCGGGTTTTAACACACGCGCAGCTTCATGCAGAGCCATACCCACATCACGCCAATGATGTAAAGAATAACGAGATGTAACAACATCAAAGGTTTGATCTATAAACGGTAATTTTTCAGCAAACCCCTGCTTAGTAACAATATTTTCTAAACCTCTTTTGCTGGCGGTATCACTAACTACTTTTAGCATTTCATCTGAAAGATCATAAGCAGTTACGTTATGCACTGATTGAGCTGCTAAAAAGCTTACATGTCCAGCACCACAACCTAAATCTAGTAAACAAGCATCAGAATAATTAATCAGTAATTGCCCAAGCTGCTGTAAATCTTCCCCTTGTGCATGAACCGTACTGGTAAGGTAGGCGTTTGCCTGTGCACCAAATTGCTGCTTAACCTTATCATGATGATTATGCTCTGTAGCCATCTTAATTCCTTTTATTTTGTACAGTCTGTGGCTGAACCATAGTTAGCTCAGTGTGAGACTAAAATACTATTCTAAATACATTAAATTGATGATCTCTTTCATGCAGAAATATAAAAATATCTGGCAATAAATAAACCATCATTTTAACCCATCAAAAATAACTAAATTGAGGATATCGATATCAATCACAATTACCTTCATTAATAACAAATTCTTTATATTAAATAACTTATTTTGTTACAGCTATTAATATAACATCAATTGATGTTTTAATAAAAAATAGATGAGCACTATAATTTCTAAAGAAAAGAAATAAGATTAATAATCACTAATTTCATTATCTACGACCAATTGTTGAAGATATCCAATCAAAAATAAATTTGTTCCCTACAATTTGTTCCGATGTTCTTTCCATGCATTAAAAGTTTTAATAAAAATATATGCCAAATTACTTAGAAATATCTATACTTATATGTATACCATTTCCGGTATTTTGTTCAAAACGCAACTTGTTATGGCAAATATTGTGCCAGTCAACCATGTTTCTGAAATTATCTGTGTAGTACAAACATCGTTAGTACAGTGCTGGGATTTATTTTTTAGATATTCAATAATATTAGGAAGTTCGAAAACCTGTCTGGAAATCATCGCGCTTTATCACTGTCATATTCATCATTTTTATTTAAATCTAATTCAAAATCGTCTTAATTTGTTAAGTTTAATTTTGTGACAAAGTAAAATCTGTATTTGAGAAATTTTACTGATTTTTTTTAATCAGCTTTATTATTGATTATATTGATACAAAAAAGTCCCATACTTTCGGGTAAAAATTTTTGATTATTGTGCAAATTGAAATCTAGTTAACTCTAGAATTAAACATAGTTGATAAAATACAAATTTAGGAATAAAAAAACGGGGACCAATATCCCCGTTTTTTTGCTTTCATTTCAGAACTATTTACCAATAAGATGCATTGACATCAAAAATTCCCACCATGCGATACCGACCGTACAGTGAACAATCAAGCTACCAAAGCCGATAATTGCCCCGACAATCCACCATGACTTGGTGTCGTTATAGCCAGCACCAAAAATGATTGGAGCAGCTGCACCACCGTAGTGAGTCATTGCACCACCATAAGCATTAGAGAACAATAGACCCAGTGCCAGCACCATTGGATTTGCTCCGGCAACAGCACCTACAGTTGCAAATACTGGCACCATTGCAGCAACATAGGCACCACCAGAGGCGAATAAATAACGAATAGCTACACTGAGGAATAAAATGGCTAACAATGCAAGTGTATTATGATCGCCAAAATTCAGATTCGCTTGTAAAGTATCAGCTAACCAAGCAAAGAAACCTGCTTTAGTTAGTGTAGAAGATAAACCAATAATACCACCGTACCAAATCAGGGTATTCCAGCCACCTTTGTTTTTCAGCACATCATCCCAAGAAACAACATTGATCACTAAGGCTGCAGCCATAACACATAACGCTACAGTTGAAGCATCAATATGCAGTTGTTTTGAGAATACCCAGCCACCTAAAGCCAACAGGAACAAAACGGCCAGCATTTTTTCAGATTGCTTCATTGGACCGAGTTCTTGCAAACCTTTAGCAGAAATTTCTTTGTTATTCACTTTTTTCAGTTCAGGTGGATAACAAAAATAAATTATCAAAGGAGTGAGCAATAAGCACAATAAACCAGGAACAGCTGCAGCTAAAGCCCATTGCCCCCAACTTAAGTCAATTTTCAAGATTGGTGCCATCATAGACAATGCCAGCGCGTTAGGCGCCATTGCCGTCAGGAACATATAACTGGTGGTTTTAGTCACCATATAAATATTGATCATCAGATAATGACCAGCTTTACGTGGACTTGTACCCGGTTCTGAACCCAAAGCACTGGCTACGCTATTGATAATCGGGAAAACAATACCACCAGCACGAGCCGTATTAGAAGGCGTAGCCGGAGCAATCAGTAAATCCAAAAATACAGTAACATAACCTAAACCCAATGTGGTGCTACCCATTTTACCAATCAGATAGTAGGCTATACGTTTACCCAGCCCAGTTGTTACAAATGCAGCACTTAAGGTAAATGCTGCAAATACCAACCAAGTAGTACCTGATTGATAACCACTCAGTACCTGCCCCATTTTAATGGCTTGCTCTTTAGGAACAGCAGTATTACCAATGGTTACGGCGGACGCCGCCACAGAAGCAAGCAAGATGACTGGCTCAGAATAAGGTTTAAGCACTAAGCCGACAATAGCTGTCAGATAGAGACCAAACAATCGCCAAGCAAGCAAAGGCAACCCTTCTGGTGGAGGAATGAGAAAGATGATAAGTGGGATAAGTACTAAAACACCCAACTTCCACATTTTGGTTTTATTCATAATATTATCTCAATAGTTCAGGCAAAAAATCATATCTAGTTTAAATAGAATTCAATTGAAAATAAACAAATTTCAATTATTTTTAAATACGAACCTACTTTTGAAATTATATTTCAATTTTCCTACAATTGGGGATAAGAATTTCAAGTTAATAAAAATATACTTATGTAAACGATTAGGACGCTAACGATATCATAATTCGATCTGAGTCATAGCATTATTTATGACTATTTTGATTTAGTACAGATAGTGATTAAAAACAAATATCTATTTATATTTATTTTAGTGTATTATTTAGGGCTGTCTGTCAAATTTCCGAACAGGAAAATTTTTCAACTCTAAGTAAATTAAATCAATCAAAGGTATGAAATATTTCATTATATTATTCATAATATAATGAATATTCATATTTAAATAAATTTAACTTAAATTTTCTAATGAAATTTACACAAGCAAATACACTCTTATAATCAAATATTAACAGCTGTCGTTTATTTTACAATTATGTTTGTTAATTA
>CAMLPN010000036.1 GCA_946481965.1 uncultured Neisseriaceae bacterium | reverse complement strand
AGACCGCATGAAGCATTAAATAATATGACACCAATTGAATATAGAAATATGAAACCAATAGCATGATTTTCTACTTGGTTTGTGTACTAACTATGGGATATTTACACCATATTTATATAAACCCCTTACTGTTAATTTCACAATTAGTTTTTTAGCCCGAATTCCCTGTCAAGGAATCAGTCCAACATTCATTACACCATTTTTTGGGGAAGTATGTGAACCCAAAAGTAAATTCGAATTGAATGAATCTTTCCTACCAATCTCCGCAATCATTATTCTCGCTTGCTGTTCAGATAAACCATGATCACGAAGAAATGTCATATGGTAACCAATTTTTTTATGGCTACTGATGAGAACAAAGGTGAGACCGTAATGGAAGCCCCAAATCCGTACAGTGACATAGCATTACACTATTCGACAAATTAAGTGTAATTGCCAGTCAATACCTAAGTAAAGGCAATTTGGTATTTATTGACGGTCGCATACAAAGCCGTAAATACAGCGATAAAGACGGAATTGAACACATAGCATACGATACATTGATAGTGAAATGAAAATGTTAGGTAGCCGTAATGAAGCCACTACTATAGGCAGTAATGGTAATTCCGCGCCTGTAGCGACCAATTCGCCATCATCTGCACCGATTACTCAGACTGCGTGTCCAACTCCTTTAGCAGCACCGGTCAATAATATTGATGCCGATATACCGTTTTAGAGAAAAACAGCAAAAATTTAAATCTAAATATTTGAGTTAAGCTCTGGAATCAGATACTGGTGTTGGCAATTGATATGGTGCAAGTGCCAATCTTTCCCATTATAAGCAATACAAATAATTTACATAATTTTAATTTTAAGTTAAAATTAATTACCTTTAGAAACATTAAATTGATAAATAAGGATGTTGAGGATGAGTGATACACAACAAATATTTTTGTTTATAGGCATAATGGCGTCTATTATTTTCATTTTTGGTTTATTTATTTATCTAATGATGAAATTAAACATATTCTTAATAAAATCATTAATATATAGAGGCAAAATGACTGATGAAAGGTTAATCTGCCGATATAATGATATGAAGGTTAACAAGGATAATAAATCACATCTTATCAAATTGTCGATTATCTCTGGCTTAATTGGTGGTGGACTTATTGGTGGAATTTTATTCTATTTTTTAATCAAAAAAATGTTCACGAACTATTATGAAATTTACAAACAAGCCATGATTGAACGTAACTTACCGCTTTAACTCATTCAACATTTTTTGTATAGCTTAAAAGTCATAAATATTAAAAACTCGATATTTTGATAACCCTAAGAACTTGGTGTTAAGTGGATTTCTTATTATCTTGCACGGACGTTGTTTAAAGAATTTTAGTAATAGGTTATTTTCTAAAAAAATGCGCTACACGCAAGTAATAAAACGCTGCGGATAATAAATCCGTCAGCACCTGAACTAATAAATTTAGCCCGCTAAACAGCGATTTTTAATTTTTAAGGCGATTATTCCGAACACAAAAAACGATATTTCGAGAACAATATAACAGATTTTATTTTAAAAACATAAACATTAGATAGACTCCCAAAATAACGTTGTATTTTAAAGCTAGCAATTGCTGGCTTTTCTTATTTGGATTCTCATGATATTAGTTTTCAATGAGGTAACACAATGCAAACACAGGAATACGATATCCCCACTCTATTATGTACAATTATCCAACAGCTAGAAGACCTAAATCGGGAACAAACTGATAACAATAATTTATGAAGCACGGAACGCTGCGCCCATTATTTTTTTTGCTCAAAAGGTCATTTTTTAAGCCTAATTGCTTGTAAATCTGATTTCCTTAACCTTATTGAAGTTAATAGAAAAGCTCATCCTTTTTGGATTCCTAACGAAGTTAAGCAGTACGCAAAAAGGAAACAGTTAATCCAGTAAATCAGCTAAGCATGATGCGTCAGAGGCATAAAAGGTATTAATATGATCTTCATCTTTCTATGTCTCGATATTTTGGCCAGATCCATAACTTCTACTTTTTTCGATATTCTAGTTAATGCCTTGCGACGTGAATCATGAAAATGCAAATTATATTTCACATTCACGACAACCTCTATGGAAAGTAGCGCTTAGTGAATCAGAATTAAGGACAAAACAGAGGTTAAATTAACTGATTTAAGCTGATAAAGCAGCTTTAAGGATTTTTTAGATAAAGGAACGTCACGGGAATAACCATTTTGGGCTAACTTTAAATGAGCAATACGACCATCAAAATCTATGTTATCCCAATTAAGATTATGTAACTCACCTGCTCGCGTAGCTGTTTCAACTTTGAGGAAAAAAGCTAATGCAACAAGCTATTTTTTAATTTTGGTATGGTATCTTCATCATACGAACACCACCTACAGATGCGTTCTATTTACTTATCTGATGGATGGCGAGTACGCACTTAATTAATTAAGGTCGAGTGATCTTAGTAGGAGGGTTATCGTTAATAAGATTCCATTCTTCTAATTCATAATTCAACACGCTTGAAATTGTAGTAAGTTCAAATGCAAGGATTGGGGATTGTACTTGTTTTAGGCGATCATCTCGCCATTGAGCAATATAAGTAGGCATTAAACCTATAGCAAGGAAGTTAGCTAAATCAGTTTTTAAAACCCGTTTAAGCCTGATACATTACTTTTATGTTCATCCTTAATTGGGATAACTTTTTGTAAATATCTGCCAATAATGTCGCTCACAGTAATATTTTTAGTAAGCCCTAATCGCCGACGATTTATATCTGCTACTGTTTGTATTGCCCCTTCGCGGGTTTCAGCTCGCGTTGAAAACATTTTTACAACTTTTGGAATATTAAATAAGCAAAATAAAAGCCGGCAAAAATTGTTTTTGCTGGCTACGCTTACACTACTAAAATCTGAATTTTCAAATTGGTACCTAAACTGGTACCTAAGGATTTAGAACTTTATGTATTATAATAGTATATTCAATAAATTATCAATTCTAAATGGTGCCCAGAAGAAGACTCGAACTTCCACACCCTAAACGGGCACTAGGACCTGAACCTAGCGCGTCTACCAATTCCGCCATCTGGGCTTTTGCAACTATCGCTGCTTTCGGTTAAAGTACGTGTTTACCGAAGACCTGAATTATATATTCTCTAAAAAGATTGTCAACACCCTATGAAAAAAAAATCTGCTTTACGCCATCAGGATCCTTACCTTAATCGTGAGTTACAAAGATATGTCAATCCATTACCAAGCCGTGAATGGATTTTGACCATTCTGGACAGAATCGGTATTCCGGTAAATACCTCTGTATTGGCTAATAAACTAGGCATCACTAAAGAAGAAAAAGCTTTCTTCGAACGGCGGCTCAATGCTATGGCCAGAGATGGACAAGTATTGATTAATCGGCGCGGTGCTGTATGTGTAGCTGACAAACTGGCTTTGGTAAAATGTCGCGTTGAAGTGCACAAAGATGATTTTGGTTTTGCCGTACCCTTAAATCCGGCGGATGGTAACGATTTTGTACTCTACGCTCGTCAAATGCTGGGGTTGATGAATGGGGATATCGTTACAGTTCGCCCTGCAGGTGTAGACCGTAAGGGTAGGCGTGAAGGGCAAGTTCTGGATATCATTGAACGTGCAAATAAAGATGTCGTAGGCAGGCTTAAACTGGAACATGGCGTGGCTTTGCTGATACCAGAAGATAAGCGTCTTGGAGCTAGTATCGTGTTACAGCCTCATTCTGTCGGCAAAGCTAAAGCCGGTCAAGTAGTCGTAGCCAGTATTGAGTCTTATCCTGATGCATCTCAGGCAGCTGTTGCACGGGTTACAGAAATTCTCGGTGATTATGCTGATAGCGGTATGGAAATTGAAATTGCGGTGCGTAAACACCATTTACCTCATCAGTTTACTTCTGCCTGTCTAAAACAGACAGAAAAAATCCCTGATCATGTAAAACCTTCGGAATACAAAAACCGGGTGGATCTGCGCGAATTACCGCTGATCACTATTGATGGTGAAACGGCGCGTGATTTTGATGATGCGGTATATGCAGAAAAAATAGGTCGTAATTATCGTTTAGTGGTGGCTATTGCTGATGTGAGTCACTACGTTAAACCGGACGATGACATTGATGTCGACGCACAAGAACGTGCAACCAGTGTTTATTTTCCCCGTCGTGTTATCCCGATGCTGCCAGAAAAACTATCGAATGGCATTTGTTCACTAAACCCCAATGTAGAACGCCTGTGCATGGTATGCGATATGGAAATCACCTATGCAGGTAATATTAAGTCCTACCAGTTTTACCCAGCAATGATGCGCTCCCATGCTCGTTTAACCTATACTCAGGCATGGGATTGGATTAGTCATGATCAGAAGGATGATCCACTCAAAAAACATGTGCTGAATTTATATCAGCTTTATCAGATTTTATTCAAAAAGCGTCTGCAACGTGGAGCAATGGAATTTGATAGCATTGAAACTCAGATGGTATTCAATAAACAAGGTAAAATCGAACGTATTATTCCGGTTATCCGTAATGAAGCACATCGTTTGATTGAAGAATGCATGTTAGCAGCCAATGTTTGTGCTGCTGAGTTTCTCCATAAGCATAAGCACCCTGCTCTTTATCGAAATCATGCCGGACCGACTTCAGAAAAGCTCATTAATCTACGTGAACAGCTTGGCTTACTGGGACTAAAATTACAGGGTGGTGACCACCCTACCCCTAAAGATTATGCTTTATTATTTCAACAAATTAAAGATCGTCCAGATCGTCAGATTATTGAAATGATGATGTTGCGTTCAATGCAGCAAGCGGTTTATGAACCCAATAATCTTGGCCATTTTGGACTGGCCTACCCAGCTTATACTCATTTTACTTCTCCAATCAGACGTTATCCCGATTTAACCATTCATCGCGCAATTAAAGCCGTACTTAATCACTGTAAATATGAACCGAAATCATGGAATGAATTAGGTGTATGGTGTTCACAAGCAGAGCGAAAAGCAGATAATGCCAGTCGTGATGTCGAGAATTGGCTAAAAACTTATTATATGCGTGACAAAATTGGTGAAGTATTTTCCGGTAGGGTTTCTGGTATGGCCAATTTCGGCTTGTTTGTCACTTTAGATGAGGTTTATATTGACGGTATGGTACATATCAGTGATCTGGGTGAAGATTATTTCAACTATCATCCTGAGCTGATGGCCATAATTGGTGAGCGTAGTGGATTACGCTTTAAACTGGGCGATAAAGTTACGGTCAAAGTGGCACGTGCCGATTTGGAACAAAGTCGCATTGATCTGATGCTAATTAATACCGAAAGTAAACCTAAACGTAGCAAAAACAAAAAATTTCGTCAAAGCAAGTCAGAACGAAAAAAAAGCAGTGATCATTCTAAAAGAAAAATTGGTACCAGAAGCAAAAAATAAACCTTCACCGTGCAATTAATCAGACTTAGGAAGATATGGAATTTATTCATATCTTCTTTTCTAATTTCGCGCTTATATCATCTATAACTAATTAAGACTATTGAATATAATAATCCATTACATAAATTCATTTATTAATGATTTAGTAGTGCTATAAGTCATCTAGAATGATAAAGTGACTCTATTGATTTACATAGCTTTAGTTGATTAACGATTTTTAGAGAGTATATTTTGCAGCATTTTATTGGTTTGGCTTTGTCAGACTGAATAAAAGTCATGTTTTATGACGGATATTTTAGTGCATCTTTATATTTTTACAAAAGCAGCTTTGTTAAAATAGCTGCTTATAATAATTTATCAGGAAACCACATCATGAAATCTACCGAAAGGGTAACCGATATTCAGCGTCCCAAATTGACACCTCCAAATGGTGCCAACAAAGTTTTACTGCACTCCTGTTGCGCACCTTGCTCTGGTGAAATAATGGAATCCATGTTAGCTTCTGGAATTGATTACACCATTTATTTTTATAATCCGAATATTCATCCTAAAAAGGAGTATGAAATTCGTAAGGATGAAAATAAAGCATTTGCCGAAAAATTCAAAATTCCATTCATTGATGCCGATTATGACATGGACAACTGGTTTGCCCGCGCTAAAGGTATGGAATTCGAACCTGAACGAGGTTTACGTTGTACTATGTGTTTTGACATGCGCCTTGAGCGCACAGCATTATATGCTTTTGAACACGGTTTTCCAGTAATAACGACCTCATTAGGTATTTCGCGCTGGAAAAATATGCAGCAGGTTAATTCCTGTGGAATTCGGGCTGCTGAAAAATATCCTGACATAATTTTCTGGGATTTTAACTGGCGTAAAGGTGGTGGTAGTCAACGCACGGTAGAAATCAGTAAACGTGAACAATTTTATCAGCAAGAATACTGCGGTTGTATTTACTCTTTACGAGATTCAAATACATGGCGTCGTGAACATGGTCGGGAAACAATTAAGATCGGTACTAAATTTTATGGCATTGAAAAGGAAATTTAATTTATGCCAGTAAACTAAATCATTATTGATTAGTAATTTGTGTAATTTGTTACAGTTTATTAACGAAATAATTTTGATAATGATTCTTTTGTATAGTTGTACTGCCTAAATTGGATAACTATGAACTGTTATCAGGCCTGCCATGCATGACTGTAATCATTCATCATGATTTGGGAGATCATTAACTATAGAATAAATGTTTTAGCTCATAAAATTTCTGCGTATAACTTAATTGAGCCTAATAAAAATTAAATGTGTTCAGATTATCTAAAGCTATGGCAATACCCTTATGTTATCCCAAGATAAATTTGAATTTAATTTTTATATTGTTGTTCAAGCTTATTAGTTAATGGAAGTTCTCTCGTCATTGCTAAACATTTCACGTTCAAAGATAATACTAGCACTCTAGTGAACCAGCATCATGAATAAAGACGATAGTCATCGTGAACATGTTTTAATTTAATATAAATAAAAGATCAATCATGCAGTTTTTTATTATTTTGTTACCAATATTTTGTATTTTTGTTGTTGGTTATATTGCCCAAAAAATTTTAAATTTAGATGTTGCCAACTTATCTAAAATGTCGCTGTATGTTTTATCTCCTTTTTTGGCTTTTAAAGCGTTTTATACTCATCAGCTGAACTCAGATTATTTCTTTTATCTCTATTACCTATTTGGGCTGTGTTTGGCATTGGTCGTAATTGTGTCGATTTGGTGTGTGTACAGGAAATACACCACCAGCGAACGTTGCGCTATGATCCTCAGCTCCTGTTTTATGAATAATGGTAATTATGGTATGCCAGTACTATTGGTATTTTTTGGTACTACCGGTTTTGATCTTGGCGTAATCATGATGGTATTACAGCAATTTGTAATGAGTACGATTGGAATTTACTATGCTGTTAAGGGTAGTGCAATTAATGATCAAGTACATGTGAGTGAAAAAGATATTTTAAAAAAAGTTATACGCATGCCTGTGATTCATGGAGCATTTCTAGGCATAATATTTCAGTTGTATCATATTCCCTTATCTAAATCCATTATGTCGTCAGTTGGGATGATCGGCGATTCATCAATTGTAATAATTATGCTCATTCTCGGTATGCAGTTGGCTAAGATTAAAATTTTGCAATTAGATTATGCTAAAATTACATTTGCATTATTAACGCGGATGGTGATTTCCCCTATAGTAGCAATGCTACTGGTTTATTTCTTACCCATCAGTCCCGTATATAAACAAATTCTTATTGTGCTAGCCGCCATGCCTTCAGCAGCTAATACAACTTTATTATCCGTCCAGTTCAACACTCATCCACAATTAGTTTCAAGTGCGACTTTAATCAGTACTATAATAAGCCTAATTACTTTACCCGTGGTTTTATGGTTGGTCGGCACACCAATACCTGTCTGAATTTTGATGAATCACTAGCTAATCTGTGTGTAAAAAAGATGGTAAAGTATTTTGTTGTTTTTTATAAAAAATCCTATTAATACACTCAGTTTGCAACATAACTTTGTAAATTAAATAATTAATTTAAACACAAATTTTCTATATTATCTAGATATATGAAGATAAATATTTGATTTTTATCATTTAGTTATCTAATTTTGCAATAGAGTGTCATCACATTAAGATTAATTTTAAATTAATTCAAAAAATCATATGCTCAAGTAAAAAATCAGGCTAGTAAAAGCCGCATACTTATAATGACAATTGTTTTGTTGAATGAATTATCACGGTTTAAGGAAGATAAATGACTCAATGGTTATTTCTAGCTATAGCTATTCTTGCGGAAGTATTTGCCACCAGTATGCTTAAACTGAGTAATGGATTTACCCGATTCATACCATGTTTTTGGTCAATAATTGGTTATATTGTTTCTTTTTATTGTCTGGCGCAAACGCTGAAACACATGCCGGTGGGTATAGCCTATGCGGTTTGGTCTGGTATTGGTATTGTATGTGTCTCTGCAATTGCCTGGATTAAATTTGGACAAAAAATGGATTTGGCCGCTATATTAGGTATTAGTTTCAGTCTTATGGGGGTCTTAATAATTAATTTATTTTCTAAATCAATGTCGCATTAATAAAAAAACCGTGCAGAACACGGTTTTTAATCTTGAAATAGCAGCCTTATTACTCAGCAGGGGCAGACTTTGGTTCATGCTGCAAACTAACTGCACGGGCAGGTACGATAGTTGAAATAGCATGTTTATACACCATTTGTGTAACAGAAGTGTTACGTAATAACACAACATACTGATCAAACGATTCAACCTGTCCTTGAAGTTTAATGCCATTTACTAAATAAATAGATACAGGCACATACTCTTTCCGTAGTGCATTCAAGAAAGGATCTTGTAACATTTGTCCTTTGGCGCTCATTTAGATACTCCGTTATTTTGATTATGTGATCGCTAAACTATAAAAATTACAGCACTTAGTTAAGCATGTCTAATGCTAACACATTACTGCCTATTTGTTTTCTTTGAATTAAGAATATTCTTACGCTTTACGTGCTTTTTCGATTGTTTAATCTGTTCACGCTTAGCAATTCTATTGCTCAATTTCACACGTCGCAAGGGTTGTTTGTATTTAGTTTCCTTTTCCTCATAAGGATTTACACTGATATTGTACTGTATACGTAAAGGCGTGCCTTGTAAATGAAAAGCTTTACGAAAAGTTTGTGTTAAATAACGTGTATATGAGTCACTAATGTGTTGTAGAGCATTACCGTGAATAACGATAACAGGTGGATTCATCCCTCCTTGATGAGCATAACGCATTTTAGGACGAATCAACCCAACTCTAGGTGGTTGTTGTCTTTCCAGAGCTGTTTGTAACACTCTGGTTAATTTCGGCGTAGACAACTTAGTCATAGCCGCATCGTAAGCCGCCTGTATAGAGGCAAACAAACCATCGATCCCTTTTTCTTTCAAGGCAGAAATAAAATGAAACTTAGCGAAATCAAGAAAATATAATTTTCTAGCAATGTCCCGTTTTACCTGATCTTTACGTTCGTTATCAATACCATCCCATTTATTTACAGCTACAACTAATGCTCTACCTGCTTCAAGTGCAAAACCAGCTATGGTTGCATCCTGATCAGCTATATCCTGCTGTGCATCCAGTACCAATACAGCTACATTAGCAGCTTCAATTGCCTGCATAGCTTTTATTACTGAAAATTTTTCAATTGCATCATCTACTTTACCGCGTCTGCGCACACCAGCGGTATCTATAATAGTGAAAGGGTGATTGTTACGAACAAAATCAATATGAATTGAATCACGAGTAGTGCCGGCCATATCGAAGGCAATGACTCTTTCTTCACCTAAGATAGCATTAACTAAGGTAGATTTTCCCACATTGGGACGGCCGATAATAGCAAATGTAGGGTGTTGATTGTTTTTTTCTTCCTCTTCTTCTGGAAAATTAGCCAGCACCGATTCGATTAAATCATAAACACCATCGCCATGAGCGCCTGAAATAACGTTAGGTTCCCCCAGACTCAATTCATAAAATTCTGCCGCAAGAACAGGGCGATTTGCACCTTCACCTTTATTTACCGCCAAAAAAACCGGACGATCAATCTTTCGCAAATGATTGGCTATAATCTGATCCTGTGGTGTAAGCCCGGTACGTCCATCAACTAAAAATATGATAGCATCAGCTTCATCCACTGCTTGCAAAGTATGACGAGCCATTTCATACAGAATGCCACTATCTACTACTGGTTCAAAACCACCTGTATCTACTACCAGATATGGTTTACTCCCTACCCGACCATGTCCATAATGACGATCACGTGTTAAGCCCGGCACGTCTGCAACCAGAGCATCTTTAGTTCGAGTTAAACGATTGAACAGAGTAGATTTACCTACATTAGGTCGACCAACCAAAACAATTGTCGGTTTCATGTTCGTTACTTTCACATTTTATACTGTCAATAAACAGTAAGAGCTTGCTCAAGGCAAGCTGATTAAAGTAATAATTCCGCCTGAAATGAATGTACACCATATGCAACTGCACTTCAGACCGAAATCAATTTTATTTTAAGGCCAAAATTTTCATCTGAATAATTTCACGCTGTATATTTTCTGCAGGTAATAAATTTAATGCCTGTTCGTAAGCAGTGATCGCTTCAGCTGTTTTCTTTTGCGCATATAAAACATCACCTTTGGTTTCCAACAAAGTCGGCTTAAAGTGATTGTCAACCTGTACATCCAATGCTGATAGGGCTTCTGAGAATTTATTTTGCTGTAAATATACGGTGGCCAGACGCTGCGCTACAATAGTTTGCAGCAAATCACCATGCTGTCTTTCTTTAACCCATTGTAAATGTTTAATTGCTTCATCGTACTTACCATCATCAAATGCAGATCCAGCCATCATTAACGTCGCTTGAGTGGTATTGATGGTATCTGGGTAATCCTGCTGTAGCTTTAAAAGCGCTTTTTTACTGGCTGGCATATTATTTGCCGTAGCTTGTGTAACAAAAGTATCAAATACGATTGAAGCTTTTTCATTATTTTTACGTAAATGTCCCTGATACAATACATAGCCCAAATAAGCCAAGGCTATGACAACCAATATCGCAAAAATCCAGCGACCCCAACGTTGCCAAAAAAACTTGAAATTAGCTACTTCTTGTTCATCCTGAATATGTACAACCATTATGCATTTTTCCAATCTTGAATTAATTTTAATACAGTATCAGCACTTATAGTTTGTTGCTCATGTGTACGCAGATTTTTCAGCGTTACAGTATTATTGATCTGCTCTTCTTTTCCAATAATCAATGCTATAGCTGCACCACTAGCATCTGCTTTTCTTAATTGCGCTTTTAAGCTTTGATCACCACAATGGACATAAAGATTTAAGCCAGCTGCTCGCAAAACTGCTGCATACTGCATAGCAGTTAAGTTTGTTCCGGCGCCCAAATGCATCACATAAATATCAGGAGCATCATTGACTGTTAACTGACCAAATTCCTGAACCAGTAGTAACAGACGTTCAATACCTAAAGCAAAGCCAATACTTGGCGATGCTTTACCTCCTAATTCTTCAATGAGACCATTATACCGGCCTCCGCCACATACAGTTGCTTGTGCACCCAGTTTATCTGTCGTCCACTCAAAAACAGTTAGATTATAATAATCCAGACCGCGTACCAAACGCGGATTTTCCACATAATCAATTCCTAAGCCATTAAGTAAATTTTTTAATGACTGATAATGAATAAGAGATTCTTCACCCAGAAAATCAATCAGGCGGGGTGCAGCATTGGCCATGGTTTGTAGGGCAGGATTTTTGGTATCAAGAACACGCAATGGATTAGTGTACATACGACGCTTGCAATCTTCATCCAAAATATCTTCATGTTGCTGTAAATAATCTACCAGCGCAGCACGATGAGCTGCGCGTTCATCTTGGTTACCAAGAGAATTGATTTCCAGAGTTAAGTATTGACGAATACCCAGTCGATTCCACAGATCAGCACTCATTGCTATCAATTCAGCATCGACATCTGGACCCGCAAAACCTAGTGCTTCAACACCAACCTGATGAAATTGACGATAACGACCTTTCTGCGGATTTTCGCGTCGAAACATTGGTCCCATATACCAAAGTTTTTGTGGGTTATTATACAGCAGATTATGCTCAACCACTGCCCTTAAGCAAGAAGCAGTACCTTCTGGACGTAAGCTTAAACCCAGCTTGTCATTAGAATCAGCAAAGGTATACATTTCTTTGCCTACGACATCTGTTTCTTCACCAATTGAACGAATAAATAAACCTGTCTGTTCTACAATTGGTGTACGTATTTGATTATAGCCATAACTTCGAGTCCATGAAGCGACTATATCTTCAAATGCCTGCCATAATGCTGCGGTTAGTTTAAAATCTTTCTGAGCTACCGGCAGCAAATCATTCATACCTTTTACAGCTTGGATTTTCTGACCCATATTTTAAATTTTGATATCCGTTCCAAATTAAGTTCTATATATTACCACGACAGCTTCTAATTTTATTGCGCCACAATTGGGATAACTTTAGTTTCATGGCGTTTTTTTCCATTTAGACCATAATTATCATGAATATAATTTTCAACTATTAACAAAAATTCTTCAGCCATATGATCACCTTTGAGGGTTACTTTACGCTCCCCATCAATATAAACAGGAGCGACTGGCGTTTCACCCGTTCCAGGTAATGAAATGCCAATATCTGCGAGTTTACTTTCACCAGGCCCATTCACCACGCAACCCATTACGGCAACATTCAGGTTTTCTACACCTGGATAAAGTGAGCGCCAAACTGGCATTTTTTCGCGTAGATATTGCTGGATATCCCGAGCCAGTTCCTGAAAAACATGACTACTGGTACGACCACAACCAGGACAGGCTGTAACCAGTGGCGTAAATGATCGTAACCCCATGGTCTGTAATATTTCTTGTGCCACAACCACTTCTTTAGTACGAGCACTACCGGGTTCTGGTGTTAATGATACGCGTATGGTATCGCCAACGCCTTGTTGTAATAAAATAGCCAATGCAGCAGTTGAAGCAACAATCCCTTTACTACCCATACCTGCTTCAGTAAGTCCTAAATGAAGAGGATAGGTACATCGAGCTGCCAAATTTTGATACACCTCTATTAAATCCTGAACATTAGAAACTTTACAGGACAAAATAATCTTTTCAGCTGGTAAACCCAGGTTTTCGGCTTTTTGTGCCGACTCAAGAGCGGAAACAATTAATGCTTCTTTCATCACCGCGTCAACAGCCATTGGATTAGCTGAAAGCTGATTCGCATCCATCATGCGTTTTGCCAATGTCTGATCTAACGAACCCCAATTTACGCCAATACGCACAGCTTTATCGTAATTTGCTGCTGTAGTAATCATGAAAGCAAATTTTTCATCGCCTTTAACTCCTTTCCCGACATTACCTGGATTAAGACGATATTTTGCTAAAGCTTTGGCACAATCAGGATAATCTTTTAGCAGACGATCACCGTTAAAATGAAAATCTCCAACTAAAGGTACATTGCAGCCCATATCAGCTAAGCGTTGGCGAATTTCCGCTACCTTTGCCGCAGCTTCTGGAGAGTTTACTGTAATACGTACTAACTCTGAACCAGCATCTGCTAACTGCTTAACCTGTTCAGCCGTACTCTGGGCGTCAGCTGTGTCGGTATTAGTCATAGATTGCACTCTAATTGGCGCATTGGAACCAACAGTGATATGGTCGATATGAACTAAATGTGTTTTTCTACGTGCTACTGCAACTGTCATATTAATTTTCGCCTACGGTTATTGCAGCTTTTCTTTTTTTGTTTTTTGGAATATCAATATTTTTACCATTGAATTGAATGGAACTATCAGTTGTGTAGCCAATAACGACTTTATATGGAGCGGCACCTTTAAATTCATGGATAGAACCAGCACTAACTACCTGACCGATTAATACTTTATTATTTTTATCAGTTACTTTTAGCCATGATTTGTGACCTATTTTAATATTTAAAATCTGTTCGGTTGTTGCTGAATTTACCTGATTATTATTGGGATCATTTGCGTTAGACTGATTTTCAGCAGAACCGGCTTTATCACTGTCACTCATTGGGACAATGCGAATGTTACTAGCGGCAACTTCAGAAACGGTAGCAGTTTGATTTGATACTTCTTGGGAACTGCTGGCTGCCTGTTTAGCACTTTCAGATGAAGACTTGCTTTGCCATGCATATATACCAGCAGCAATAGCACCAATAATGACTATCCCGATAATCCAGCGCGGAAACTGTCGTCGCACTGGTGTATGTTGAAAGTTTAAATCGCCATCAGGAGTATTACTGCTGACATTCTGATAAGCTGATTTTTTGTTTGGAAAGATCACATTCAAATATTGCTTAAGCTCAGCTTTATCTATATCTAGTAAACGTCCATAACTGGTCAGAAATCCCTTCACAAACACAGCTTCAGGCATACCATCATAGCTGCCACTTTCAATTGCTTCTATTTGTCTGGCAGGCAGCTTCAGGCATTCAGCCACTTCGCCAACAGACATACCTTTTTTTCCTCGCGCTTGACGCAGTAGCATACCAAGCTCTATAGCTGGGTTTTGCGCGTGTTCAGAATTTCTGATCTGGTCATTCATCAATATTGTCCTGTCGAAATTTTCCCTAATTCATCGGAATAAGGAAAATTAGTTCTTAGCTGGGCTTCATATTCATAAGCAGCCTGAGAGTTTCCTAATGAGCGTTCAATTTTCCAACCTAATAACAGATCATCTGCAGAAGGATTATCAATTTGACTCAGATATTGAGCAAAATAGTTATGCGCTTCGTTAGCATTACCAGATTCCAGTGATGTTCTGGCCATCTCTTTTTTAACGGGTATAAAATTAGGATTAGCTGCTAATGCTCTTTCAAAATAACTCTTTGCCAGCTGATATTGTCCCATGCGCTGACTACATATACCTTTATTTAACTGTGCAACCTCAGGTGTAGGATAAGTTGGATCAGCTAATGCTTTATCGAAATACGGTATTGCTGCATTTGGGTTTTGTTTTACATCACAAATAAACCAGCCGTAGTTATTATTGATTTCAGGACTACCCGAATTCAATGATAACGCATGCTGAAAACTATCTTCTGCTTTAGCTGGTTCTTTTAAAAACTGCCATATTTGCGCCCGAATTAACCATGCGTCAGTGGATTTACCATTAACTTTAAGTGCTTCATCAATCGCATCTACGGCCTGGCGATATTGTTTAGTACTCATGTATTGAATGGCCAGCTGAGTTTTAATTTGCGCAAGTTCTCTTGCGCGCTCAGCAGCTGTTGGTTTTTTCACCTTATCGCGCGATGCACAAGCTGATAATACAATACTCATTAAAACTAATAAACAGATTTTTTTCATTAACTTACCCCTTGTACCAGTTGCCACTTTTGCTGACGTTTTGTTTTATCCTGCACTTTGCCAGCCAACTGACCGCAAGCTGCATCAATATCATCACCACGGGTTTTTCTGACCGTAACAACAAAACCAGCCTCTAATAAAATTTCTCGAAAAATTCTAATCCGTCCCTGCTCTGAACGCGCAAATCCCGCATGTGGGAACGGGTTGAATGGTATTAAATTAAATTTACACGGAACATTTTTTACCAGTTCAATCAATTCGCGCGCATGCTCAGGTTTGTCATTAACATCTTTGAGCATAATATATTCGAAAGTAATAAAATCACGCGGTGCCTTAACCAGATAGCGTTCGCATGCTGCCATCAATTGTTTCAGCGGATATTTCCGATTCAACGGAATAATTCGATCTCGTACCTGATCATTGGAGGCATGTAAAGAAATGGCTAAAGCTACCGGCATTTCCTCTTTTAATCGATCCATTTGCGCAATCATACCTGAAGTTGATACTGTTACCCTTCTACGTGATAAGCCATAGCCATGATCATCCAGCATAATGCTTAGGGCAGTAACCACATTATCAAAATTAGCCAATGGTTCGCCCATTCCCATCATCACCACATTAGATATTACCCGTTCCTCTTTTGGAGTTACTCCTAAAGCTTTATTGGCCCACCATAGTTGGCCAATTATCTCCGCTGCACTAAGATTGCGATTAAATCCTTGTCGACCAGTAGAACAAAACATACATTCTAATGCACAGCCAATTTGTGAAGAAATACACAAAGTACCCCGACTATCTTCCGGAATGAATACAGTTTCAATACCGTTGCCCGTTCCGACATTCAGTAACCATTTCCTCGTTCCATCTAAAGATTTTTGCTCAATAATCAATTCAGGAACCTTGATTTCTGCCTTAGCCTCCAACTTCACTCGCAATGACTTAGCCAAGTCCGTCATATCGGCAAAATTATCCACGCCAGCAAGATGCATCCAACGCATTACCTGTTTGGCTCGAAATGGTTTTTCTTTAATTTCATCAAAGTAGCTTATCAGGCTGGGTAAATCAAAATTCAATAAATTAGTTTTCATCTAAATAGCAAAATAAAATAACTGTTTTATCTTTAGATTATATATAAATAATAGCTTCACAGTAAAAATTTTATACTCGACAACAATATAGCTTTTTTTATCTATTATCCCAAAACAACCTTTACTAAAAAATTCACTTTATGGCAAAAAAATTAAATCCTGATTAATTCAGCTCAAGTTAATAACATGAAAATAGATTTATCACATTTGATTATAACTTTAAATTTAAATAAAATTAATCACATGGAAAAGATTAAGTCTGTCCATACCACTGCTAATTAGAGCGAAGCATGATTAAAATTGGAGTTTAAATATTCCCTACTTTCCAGATATAATTATATCGAATATGTTTGCAATCCCAAAATCATAATTTTACAATAAAAGTTAAATTGTTATTTTACGTTAAATAAATTATTTCATGATGGGTATGGATTTACTTTTGATAAGAATAAATTTCCTCTTTTGAAAAAAAATACATAATTTCATTGACCGCATTTGCCAATGTATCAAATCCATGGACGGCATTAGCATCAATAGATTCTGCAAAATCTGCACGTATCGTACCTAGCGCGGCTTCTTTTGGATTGGTTGATCCCATTATCTCACGATTTTTGCTAATAGCATTTTCACCTTCTAATACTTGAATCATAACCGGTCCACTAGACATGAAAGAAATCAGATCAGCAAAAAATGGCTGATATTTATGTACAGCATAAAATTCTTCGGCTTCAAATCGAGTAAGTTTTTTCATTTTGGCTGCGATTATTTTTAAGTCATTATTCTCGAATCGCTCATAAATTTTTCCGATCAGATTTTTAGCCACAGCATCTGGTTTGATAATTGAAAGTGTTTGTTCAACAGTCATGGACAACCTCGGTAATTAATAACCATTCATTGGTTTAAAGCAATCTACTTTTGCGCGCCATTCTAGCAAATTTCTTTATAACTTAATATATATACTCTTATTCTGAATTCAGCAATTTTGATGCCTGAAAAATCGTAAATATCTTTTTTTGCTGATTGACTGACAATCTTCATAATAGTTACCTATTGCAGGCGATTTTTTAAGTACCACAACACAGAATATATAAAGTATACTGATAACACGATAAATATTTAAACAATGCAAATATCATTAATATTAATCAGTACTAATATTCACCTATTTTTTTGATTAATTATATGTTTAGCATTACATTTTAATATGTCTCAAACATTAAATTGGTATTTTCTGTAAGGCAAATGTTATCCTTGCCCAAATCTGATATTAAATGAACATGCAATAATTATTTTGCTTCAATGTTAAATCAATGCTGCCCATAAATAAACCAAATCATCACTTAAAAATACATTTTTTTATATTTATATACAATAATTTATTTTTATTTACTTTATTGTGGTAATTTTTTATCTATTGTATTTATTGATTAGAACTCAGTATTAAGCATTTATCTTTTACTAATATCTTAATGTTATTTAGTTATTTTAATAACATCGCCACATCAGTTTAATTTGTTTAAACCGATGATTAACAGACTATATTTTCAGATCAATTGCTATTTATTTTCATCCAAATTATATTTATATGACTTTTGTCATAGATTATAAATATATATTTCAATTACGGTAAATGAAACGCAGATATTGAGTGACGAAAACAGTAATTAAAGTTTGCTTTATGCTATTTATAAAAAATTATTTTAGTGTGCAGCATATTTTAATTTTCAATAATTTATTCCACTACAGATTTTTCTGCCAAAGAACATAGTTAAATTAATTCTCAATTTTCTAAAGAATAACGCATTAATTAGCACTTGTCTTTTGTGTATAAAATTACTTTCCTTAATTCAATTCTCTTTTCATTACTGGTTTCAAATAAAAATACGCCGCAATAAATGCGGCGTGAATTACTTCTATGAAACTTTTTTATCGATTCTCAGATAGTAATGTTTTATCTACACGTTCACGTAATTCCTTACCTGGTTTGAAATGCGGTACATACTTTTCAGGTACTGCAACTTTCTCACCAGTTTTGGGATTACGACCCAAACGTGCGGGACGATGATTTAAATCAAAGCTACCGAAACCGCGGATTTCAATTCTCTGCCCCTTAGCCAAAGCACGAGTCATTGTATCAACAATAATCTTAACACTATGTTCAACGTCCTTGGCATTTAAAATAGTACTATCGTTATTAGCAGTATACAGCTCTGCCAAACGAATCATTAATTCTGACTTCGTCATAACTACTTATTCACTTTCACCAGATAATTTGGCTTTTAACAAGTCACCCAAACTGGTTGTACCAGCAGATGAGTTATTTGCAGACAGAGAACGTAATGCAGCATTATTTTCCTGTGCATCTTTAGCTTTGATAGACAGGTTAATATTGCGATTTTTACGATCAACTGTAGTAATTACAGCTTCTACATCATCACCTTCTTTTAAGACATTGCGAATATCTTCAACGCGATCATTAGATACTTCAGATGCGCGTAGATAACCTTCAACATCGTCAGCCAAGGCAATAACTGCACCTTTAGCGTCCAGTGATTTAACTTTACCCGTAACAACACTGCCTTTGTCATTAACGCTAACAAAGTTGCTAAACGGATCGCCTGCTAGTTGTTTCACGCCAAGAGAAATACGTTCTTTTTCAACATCAATAGCCAATACAACGGCTTCTACTTCTTCACCTTTTTTGAACTGACGCACAGCTTCTTCGCCACCATCTGTCCAAGAAAGATCTGACAAGTGTACTAATCCATCAATACCACCAGGTAAACCTACGAATACACCAAAGTCAGTGATTGATTTCACCAAACCTTTGATTTTTTCACCTTTTTCGTGATTAGATTCGAATTCTTGCCATGGGTTAGGCTGACATTGTTTCATACCCAGAGAAATACGACGACGATCTTCATCAATTTCAAGAATCATCACTTCGACTTCATCACCCATTTGTACTACTTTACTTGGATGAACGTTCTTATTAGTCCAATCCATTTCGGAAACATGTACCAAACCTTCGATACCTTGTTCGATTTCCACAAATGCACCGTAATCAGTCAGGTTAGTTACTTTACCAAACAGACGAGTACCTTGTGGGTAACGGCGAGCCAGACCATTCCAAGGATCTTCACCTAATTGTTTCAGACCTAAAGAAACACGGCTACGTTCCTGATCGAATTTTAATACTTTAGCTTCCACTTCCTGACCCACTTCCAGCACTTCGCTTGGATGTTTCACTCGGCGCCATGCCAGATCAGTAATGTGCAATAAACCATCTATACCGCCCAAATCAACAAAGGCACCGTAATCGGTAATGTTTTTCACAATACCTTTAACTACTGAACCTTCTTTCAGGTTTTCCAGTAATGCTTTACGTTCTTCACCTAATGTTTCTTCCAGAACAGCACGACGGGAAACCACAACGTTGTTACGACGTTTATCCAATTTGATCACTTTAAATTCAATTTCTTTACCTTCAAAGTGTGAGGTATCTTTAACTGGACGAACATCTACTAGCGAACCAGGCAGGAATGCACGAATACTGTTGATCATAACAGTCAAGCCGCCTTTGACTTTTCCATTGATGACACCAGACAAGATTTCACCATTTTCCATGGCTTCTTCCAGCTTAATCCAGTCAGCTGCCCGCTTAGCCTTTTCACGTGACAATTTTGTTTCACCGAAACCATTTTCTACAGATTCAATGGTAACAGTCACAAAATCGCCAACTTTTACTTCAATCTCGCCCGCTACATTCTTGAATTCGCTTACATCAATCAATGATTCTGATTTCAGTCCAGCATTCACTGTGACAAAATTATTGTCAATTGCAACAACTTCGGCAGTGATCACTTCTCCAGGATTCATTTCTTGTAAAGTGAAGCTTTCTTCCAGTAGTTGGGCAAAATTTTCCATAGTCATATATATTTTCTCAAACAAGTATCGCCAAGGGATACGAAGGTTGGTTTATCGAAGTCAGTGCACCCTGGCTGCACCAACATAGCAATTGATTTTATTAGTCTATGCTTACTATAGCTAAATAACATGCTAATTAGTTATTTAGCTCATATTCATAATCAAGCAAATTTGTATAAAATCCAGATATTGTAACCTATTTTTTAATTATTTGATACCAATCAAGTATTTTTTGTACACTTTCATCAATATTCAATGATGAAGTATCTAATATATGAGCATCAGCAACAGGTTGTAGTGGAGCGACAGCTCGTGTACGGTCAGCTGCGTCACGTTTTTCGATATCGACTAAAATTTGTTTAAATTCTTCGCCATTTATAGCTAAATCCAATTGCAAAGCGCGGCGTTTTGCTCGTACCTGTGCACTGGCAGTAAGAAATATTTTCAGTTCTGCATTGGGAAATACCACCGAAGCCATATCTCGCCCATCTGCGACCAATCCTTTGGTAGTTAAAAAATCACGTTGGCGCTGCAATAATGCTGCACGTACTAAGGGATAAGCTGCAATTTTTGAAGCATTCAAGCCTACTTCTTCAGATCGGATCGTATGTGTTACATCCAGATCGTTTAATAATATCTTTCCCCCGATAAAGATTACTGGTAATGTAGCTGCCAATTGAGCAATCTGCTCTTCATTTGCCCAGTCAATTTTTCGTTGTTTTGCAAATAAAGCTGTAAGACGATAAAGTGCTCCCGAATCCAAATAATCGCGATTTAAAATTGACGCTATTCGCGCAGCAATCGTACCTTTACCAGAAGCACTGGGGCCATCAATTGCAATTACTTTAGTGTCGTATGGTGAGAGCAAAGTACTCATATTTGTCAGATCCATGTATAAATAATTACAATATGGTATTGTAAAGCAAATAGTAAGTACAGATTGGATAACAATTTCCTGATTGATAAATCACTGAATGAAAATATAGTAGATTTAAAAGATTTATATGTGAAATCAATACTGATATCATTAATACGTAAAACACTTAAAAAGCACTACTCTTAATTAGCAACTTCTTCACTGGTGTAAATAATATGGTGATTAGCTTCGCCATCATTTACATTCGAAGCTGTATATCTGGGTTCAGTGGTATAAAAATTTTTAATTTTGTGTGGGTTTAATGTTTTACTGCATTTTTCTTAATCTTGAAACATTCCAAATCTCTAACCTTATGTTTTACCCATCATTATCAATCATAATATAACAATATTTATTGTTATTTATTCACTGATAAATGATGAATATATTTTTGTATCTGGTTATCCAAATATATTGAAGAGACATTAATCAATGTAATTTGATGAATAAGTCACACTTTAAACTTACGGTTGTCAATATAGTACTATCTACCCCCCATAAATTTTAAATATATTCGATAACAATATTAATAGTATTAATGTTTAAAATAAAATCCAAATCAACTTTCGTATTCATTATTAGTTAATTAATTATTTACTTTAATGAACTTTCCATTATCACTAATTTTATAGAAAGTTTTACTTACTGATTTGGGTGATTTATTGTGCCTATATTCAACCTCATTAAGTGTAATGAAATAGTTTTTATCAATATTATATTTAATCCATGAGACACCATCTTCTAATTCGTATTCTTGGCTTAACTCTAATCTATCAATGAATTTAAAACTGTTATCAAGACTCACTATTGATAATTGAGGAGCGCCAGCAATAGTATATGAAGATAACAATAGTAAATTTATATCGTTATATTTCCGTAATTTTAAACTTTGAGCATCAGAATCATCAATGCTTCCCTTAAAAAAATAAATTAATTCATCAGAAAAAGGAGAAAACTCATCTTTGGATTCAGGCGGCCAAAAGCGATTAGTGAGTGGTAGTTTAACGCTTTTTAATTTATCGTATTGACTGGCTAAATAGTTACGAATTTTTTCCTCATTTTTGAACGTTAAAACTAAACCATCATTGGAAAATAAAAAAAGGTAATCTGAAATAAAAACTAGATATTGATTCAAATCGTATTGTGTTGGTGATTTTATAAAAGAAAAGCATTTCTTATCTTGTTGAAAACTATTTAAGTTAAAGTGTTGTAATTCTTCTAGTAATAAATTATGAATATCTTGAGGTAATTCATCCGTTATTTCCTTGATTTCAAAAGAATCGTTATTAAATGAAACACTATGGTTATTACTTTTAATTACCATATCATTTAAACTTTTATAAAGAGCCCTCCTATGTTCAAAATCAGGTGAGGAACCAGATAAATAATCAATCAAAATTAATTGCCATTGAACTAAATTTGAATTATCAAATATATTATGACTATTTTTTTGATCATTCGCATTCACTATTAATGCGAAACAAAAACACAAAACTATTAAAACAAATCTATTTATTATTTTTAACATTTTACTTCCTATAAATTTGTAAATATCCCATAGTTAGTACACAAACCAAGTAGAAAATCATGCTATTTGTT
>CAMLPN010000035.1 GCA_946481965.1 uncultured Neisseriaceae bacterium | reverse complement strand
CGAACAAATAAATAAAATTTATCGAATGCCACTCCATCAAAATATCTTTTAATTTGTTGATCAGAAAAAAATATTTTACTAATTTCTGGTAGCTGTCAGGAAAAAGGAAATAATAAGGCTTGCTCATCTTAATAAGATAGATATACCGAAATATTAAAAAGGCCAGTGATACAATGCATAAGAAACTATTTAACATTAAAGCTGCCAATTTAATTTTAACCATTTCTGCATAAATTTGGCCAAAAAGAGGTTATTCCGCTGGATTAACCTTAAAAACGACAAAGATAAGCATCCCCCTGAAAATCCAGCAAATAGTTGTAAAAAAACTTAATAAGTAAATGCACTGTTGATTTTAGTTTCATTGTTCATTAGGTTATTTTATTCAATCAATGGTTCAGGTAAATAACTATGATATAGGTCACGATGATAATTATCTGCTGATTAAAATATCTGGTTATATCAGAGTGGTTAGATCAAGTAGTTACTATGGTTAGCCCGGACGTTTAGTAAGGTTAGTACAGCCACGGTTGTTGTTGGCGGTGCTTAACTTCAAATGCTTTAATGGCATCTGCATGTTGCAATGTCAATCCGATTTCATCCAATCCATTAAGCAAACAATGCTTGCGATGATCTGTTATTTCAAAGTGATAGGTTGTTCCGTTGGGTGTGGTGACAGTTTGACTTGGTAAATCAATACTTAATTGATAACCCTCAAGTGCAAATACCTCCTGAAATAACTGATCTACATCTTTTTCCGGTAATACAATTGGCAGTAAGCCATTTTTATAACAATTATTAAAAAATATATCGGCAAAAGAAGGAGCAATTACCACGCGAAAACCATAGTCTTCCAGCGCCCATGGAGCATGTTCGCGACTGGATCCACAACCAAAATTCTTTCGTGTCAGCAAGATATGCGCATTTTGATAACGTGGTTGGTTAAGAACAAAGTCAGGGTTTAATGGTCGTTTACTGTTATCCATGCCTGGTTCGCCATGGTCGAGATAACGCCATTCGTCAAAGGCATTAGGGCCAAAGCCACTGCGTTTAATAGATTTCAAAAATTGCTTAGGAATAATAGCGTCTGTGTCAACGTTGGCACGATCAAGAGGTGCAACCAATGCGGTTAAGGTAGTAAAAGAATTCATGTGTTTAATATTTTTGTAGTTAATGATTGAGTTGAGTGCAAGCCCGTGCGGGCTTGCTTAAAATTACATATCAGAGCGTACTGCGTCAGAAGAATTACTTATTGCT
Organism: uncultured Neisseriaceae bacterium; assembly: GCA_946481965.1. Lineage (GTDB taxonomy): Bacteria > Pseudomonadota > Gammaproteobacteria > Burkholderiales > Neisseriaceae > Snodgrassella. The sequence goes on along the minus strand of CAMLPN010000035.1, from coordinate 21,762 downwards.
TGTCCGCCAGCAGATATATCCCGGCCAACACCAGACACAGTATGACAAGCGGACAGGAAGCCAGCGATGACAAGGCTCAATAGTATAAGTTTTTTCATAATTTTATCCTTATATATTAATGAGCTGCGTTAGAAAGGTGTTCGCCACCGGCTTTAACATCCTGACCAACTCCGTGAATGGTGTGACAACCAGTAAGTACAGCCATAACCATTGCAGCGATCAACAACATTTTTTTCATGCTTTACTCCTTATGTAAAGATAAAATTTAATAAAATCAATCAGTACTACAATACTATCATGCACTCGCTGGCTTAAAACTGCAAGTTGTTAACCTTTTAACTGTCGTATATCAGCGAAATGTCCATTAATGGCAGCGGCGGCAGCCATCGCCGGACTCACTAAATGTGTTCGTCCATTATTACCCTGGCGCCCCTCAAAATTGCGATTAGAAGTAGAGGCACAGCGTTCTTGCGGTTGCAATCTGTCAGCATTCATGGCTAAGCACATTGAACAACCAGGTTCACGCCACTCAAAACCGGCATTAATAAATATTTGATCCAGTCCTTCTGCTTCGGCCTGTTTTTTTACCAAACCTGAACCAGGCACAATCAGGACACGTTTGACATTGCTCGCTTTGTGGCGCCCCTTGGCTACATCAGCAGCATTACGCAGGTCTTCGATACGTCCGTTAGTACAAGAACCGATAAATACCACATCCACCGGAATATCTGTCAGTGGAGTACCGGCTGTTAAGCCCATGTACTTTAAAGCTCTTTCCATCCCTTCTCTTTTTACAGGATCTTTTTCATCAGCCGGATCGGGTACTCGATGTGTTACTGCCGTAACCATTTCCGGTGAAGTTCCCCACGTTACCTGAGGTGCAATATCTTTAGCGTGTAGGTGAATGACTTGATCGAAATGAGCACCTTCATCAGAAACCAAGGTTTTCCAATAGTTAACCGCCTGATCCCAAGCATCATCTTTAGGTGCAAGATGGCGTTCTTTAATATATTCTATGGTTTTATCGTCCACGGCAACCAGACCCGAACGGGCACCAGCTTCGATGGCCATATTACACAATGTCATACGGCCTTCCATAGACAAAGCTTTAACAGCTGAACCGGCAAATTCAATTGCATAACCTGTGCCACCGGCAGTCCCAATCTGACCAATAATATATAAAGCCATATCTTTAGCGGTGATTCCCTCAGCCAGCTCACCATCAATTTCAATTAACATAGCTTTGGATTTTTTCGTTGTAATACACTGAGTAGCCATAACGTGTTCAACTTCTGAGGTACCGATTCCATGAGCAAGGGCACCAAAGGCACCGTGGGTTGAAGTGTGGGAGTCACCACAAACAACTGTCATACCGGGCAGCGTTGCGCCCTGTTCAGGTCCAACAACATGTACAATACCCTGATTAATATTTTTGAACGGATAATAAGTTTTGACACCAAAGTCATGAATATTCCGATCCAGCGTATCAACTTGTAATTTGGAAATAGGTTCGGTTATACCTTTTTCCCAGTGATCTGTCGGCGTGTTGTGATCGGCAGTAGCAACAATACTTTGTTGTCGCCATAAAGGCCTGTGCGCCAGTTTAAGCCCTTCAAAAGCCTGTGGACTGGTTACCTCGTGTACCAAATGACGGTCAATGTAAAGCAAAACAGTACCGTCTGCTTGTTCTTGGACAATATGGCTATTCCAGAGTTTATCGTACAGTGTTTGTGTTTTCATTGTAGTTATTGCTTTTTATTAAGAATTATCTGAGTTGCATCTTAATACTGTTAAAAAAAATTGACAAGTATTTTGTCTAAAAATTTATAGTTTTGTGATTAAAAGCTAATATTTGTATTATTTTTAGACAAAATGTCTGAATAAATTTTTAATGGCGAAAGAATTTTGGTGACTGCACAATATCAGCTATACTTTTTTTTATTGCTATAATAATTATTCGGAGTGCAAAGATGATTAGCACCCTCTATGTAGAAAGGTTTGAAATATGGGTTTATCAGTCATAGACGCAGCACATCGCTCTCAGCTGCAAGATTTTGAACGTACCATTTTAGCTAAGCAGGCTCAGATTGAATCCTGGTTTCGGGCACAATGGCGGCAACATCGCCCACCTTTTTACGGTTCCGTAGATATTCGCAATAGTGGTTATAAACTTGCCAGCATTGATATGAATTTATTTCCGGGAGGATTTAATAACCTTAATAGTCATTTTTTACCACTGGCTTCAGTAGCGGCTTTAGATGCTGTGGAACGCGCTTGTGCAGAAGCTCACTCAGTTCTCATCATTCCAGAGAACCATACCCGCAATAAGTTCTATTTACAGAATGTGTATGCATTAACCAGTATCGTACGTCATGCAGGTATGCAAGTGCGAATTGGTACCATCAATCCAGAAATTACTTCAACGACCGTATTAGAAACCGCAAATGGCGACCATATTACGCTGGAACCGGTATTACGCGAGGGTAATCGTCTTTGTTTGGCCGATGGTTTTAATCCATGTTTAATTTTATTAAATAATGATCTATCTGGCGGTGTGCCAGAATTATTAAAAGGATTGGAACAAACCATTTTACCACCTCTAAAAGGAGGCTGGACAACACGACGTAAAAGTACTCATTTTCATGCTTATAATCAAGTAGCAGCTGAATTTGCTCAATTAGTGGATATTGATGAATGGACAATTAATCCCTATTTTGAAGTATGTAGTGAATTAGATTTTAGTACTCATGAAGGAGAAAATCGCTTAGCTGAGACTGTTGATCGATTGTTACAGCGTATTGAGCGCAAGTATAATCAGCTGGGCATAAATGATAAACCATTTGTTATAGTCAAAGCTGATGCCGGAACCTATGGTATGGGCGTTATGACCGTCCATTCTGCTGATGAAATCCGTGGGCTGAATCGTAAAAAACGCAACAAAATGGCTAAAGTTAAAGAAGGATTGGAAGTTACCGAAGTAATTGTTCAGGAAGGTATCTACACTTATGAAACCTTACATGAAGCTGTTGCTGAGCCAGTGGTTTACATGATGGATAGATTTGTTATCGGTGGCTTTTATCGCGTTCACGAAGATCGGGGACCAGATGAAAATTTGAATGCAGTTGGTATGCAATTTATTCCTTTACAGCAAAATATAGCCTCTATGAATATGGAGTTGCTAAATGAAGAAGCTCAGAGCAAGCGCGCATTCGAACAGTGGGAAAATCTTGGTATGCCGGATACTGAAAATGTTAAACAGGCCTGTGACTGTGAAAGTATTCGTTTATATGTTTATGGCGTACTGGCACGATTATCTTTGTTAGCTGCTGCTATCGAATTGGAAAATATGCCTGATTAATGCTATTAAGCAGGATTGATATCTATTATACTGCTTTATTAAATAATCTTTTGTCATAAGATTAATTTAACTGAATTTGATTACTGAAAAGTATTATTTGCAATGAAAAAAACAAGAGTATTAACCGGAGTAACCCCCAGTGGTATTCCTCATTTGGGTAACTATGTAGGTGCAATTCGTCCAGCTATCCAAGCCAGTCAAAATCCAGAAGCGGAGTCATTTCTGTTTTTGTCTGATTATCATGCTTTGATTAAATGTCATGAACCTGAAAAAGTTCATTCATCTACACAGGCTGTAGCTGCTACATGGCTGGCATGCGGACTTGATCCTGAACGTACCACTTTTTATCGTCAGTCAGACGTACCAGAAGTTATGGAATTAAACTGGATACTGACTTGTAACACCGCGAAAGGATTAATGAACCGGGCTCACGCTTATAAAGCAGCTGTGCAGGACAATGCTGAAAAAGGGCAGGAAGATCTGGATCACGGTATTGAAATGGGTTTATTTTGTTATCCGATGCTCATGACTGCGGATATATTGATGTTTAATGCGGATAAGGTACCAGTGGGTCGTGATCAGATTCAGCATTTGGAGATGGCTCGCGATATAGCTGGCCGATTTAATCATCGTTACAAACCGCTGTTTACCTTACCGGAAGCACAGGTCGATGATAAAGTAGAAACTTTGCTTGGGCTTGATGGTCGTAAAATGAGCAAAAGTTACGGCAATACTATTGCATTGTTTGAAACAGAAAAAAAATTACAAAAAGCAGTGAATAAAATTGTAACCAATTTAAAGGAACCGGGTGAACCAAAACAACCGGATGAGAGTCCATTATTTGCCATTTATAAAGCATTTGCCACGCCACAAGAAACACAGGAATTTACCACCATGCTGGCTGAAGGTTTGGCATGGGGGGAGGCGAAAAAGATGCTGGCAGCTAAAATTAATGATGAATTGGCACCAAAACGAGAGCGTTTTGCACAATTAATTGCGCAGCCAAGTTTAATTGAAGATATATTGCAGGCCGGAGCAATTAAGGCTCGTCAGCAGGCACAGCCATTGCTGGCAGCAGTGCGCGAAGCGGTAGGTATACGTTCGTTAAAATAAAGTAATCAGCCAGCCTCGTGGTCTGGCTGACTTGAAAAAAAGCTGTCAGGAAAACCATCATGAAAATACTATTTATTGCTGATCCGATGAGTGGCTTTAAAACCTATAAAGATACTACTTATGCAATGATGCAGGAAATGGCACAACGAGGCTGGACTTTGTATCATTCTTTAGCCAGCCAAATGAGTGTGCAAGGAAAGTTAGTGGTAGCTGAGGTTAGCAAATTTGACTTTATTGGAGCAAGGGACGATAAGGATCATAACTGGTTTGTTTCAACAGCAGCACAAACTCTGGCTTTAAATAAATTTGACGCAATAATTATGCGTACTGATCCGCCGTTTGATATGCAATACCTGTATGCTACACAGTTGCTGACCCTGGCACAACAGCACGGTGCTCGGGTATTTAATAGTGGGCAGGCAATGCGGGACTTTAATGAAAAGCTCGCTATTCTTAATTTTGCAGATTTAACCGCGCCTACCATAGTGACCACTCATGCAGCAGATATACGCCAATTCCTTGATGAATTTCACGATATCATTATTAAACCTTTAGATGGAATGGGTGGAATGGGTATTTTTCGTCTAAATCAGCAGGATCCAAATATAAGTAGTATATTGGAAATGCTGATGCGGATGGATAGTCGTACCATTATGGCGCAACAATATATCCCAGATATCATTTATGGTGATAAACGAATATTAATTATCGGTGGGAAAGTGGTGCCATATGCACTGGCACGTATACCTAAAGAAGGTGAAACCAGAGGTAATTTAGCTGCTGGAGGCAAAGGCGTCGCACAGCCATTATCAAAACGTGATCGTTTTATTGCCGAAACCATTGCTCCAGAACTAATTCGCCGGGGAATATTATTGGCAGGACTGGATGTTATAGGTGATTACCTGACTGAAATTAATGTCACCAGTCCGACAGGATTTCAGGAAATTACCAAACAAACTGATTGTAAAGTTGCCACTATTTTTGCAGATGCTGTAGTGGCTGCAATAGGTTAAAATGATGATGACAATATTTTAAATATCCAGTTATATCTTCCTTAGCAGGTATAAAAATATGCAACCAGAACAAAAAAATCAGGAACAACAGAATAAACCGGATACAAAAGGTCTATATCATATCTTTAGATCTTTTTGCTATTCTCTCGAAGGATTAAAGGCAGCTTATAGTGAGTGTTCCATACGTCAATTATTGATATTTCATGGAGTATTAGTTGTTTTAATTTTTATATTACCTTTCGAACTGCAAATTCGAATGATCTTATTAATTGCTTCATTTCTTAGTGGAATTGTAGAATTATTTAATACAGCAATTGAAGCTGCTGTTGATCATACCTCTCTAGAAAAGCATCCACTTGCTAAACGGGCTAAAGATACTGGTTCATCTGCTCAACTTTTGGCGATTGTGTTATTAATTATTTTATGGGCAATGGCATTATGGCAAGTTTTCTTTGCTAAATAGCTGGAAATCAGGATCTTTTAAATATGTTAAGTATGTGCATATTTCCTCAACATAAAATTTAGATTGCTTTTTTTGTGATTATAATTGAAATTTATTTTCCGTTTTTGCAATTCATAAACATTTCAATTATTCAATCATAATTAATGCGTAGTTTGATATATCCATGTAATAACTTAAATAATCTTTTATTAAGTGGAAATTATTTATATCAATGAAAAAGATTGCTTAAGCATCATTGTTTATTTACTGATAAATAAATCATTTTCATCTGATTTCAATATTTTTGTGTTCAAGGTATGTTTACTATTACTTACATGGTATACCTGCAAAATTTAAAAGTTAGATTGCAAATATAATACTCAATGTTAAAAATTCATTCAATTCATTAATTGACTAGTAAAAATATTAATAGATTATAAACGAAAAGCAGACAAGAGTGATTGGAGTTAAACATTCAATGGCTTAGTTCTAAAATAATGACATTTTTTCCTTAGGTATAAGTAAACACATAAGCTTAATATTATTATAAGTATCTCACTTCAATGTTATCATACACACCTAATGGTTTTTAAAAGAATAATTGTATATGAATAAACTGAAATTTACCAAAATGCATGGTTTAGGCAATGATTTCATGGTTATTGATGGTATTAATCAGAATTTTAATCCTTTGTCTGCGCCTATTTCACAATGGGCGCAGCGTCATACCGGTATTGGTTTTGATCAGTTACTATTAATCGAATCTCCTCAAACTGCGACCGCCGATTTTCGTTATCGTATCTTTAATGCTGATGGATCTGAAGTAGAGCAGTGTGGCAATGGTGCACGTTGTTTTGCGCGTTTTGTATATGATAAAGGCTTAACTAGTAAACATAAAATAGAGGTGGAAACAGCAGGAGGAATCATAGTTCCATGTTTGAACCAGGATGGTACAGTTAGCGTCGATATGGGAATACCCCTCTTTGCATCTGAACAGATCCCATTCGACGCTGTTGATGCAAAAGATGCTGAGAGCATTACTCATCAACTGGTGGTTGGTCTTGAAACCATTAATGTAACTTGTGTTAATATGGGTAATCCCCATGCAGTTATTGTGGTGGATGACATTGTGCATGCTCCTGTCCATCGATTAGGTGCAGCGATTGAGACTCATGCTCAGTTTCCCCAAAGGGTGAATGTTGGCTTTATGCAAATTCTTCCTCCAAGTCATATTCATTTACGTGTATTTGAACGTGGTGTAGGTGAAACTCAAGCTTGTGGGACAGGTGCGTGTGCTGCAGTAGTGGCTGCAATTAGCTTGGGTTTGTTGGCCGATGATAAACCTGTAAAGGTGGATTTACCGGGAGGTCAGCTTTCAATATTCTGGCATCAACAACCTGAAGCGCATGTCATGATGACGGGTCCAGTACAAACGGTGTTTGAAGGGGAGATTACCTATTTATGAATATATCTGAGCAAGATGTACTGGCATTTCTACAGGCACAACCTGATTGGTTAAATGAACATGCGGCTAAATTTGGTTTGCGTCCAGCTGAAAGTAAAATATTATCATTTCAGCAAGGTAATATGCTGGCGTTAAAGCGTAAAACAGAAAAAATGGCTGCACAGTTGGAACAAATACTTGCTGATGCTGAAGCTAATCGAACATTAATAACTAAAATTATGAATTTTAATCTACGTCTTTTAAGGGTAAATAATATTACTCAATGGCTTGAAGCTATATCTCAGGGACTAAATGGCGACTTTTCTTTACCTTATTATGTTATCCGGATAATTGCTGAATGGCCAGATAAAATGAATATTCCAACAGACTTATTGGCTGGTCCAGAGGTTCGTATGGCTGCCAGTAAACTAACTGCACCCGTGTGTGGTTCGTTGCCAGTTGTAGCTTTGGCACAATTACTTGATCACAAACCACAACTGGAAAGCTTTTTACAACTACCGTTACGCTGCAATGAAAAAACTCTTGGTGTGTTAATTATTGGACATGAAGATGCTAGTCATTTTCGGCCACAACAATCTACTGAATGGGTTGCTGTATTGGCTGAAAGTATGGCTATTGTATTGGCAAGAATATTGGATATGGCGGATTGATGATCACTTTAATCCTGAATAGCATTATTTGTATTTATATTGGTTTGTTTAGTTTTAATTGTTTTAGATTACGTCTAAAAGGCTGGCTTTTTCTTTCAGGCATTTTTTGGCTTATATTGGCAATTTTGGGCAATATATTGTTACCAGGTTTATCAGGTTTATTTAAGCCTACCAATATTTACTTAATTCCTTTTTATATATTTTTGGCCTCTATTTTCTGGCGAAAAAAAATTAGTTTTTTGGCACCAACTTCTTATTTATCTACTTTGGCGACCAGTAATAAATTTCAATATGCAGCACAGGCAATTTGGTTAATTCTGATTTTTTTTCTTGGCAAGTGGATGCCGTTTCAGGCTTCAATCATTTTTTATTTGATAGAAATGATTTTATGGCAGCCATTGTTTTGGATTGGTAGCCAATGGCTATTAATGTATTTGCTTTATCTAAATCATAAAGAAATAAAGCGAAAATTAAGTTCTCAGGAAATTTTATTACTGACCTTATTATGGCAATTTTTTTACGTATATTTGAAACTGCAAGGGTTTGTTTAAGAAATATTTATAAATTAGATAATTAAAAGAATGATAAATAAAAAGCCGAACATAAGTTCGGCTTTTTATTAATTCGTGCTTAGTGTGAAGCAGCAGAAGCAGCAACTGGAGTAGAAGCAGCAACTGGAGTAGAAGCAGCAACTGGAGCAGATGCCTCAACAGGGGTAGAAGCAGCAACTGGAGTAGATGCCTCAACAGGGGTAGAGGCAGCAGTTGCAGATGCTTCTGATGCAGGTGCAGACGCAGTTGGTTCTTTTTTGGTTTCACCACAAGCAGTCAAAAACAAAGTCATCAGGGCTGCAGCAGCTAATAAAGATTTTTTCATGATTATGTACCTTAATCTGTATCAAAAAGTATTACTTTAATGATGGAAGTCCAGTTTTGTTCACTACGTAGTTCGTCAACTAACATATACAGCGAGCAAAACTTGTTCAAATCGGATTATGCCTTGCCTTGCAAAGTAATGCAATGAGGTATTGTTGTATTTTTACTAAACTATGACAATGTAAAAAAGATTAGTAGATAATAATTAAACATTACATATATAGGTATATAGTTTACTAATGTCAATTAAAATCTGAATATATAATTTATAAATTATTGAATTAAATTAATAAAATAAATTTAATATGAGTTTTAAGACCATAATAAAACAATTTTCATATTTGAATATTACATATTATATAAGTTGCTTTTTTACAACAAGGGAATCAATCAGCAATATTAACAAAGATGTAAATGTTTATATAAATGCAAAGATTATTCAGCACTAGTTATATAAAATTGATTGCGATAGCTTCTTTAAGGAAATTATAGCTAGAAATGATGATAGTAAGATGCTGAAGAATTATTATATGAGCTTTAATTTATCTGCATTTTGTATCAATTTACTTTCTTCATTTTTTAAGTGATATAACGAGTTTAGTTACAAATAATAATTATGTGACAAATAATCTATTGATTGAACGTATCTTTATTTTGGTGAGTTTTTCGTATTGAATCAAAAAACTCAATTTGTTACAGCAAGCAAACTGAATTTTCCGTACTAATTCTCTCATCAATAACAAAATTGAAATAGGTTAATTTAACGCAACAATAATTCTATTAAAAACATACAATTTATGTCGTCAACGAAATTTGCAATTGAACAGTAGTATAATTCTTCATACATTACTATGCTGATGATATTGATAATTAGGGCCGAAAGGCAGTAAACACAAAACTAATGGCAAAGTTAGTTCAGTATAAAATTCAGGATGCAAACCATGACAAAAATCCCGGAACGTGAAAGCATGCACTATGATGTTGTGATTGTTGGTGCGGGACCTTCGGGTCTGAGTGCTGCAATACGATTAAAGCAACTAGCCGCACAACTACAGCGTGATATTAGTGTCTGTGTGATTGATAAAGGTTCAGAAGTTGGTGCACATATTTTGTCTGGAGCCGTTTTGGATCCAAGGGCTTTGTCGGAGCTTATTACTGATTGGACTCAGAAAGATGCCCCGCTGAATTGCCCGGTAGTGAAGGATAAGCTGATTTTTTTAACCAAAAAGAGAGCTTTGAAATTACCGATTACCTCAACTTTTAACAATCATGGAAATTATATAATTAGTCTTGGGGTGTTTTGTCGTTGGCTGGCTCAACAGGCTGAAGAATTGGGTGTCGAAATTTATCCCGGTTTTGCTGCCACCGAAGTTTTATATCATGCCGATGGTTCCGTACGGGGTATTGCTACCGGTGATATGGGCATTCAAAAAAATGGTCAGCCTGGAGCTAATTTTCAGCGTGGTATGGAGTTACTGGCTCAGCAAACCATTTTGGCTGAGGGATGTCGTGGTTCGCTAACAAAAGATTTATTAAAACGATTTGAGTTAAATAAAGCTTGTCAGGCACCCACCTATGGGATTGGTATTAAAGAACTCTGGACTGTTGATCCGGCTAAATCAAGACCTGGTACTGTTATGCATACTATAGGTTGGCCATTAAATCAGAAAACATATGGTGGATCATTCATGTATCATTTGAATGATAATAAAGTAGCACTGGGTATGGTAATTGGTCTAGATTATCAAAATCCTTATCTTTCCCCTTTTGAAGAGTTACAACGTTATAAAACTCATCCGGTAATACGTCAGGTTTTAGAGGGAGGTCAATGTATTGCCTATGGTGCGCGGGCATTAAGTGAAGGGGGACTACAAAGTTTGCCTAAATTGACATTTCCAGGTGGAGTGATTATTGGCGATAGCGCCGGTTTTCTCAATGTACCGCGTATAAAAGGTATTCATACCTCAATGAAATCAGGCATGCTGGCAGCACAAGCGGTTATTGATGCATTGAAACCATTTGGGCAGACTTTGGAAAGTAATTGCGAAGTACATCAATATACAGAATTATTCAACAAAAGTTGGTTGTATGCTGAATTACATAAAGTCCGTAATTTACGACCCGCTTTCAAATGGGGGCTGTTAGGTGGATTAGCTTACGGTGCGATGGAAGAATTTATTTTTCGCGGTAAAGCACCCTGGACATTAAGCCATTCTGGTACAGATCATGACTCTTTAAGAAAAGCTAAAGATTGTCGACCAATTATTTATCCCAAACCTGATGGGCAATTAACTTTTGATCGAAACACAGCGGTCTATTTAGCTGGAATAAGCTACGATGAAAACCAACCTGTTCATCTTAAACTAAATAATCCTGACGTTGCCATAGATATAAATTATCGTGAATATGCTAGCCCGGAGACGCGTTACTGTCCGGCTGGCGTGTATGAGATTATTGAAGAAAATAATAGTCCACGTTTACAGATTAATGCGCAAAATTGCGTACAATGTAAAAGCTGCGATATTAAAGATCCAACCCAGAATATTAACTGGACATGTTCGGAAGGGGGCTGTGGACCAAATTATGCAGAAATGTAAAATAAGATTTTTATTTACTTTTTAGTCTGAATTTGTGTTGATATAAATATAATAAGTGTTGATTGAATATTTTGACAATATTTAAAGTTCTAATCTGGATCTACACTGAACACTTTTAGATAATTTAATTAATTCAAAATGTGTTCAATGATTCGAGTTTACACATGCTTATAGCTTAGCTTTTGTGCTTAATTAATTTTAATACTAATTGTTTGATTGATAAAATTTTATCTAAAAGGTGTCTGTTTATTCAGCATTAACCTATAAAAATGGAGTTTTTATAGCAAAAACTCCTGTTAATTTATGCAAATATAGCTTGAAAATCCGATTAATTAATGTTCGCGTTCATGAAAGAAAGCATAGGTAGCATCATGAAAAAGCTCAACTTGTGGATTTTCTTCATATTGTAATTCTGCAATTTCATTATCAAATGCAGCGCGGATGGATTCAGTAGCTAATTCAGCAATATCAGTTGGTAAGGCATGTAATAAACCTTTCAAGGCTGTAGCTAAAACCTTATTTTGCATTAACAATGCTTCTTGGCTTTCTTCCAGAAACTCAACTCGTTGCTCAATTGGACTCATAATCTTTTTCCTACTTATAAAATTAAAATATATGTTAGTTTAGCATTTTATTGTTTAAATGTTGCTATAATTAATGTAAGCCGGTACACAGCAAAAGTGCTACCTCTTTATTTAGTTTTGCCTGATAAAGAAGTGAGAATATGGTGAAAAACCGTCAAGAAAATCGCAATCAATTTGTTTTTACAGTTGACGAGGACATTCATAGTAAGTCACAGCTTAAACGTAAGCCTATTGATCGCTATGGTAGTTCGACTAAACAAAATGAAGCAAAGCCTGCATGGGAACAGACACTTGAACAAATGCGTCAGCGCAAAAAAAAGACAGAGGGGACCCATTCATTATCTGCATTTGCTGTATCCAAACAACGCAGCCAGCCGATACCATCTTCAACCGTTAATAAAAAATATGGACAAGAAATTAATGTTCATCCTAAAGTGACCAAAACTGCGGTTTCGGGCAATATTCAACCAACTACCACGGCTAAAACTACTGTGCCATTACAAAAGTCTGGCGATGTTTTGCTGGATCCTGTACAACGTGAGCAAGCATACCGTACTTATTTAAAACAATGGCAGCAGAAACATTCAATGGAAATACAGCAGCAAGAATCTGCATTGAATGATACTGCATTACTTATCCAGGAAGATTGGCTGGCGGCACAACATTGTTTGCAAAGTGCTGTTGACGTCAATACCCCATCAAAATGTACTATAAGTTTACAAGGCAAAGATTGTCAGGTTGTAGCTGAAAAACAAGTAGATCCTCAAGCGGAAAATTTAAATAAAGCAAATAGTGAACATGACAATAATCAGTCAATAGTCCACGTTCATATGCATGTGATTGAACCTAGAGGTGTAGCTAATCGTGGTGTAGCCTGTATTTCGGAACAAGAACTTTTGCAACAACTAAGTGAAAAGCTTCGTCCACATTTAGCGGATGTCTTAGCAGGTATGGTGCGTGTTGCAGTACAAAGACATACTGCTGGATTGGTCACTACTTTGCAACGAGAATTATTGGCTGAAGTACCTTCTGCCGTAGATGATGTGTTAAAACATAATCTGGTATTGGTTATGAATAAAATAAAAAAGGGACTTTATTAAACTTGGCCGATATTGATATATAAAACTTACAAAAACAAATTTATCAGGTGATAGATTAATTTATCAAAATCAATTTAATTGATATTATTAGCCAATGATCGATATAAGCTGATACTTATGAAGGATTTGATTATCATTAATCCTGTATCTTGATTATGTTATAATTATTAACTAAAAATGAATTTGCCAGTATAGCTCAGTAGGTAGAGCGGCGCACTCGTAACGCGAAGGTCGTAGGTTCGATTCCTATTACTGGCACCATATTATCTTCATAACTAATTGAATTTACTATTGTAATACGTAAAATTCTAAATCCTTTGGTACCAATTTAGGTACCAGTTTTTATAAACTATCATATTTATTAAATATTAATAATTTATCTAAACAAACTTGTTCCATTTGTCTTTAAAAACAACAGCCATAAGGCTTTATTTTTGGATAAAAGGAATGAATGAATAATATCGAATGCTAACAGAGATAAAAATTAGATATTTTATCTCTTCATGAATGTACCCTGTGATATTCATTTATTCAATAAACTGTTCGTTTAACCTATAACTAAACATTGATAATTGATAGATGCAGTGATGGCTTTGGCAAAGAATATTCTGATTTGGACAAATTCAGCTATGTTTTTATGAGATATTGGTGATACGAGCATAGCGCTGAGCTAGTATCGCACAAACCATAATTTGCAATTGATGAAAAATCATCAATGGTAAAATCAGTATTCCAACGGTGTTTGCCGGAAACAATACATTGGCCATAGGTACACCATTGGCTAAACTTTTTTTAGATCCACAAAATACAATAGTAATTTCATCAGCCTTATTGAATCCAAATACACGCGCACTAACAGTATTAATCACAATGACCATAAACAAAATAATAAGACTAATAAGCACAATGGTAACGATTGAACCAAGATTCATTCTGTGCCATAGACCCTCAACAATTGCATCACTAAACGCAACGTAAACAACAAGTAAAATCGACGTGCGATCGGTACGATTTATCCATGCTCTGTGTTTGTAAATCCAGCCTGCTAACAGCGGACGACATAAATGTCCTACTATAAACGGTAACATCAGTTGTAATAGGATAGAAATAATCGCGGCAGAAGTATCAACATGCTGACCATTGGTAGGCATGAGCAAACCGACTAACACAGGTGACAAGAAAACCCCTAGGATACTGGAAGCAGATGCACTGCAAACTGCAGCAGCCACATTACCACCAGCAACAGAGGTAAAAGCAATTGCAGACTGAACAGTAGCCGGTAATGTACATAAATACAGAAATCCAAGGTAAATCTCAGGGCTTATCCATTTAGGAGTAAAAAGCTGTAAACTTAAACCGATTAAGGGAAATAATATAAATGTACTGCAAAATACCACTAAATGCAGACGCCAATGTCTAATGCCTTCTGCTATGGCCTGCCGTGATAGTTTAGCGCCATGCATAAAAAATAATAATGCAATGGCACCAGTAGTCAGATAACTGAAAAATGTTTTAGTGCTTCCCTGACAGGGAAAAAGGGTTGCTGTGCCCACAACAATAAGCATAGCAATTAAGAATGGATCAATATAGAATTTTTTCAATAAGTTGTTAATAGTCATGATGATCAATGCGACTATGAGCAAATAAGTTATTTTAGCTGAAAGCTTTTTAATTAAATAGCTCAAATATGTTTTTTCTTATCGATAATTTTAAAGATTGTTCATTAAACGAAAATGCCAAAGTCTGGTGTATTTTCAAACTATTAATTCTAGTTTAAACGGAGTTAAAAATTTATTCGAATATTAAATCAGAAAATTGATTTAGATCTGATAATTAGTTTTTCATTTTTAGCAGATAAACGTAATTATTTTATATATACATTTTGTATAATTAAATATCACTTTGTATAAAGCACTTAGATTAAAGAAATCATTTTATTAATCAAAAAAGATTGAAAAAACGGATAGATTTATAATCTATCCGTTATCAAATATGAATTCTAAAATATGCAATTTAGACCTAAGAAGGTTAAAATCGATAAAAGACCAGCTGATGGTAAGGTGATTACCCAAGCCAATATAATAGGTTTCATCAGTTTCCAATTGGCATCACGATTCACTAAACCTATACCCAGTACAGCACCAACTAAAATATGGGTGCTTGATACAGGTAAACCCATTAAGGTTGCAAACATAACGATGGTGGCAGAGGATAGTTCTGCGGTGAATCCAGACGCAGGATGCATTTTAGCCAGATTGGTCCCGACTGTTTGAATCACTTCTTTACCAATAAACCATAATCCTACTATCAGAGCAACTCCAAAAGTAACCATTACTGGAGCTGGAATTTGTGCACTGGCATTGACTCTGATATCTCCGCTACGAATAATATCCATGATCGCTGCAAAAGGTCCCACAGCATTAGAAATATCATTAGCACCATGACTAAAAGCAAAACCAGCTGCAGTGAATACCTGCATCCAGCTAAACATTAAAAATGTTGATTTACTCAAATCTTTGCGTTTTAGGGTTTTGGCATAAATGAATGTTGCCATCCACACTAATGCACCGATCATGATAATCAGCATAAAATTAGTCACTGCTGAAAAACCCAAATGTAGATTACTTAAGCCTTTAAATAAAAGCATGGCTACGATCATCATACTGCCACAGGCAGAAATAAGGGGTACCCAATTGTGTAAGGCCTGAAAAGTATCAATATTGCTTTTCCGTCGCTCTATATCAACGAGACCGCGATAAAAATCAGATTCAAGATCTTCTATATTGTAGTCGGGATCATTATATATTTCTGCGTCACGAGCAATAGCGGATGAAACCGTTATTTTATCTGCCTCATTTAGTCCCTCAAACCAAGTTTTATGCCTTTCCTTGTAGGCTTTTTTCTCTTGCTTGATTTCTTTTAAGGCAATGTTGACACGATCATTGTAGTCCAGTACTCGTTTTTTAATTTGACTAAACATAATGAATGATAGCGTGCCACCTAGCAATGGAGAGACAATCCAAGATAATCCTATTTCACCCATTTTCTCCCATTGAACTAAATTAAATGCACTGGCATTACCGGTTACCATAAAGCCCAGACATAAACCGGCACCAACTAATCCACCTATTAGTGAGTGAGTGGTAGAAACAGGTAAACCTTTTTTCGATGCAATTAATAACCATACAGCAGAGGCGAGCAATGCTGCCAGCATGACATTAATACATTGTGATGCGGTTAAATGCATTACGCTAAGATCTATAATACCGTTACGTATAGTCTTAGTAACTTCCCCGCCGGCAATGACTGCTCCTGATACTTCAAAAACAGCCGCTATACCTAAAGCCTGAGGAATAGTAAGTGTTCCCGCGCCAACACTGGTGCCAAATGAATTGGCGACATCATTTCCACCAATGTTAAATGCCATGAATGCACCAAACAGGGTGGCAATAATAAATACCAAAGGTGAATGATGATTAGTGTAGCCTAGTCCCCAGTAAATAAAATAGGCGATAGTTCCAATTAATAAAGCTGCAAATGCATAGTTAACTCGCATGAGCAGAGGCGAACGCAAAGAAGATGTGTCAGAAACCATAAAGTTTTAACAAATGGAGAATTGTAGTGAGGCACATATAGATATTACAAAAATAAATATGTGCCCAGAAAAACGACATTATAAAGATTTTTAATTAATAGGGAGTAAATTGTATTAATAAAACCGTTTTTATCAGTTAGCGAATCTTTAAATTTTTATTATCTTGTATCAACATATGATCAGCTAGTCCGTATATTTAAGCAGGTGCCAATGTGTTGTACTATGTCGGAATAAAAATTTATTTGATTCTACTTTATACCATGAAATTGAACATAGTGTAGCATATGCTCAACAAAATTTGATGCAATTATTGTTAAATTGTTAAGTGGCTTTTGATGGGAGACTTTAGATCGCAGTGCCTTATGAAGTTCATTTTGGGAAGAGAGAGCTAGATAGCACTGATTCGATTTAATAAATGGCTGCAGTGCGCTACGATTCGGCTTTAGTTTTCAAACGCAAGAAAATTTAACTGTGCCCCTTAGGTTCAGCTAAGTTATATCGCCTATACTATTTCTCAAATTTAAACTGGTGATACTGAATCTAGACAATTAATGTGTTAAGTTAAAATTTATCTTGAGGATGTTGCTACAAGACCATTTATTGTAACTGGGGTGACAGATGTTGAGACAGTCATTAAAATTAAATCACTTGACGTAGGTGCTGTACCGCTCAATGTTATTAATAATGATAATCAGCTTAATACAATGAATAAGCCTAACAACAACAATGTTAGTGTTGATTGACAGCATATTTATGCTGTTGTTTTTACTATAGATGTAAGCTAAAAATTCAGAAAAGAGAAGGTGTATTAGCTGACGAATCGATTTCGCATATTGGTTCGTCGGCTCTAAAGCTGTTTATGAAATCAAGATAAATTTATGATCAATATTTTTATATTTATAGATAGCTAATCAGTTGATGTGTACAGCTATCTTATTTTTACTTAAAACATATTCACAATATAGCGATAATAACAATTTTGATTTTAAAATAGAAAATTAATTCCAATTTTAAAACCCTTATTTGAGACAATATCATGCCTAAATTGTTCTATCCTGAACCGCAAGTTCCGCTCACTTCTACCGGTGTGTTATTACTTAATCTGGGTACGCCTTCTGCTCCAAAACCGCAAGCGGTCAGAGCTTATTTACGAGAATTTTTATCAGATCAGAGGGTAGTAGAATTACCGCGATGGTTATGGCAAACCATCTTACGGGGTATTGTATTACCAATACGTAGTGCTAAGAGTGCACATGCTTATAGCACTATTTGGCAAGAATCGGGTTCACCGCTACTTATTGGTACCCAAAAATTAACATCAGCTTTGGCAAAATCGCTGCCTGATGGCATTGTGACTCAATTTGCCATGACTTATGGTGAACCAAGTGTCCGTCTGGTTTTACAACAAATGAAAGAGCAGGGTGTGCAGCGACTATTAGTCTTACCATTGTATCCGCAATATGCAGCTTCAAGTAGTGGGGCAGCACTGGATCAAGTGTGGCGCGTACTTTTAAAGCAACGCACCCAAATGGCTGTGCACAGCATTACTAGTTTTTTTGATAATGAAAATTATATAAAAATATTAGCACAGCATATCCAAAACTATTGGCAAAAACATAATCGTGGTCAGTGCTTAATCTTTAGTTTTCATGGCATCCCACAGGTACATCATACAGCTGGAGATAGCTATGTTCAGCAATGTACTTCTACAGTGCAATTACTGGTTGAAGAATTAAAATTAGCAAAAGATGAATATCGCTTGGCTTTTCAGAGTCGTTTTGGTTATGCACCCTGGGTAGGACCCAATACTCAAGATTTATTTATGCAGTTGCCAAAAGCAGGTATTCGTAAATTAGATGTGGTTTGTCCCGGATTTGTTACTGATTGTCTGGAAACTTTGGAAGAAATCAATATTCGCGGGCGATCAGATTTTTTGGCTCAGGGTGGGGAGGATTTTAATTACATTCCCTGTATGAATGAAGAACATGAATGGGTAGCTGTCTTGGTACCTTTAATAGAAAAACATTTACACAGTTGGTTGTCAGAGTAGGTTTATAAATAAAAACGCCATAACAATTTATGGCGTTTTTATTATGATACAGATTCTGATTGCGAAATTATGCGGGCGATTAAAGCTTGATCTTTACCTAACATCTGTGGAATCTTGACTTCAATGCCATTGCCGGAGGCAACATTCACAGGATAGCCCTTGCGGGTCATACTCTCCAGAGTAATGGTCTGGTTACCGCTAGGATGTATGATTTCAAGTTGATCACCAATAGAAAACTTATTTTTTACTTCTATAGTGGCCCAGCCAGCTTCATCAACTGCGATTACCTTACCAACATATTGACTTTGTTTTGACAAAGAATGACCAGATAGATAATTCTGATATTCCTGTGTCTGATGACGTTCCAGAAAGCCTGTTGTATAGCCACGATTAGCTAAGCCTTCCAATTCTGCCAGTAAAGAATAATCAAATGGTTTTCCAGCCACCGCATCATCAATAGCTCGTCTGTATACCTGAGCAGCTCGGGCAACGTAATAAACTGATTTAGTACGACCTTCCACTTTCAATGAATCCACACCAATAGCTGTTAATTTGGCGATTTGCTCGACTGCGCGAAGATCTTTAGAATTCATAATATAGGTGCCATGCTCATCTTCCATAATGGGCATCATATCCCCTGGTCGGTTAGCTTCTTCAATCAAATATACTTTGTTGGCCAATGGGTGGCGCTGTTGACCATTCAGACCTGTGAACGCCTCTTCATTGGCTTGCAGTTTGGCCTGTTCAAAATTAAAATCTGTCAAAACACTTACATCACCACTATCACTATTAGTAGTATGGTGAACTTTATAATCCCAGCGACAGGCATTAGTACATGTGCCCTGATTGGGATCACGATGATTAAAATAGCCTGAGAGCAGACAACGACCAGAATAAGCGATACATAAAGCTCCGTGGACAAAAACTTCAAGTTCGATATCCGGACATTGTTGGCGAATTTCTGCAATTTCATTAATACTGAGTTCACGCGATAAAATAATGCGCTCAATACCAATTCTTTGCCAGAACTGAACGCCCCATACATTCGTAGTATTCGCCTGAACTGATAAATGAATTGGTATTTCTGGCCATTTTTCCCGCACTTTCATAATCAGTCCTGGATCGGCCATAATCAGCGCATCGGGGCGCATTGCAATAATTGGTTCCATATCGGCCAGATAGGTTTTTAGTTTGGCATTGTGCGGTAAAATATTGCTAGCCAGAAAAAATTTTTTGCCTCGAGCATGAGCTTCGCTAATTCCCTGTTCCAGTACAGGTAAATAAGCGAATTCATTATTGCGAGCACGCAATGAGTAACGTGGCGTACCAGCGTAAACGGCATCTGCGCCATAATCAAAGGCAGTACGCATGCGCTCAAGTCCGCCCGCAGGCAATAATAATTCCGGTGCTTTCATTTGTGTACTAACTTTCTTAAACGATTCAATGCTTTCAGGCAGCCACTTAACACATAAACGGCTGCCTGAAAATAAATATTTAATATTTTTTAAAATTATCCGCTTTTTCGTTTGAAGGGTCAATTATCCTGACATTAACAGCTATAATAGTGCCGACTTAGCAGAAATTAAAACAGCATCATGTCAAATAATCGAATCAATCATCAGCCAGCATTTTTGTTGACCTCCAAACCCTGGAGTGAAAGCAGTCTGCAGATCGAAATTTTTTCACGCGATTACGGTAAAGTTATTATGCTTGCTCGCAGCGCACGCCGTCGTCAAAGTGAACTACGAGGAATATTGGTCCCTTTTATACCGCTAAGTCTATCCTGGTATGGTGCCAATGAATTAAAAACACTTCACCGGGCTGAGTGGATAGGTGGTTGGCGTCAACCGCAGAATCAGACTTTATTTAGTGCTTTATATGTGAATGAATTGGTCCAAAAATTAACTGCACGGGAAGATAAAATGCCAGAAGTATATGAGGCATTGTTTTCAGTACAAAAAAGTCTAGCGGTAGGAGCCGGATTGGCTGTATTGCGATATTTTGAGTGGAAATTATTGCGTATCTTAGGTTTAGCACCTGATATCAGTAAAGATGAATTTGGACGAAAAATTATTGCGCAACAACGCTATTGGTTGGGACCGGAACACGCACCAGTATTGCTGGCAGAATGCCGGCAAGATAATTCTCAGCTTGGAGTAATTGTTCATGGTTATACCTTAGTTGCACTAAATACTCAAACTCTCGCAGAATCACCCCAATGGCATACAGAAGCAATTAAACTAACGAGGATGTTACTCGATTTTCGTTTGCCGGATGGTATTTCAAGTCGTCAAGTGCTGAAACAATTACAACAATACTCTGTCTAGTTATTTAAACCAAACTTTAATAATGCAAAAACAATTATATAATTAATATTATTTTCCTTTGATTGGCACAATATGTATAGCCAGCTATTTCAAAAACACCAATACAGAATATTTTTTATATCTGATAGATATTGATGTACTGAGAAAAATGAATATTGGTAGATAACATAGCTGGTAAAATTTTTTTTAAATTACCTCTTTAATGATATGAAAATAAGATTTTTAAAATTTGTTATTTAGGCTTAGGTAAATATAAAATTACTATCAACAACTGAATGGATTGAAAAAAATCTTTGGGTTTTGGGTTAATTTTATCAATATTTTGATAGCATGCGGTATCCAAATAGTCTTTGAATGATTTATTGGGTCAAATAGTTTAGTATGTATATATTTGTTTAAATAATTGAATATATTTAATTTTTAAAATATTTGTTCTCGCCATAAAGATTAATCTAAGTAACCATCGTCTTTAAATTTTTTTTCTTGCTTATAATCTTTAACGAGCAGATATATGATAAAGCCGGCTACACTTCCCACTGATATAATCACCACCAAAAGAATCAAAAAATACAGCATTTATTCATACTCCCATT
>CAMLPN010000034.1 GCA_946481965.1 uncultured Neisseriaceae bacterium | reverse complement strand
TATCATAGAGAATTTTCTACTTTCTTGCTGTACTATTTTAGGGGATAGTTACATTGTGATTATTGTATAGATTTTTTTATGTTTACTAGAATTCAAATTCATTGACGGAGTTATGATTGCTTTTTTAATTTAATGGTGAGGTCAACTGCTTTGATTACTATTATTTAGAGTGTGATAAATGGCGATATTTAATGGTGTAGCGACAATACCAATTTGCATAGTCATTGTGATTGATATGAATCGCTTGTTACAGATATTTGATAACAATAAAAATAATATATTTATTGGATGTTTAATCAGACTCTATTTTAGTATTTTTTTGTTGTTTTAATTAAAAATATATTAAAAGTCTCTTTTATCTGATTTGTTGTTGTTTTTAGTCAATAGTTGCAATGTAAGCTGGTGCTTTAATCTGATCTGATAAGATCAGATTAAAGAAGTGGCAAAATAGGATTTGTTTCCATTGTTTGGGTTTAGGTCAGGCAGTGGTTATCAGGATATTTAGTTGAGGTTGGTAGAAAAATATGGTTAGTAGGGTACCAGAACTTGTCTGTCCGGCAGGAAATCTGCCAGCATTGAAAATGGCAATTGATCATGGTGCAGATACAGTCTATATGGGGCTGAAAGATGCCACTAATGCACGTAATTTCGCCGGTCTGAATTTTGATGCTAAGTCTGCACGCGATGGAATTGCATATGCGCATCAGCGTGGTCGTAAAGTGTTAATGGCTATTAATACTTATGCACAAGCTGGACAAGTTGCTAAATGGCGACAGGCAATTGATACTGCTGCTGAGCTGGGCGTAGATGCGGTAATTCTGGCTGATCTGGGTATGCTGGCTTATGCACGCAAGGTACACCCTGATTTGGCGCTGCATATGTCAGTGCAGGGATCGGCAACAAATTATGAAGCCATCAATCTGGCGCAAGAACTGTTTGGTATCAAACGGGTTGTATTGCCACGAGTATTGACCTTGGCACAAGTAGAGCAAGTGATTAAGCATACTACTGTAGAAATTGAGGTTTTTGGTTTTGGCAGTTTATGTGTCATGGTGGAAGGTCGTTGCTTGCTGTCCAGCTATGTTACAGGTGAATCACCAAATACTTTTGGGGTATGTTCTCCGGCTAAATACGTACGCTGGGAACAGCATGCTAAGGGTATGGATGCGCGTCTAAATAATATTTTAATTGATCAGTATCAGGTTGGCGAACCGGCAGGTTATCCGACTTTGTGCAAAGGGCGATTCCAAGTTGCTGATGAGGTATATTATGCCTTGGAAGAACCAACCAGTTTGAATGTAATTGAGATTCTGCCACAGTTGCTGGCGATGAATGTTGCTGCCATCAAGGTTGAAGGTCGGCAGCGTAGTCCGGCCTATACCGCACAGGTTACCAAGGTACTGCGTCAGGCAATTGATCTGGCTTGCCAGCAACCGGAAAAATTTGCGGTCAGTACACAGTGGCAACAAGCGCTGGCAAAAGTATCTGAAGGACAACAAGTGACTTTGGGCGCTTACAGTCGACCCTGGAAATAACAGAGAACTGATATGCAACAACGAAAACTGGATCTTACGTTGGGTCCGATTCTTTTTTTCTGGTCGAAAGAGACCATTTTAGATTTTTATCAGCAAATGGCTTTGCAGCCGCTGGAAATGATTTATCTGGGTGAGACAGTTTGTTCGCGGCGTCAGGAGCTTAGAGTAGCTGACTGGATTGATCTGGCCCATGATCTTGCTACAAGTGGCAAAAAAATTATTCTGTCCTCACAGGTGCTGATGGAAAGCGAATCAGACCTTAAACGTTTGCGTAAGCTAACTGAGCAGGATGATTTTATTATTGAGGCAAATGATCTGGGCGCGGTAAAATTACTGCATGCTAAGGGTTTACTGTTTATCGCTGGTCAGTCTCTGAATATCTACAATGAAGATACTTTGGCTTTAATGCACTCTCTTGGCGCTGTTCGCTGGGTGGCTTCGGTTGAATTAGCTGCCGATAAGCTAGGTCATATCATGTCATCACTGCCTGATGTTCCGTGTGAGATTCTGGGCTGGGGTAAATTGCCATTGGCTTATTCTTCACGTTGTTTTACCGCACGTCATTACAATTTGAAAAAAGATAGTTGTGAATTTAAATGCCTGCAACATGGAGATGGGCTAGCGTTGTCAACACGGGAGCAGCAGTCTTTTTTAACGATTAATGGTATTCAGACTATGTCTGCAGGCTGTTGCAGTCTGATTAGCTATTATTCACAAATGGTCAACTTAGGTGTGACTGCATTTAGGCTATCGCCACAACAACAAAATATGACCGAGATTATTCAGATTCATCGTCAGGTCATTGATGGCGAGCTGGATATTGTGTCTGCTGTGCAGGCATTACGTCCATTGGCTGGAGTTAATCTGGTTGATGGTTATTGGCAAGGTAAAGCAGGGATTAAATATGATGAGGAGGTAAGTTGTGCAGGTTCCTGATATTATGATGCCCAATTTTGTGAAAAAGCTGGTATCAGTATTACCCAGCAAACCACCAGCATGGGTATTGGTACAGACGCTTAATCAATTATTAAAAAAGCAGATTTTGCAGGCTGATATGTCGTTGCTTGCCGGACGAAACTTTCAAATTGTGGTTGAGGATCTGGGATTAAATTTGTATTTTACTGCTGATGAAAATAAATTTATTCTGGCTAATAATACTGTTCCGGTAGATCTGTACTTCGGCGCTAATATGGTTGATTTTATGAAGATGCTGCTGCGACAGGAAGATCCAGATACTTTATTTTTTAACCGAAAATTAAAAATTGAAGGGGATACTGAATTAGGTTTGATTGTCAAAAATTTATTGGACAGTATTGACTGGTCAACGATTCCACTGATGAAATCTATTGTTGAGCATTAATCTGTCGCTATCTGTGCTGAATATATTAATATGAAAGCCGGCTAAATACAGCCGGCTTTTTTCATTGCTATCTTAGGCAAGTGGTCGATGACAGGCAATCATGTAATTGACATCCAGACAATCTGTCAGGTGATAACGTTTGCTGAAAGGATTATAAGTAAAACCACTGCTTCCCAGCCACTCCAGCCCGGCATTTCGGCACAGGCGTGCCAGTTCTGCCGGTGTAATAAATTTACGGAAATCATGAGTGCCACGAGGGGTAAGTTTCAGCATGTATTCAGCAGCAATAATGGCTTGAAAATAAGACTTCGGATTACGATTGATGGTTGAAAAACAAACTATGCCACCTGGTTTTACTAATTGAGCACATGCCTGCACAATACTGCCCGGATTAGGTACGTGTTCAAGCATTTCCATACAACTGATGGCATCAAATGAAGCAGGCATTTCAGTAGCCAGATCTTCAGCACTGATCAGACGATAAGAGACATTATTAAGCTGTTCCTGTAAGGCGTGTAGCTGAGCAATTTTCAGTGATTTTTTGGCTAAATCTATGCCCGTTACACTTTCTGCACCGACTTTGGCCATGGCTTCGGTCAGAATGCCACCACCACAACCAACATCCAGTATTTTTTTGTTTTTAAGATGCACATAGTTGTCGATAAAATCCAGTCGCAGTGGGTTAATATCATGCAATGGTTTGAATTCACTGTCTTTGTCCCACCATTTGTGAGCTAACTGACTGAATTTATCAATTTCTTCACTGTCAACATTAGCAGTAGTACATTGTTGCGCAGAGTTTTGCTGTTGAATGACGGTCATGGTTGCTGCTCCGTGCTTGTTGTCACCTTTTGCCATAAGGCAATAATATTGTTTTTTTCACGTGGGCGTGCGCCAGCCCAGATTTCTACCCAGTTTTCCGGTACTTTCGCTTTCAGATTATGTGTTACCAACCGATACTGACAAAGTTTATTATCAGGTAATAGTTTAATCCAGCTGTATTCCTCCCAGATTATACGTGTACTGAAATTATCTGCCCGAACACTGATACACTCTTTGCCTTCACGCAGCGCCTGTGTTAATTCAGTAGTTAAGCTGTTTTGCATTTGTAAAACAACAGGACGTGCTGATTTAGCGGCATCCAGCCATGGTAAAAATAAGGTCAATAATAAGGCCCAGACTAATAGTACTCCTGCAGCCCAGTTGGTCACAGCCTGACGACCGCGGATGTGTTTGCGGGTGATTGCCCATAGCCATAACGGTGTCAGCACACTGGCGACGATTAAGGGGAAACAATCTACATCGTAATGGTAGTAAGGACTAAAGTAAGTTGCCCGCTCTGCCAGTTTGGCTGGCCAGCCAAAGTTCATCGCAGCAAAACCTAGCCAGAGAAAAATAGCCAGAAAACCAAAGGACATAATGCCAAACCAGTTTAGAAAAGCAACTGCGCCAGTGCGTAATGCGTTTAGTTGCGCTGCACCGGTCAGGGCTAATGGTGGCAAAACAAAAATGAGCAGATTTTGACTTTCTGCTGGCATGATGGAAAATATCACTAAGCTCAGGATTAACCACAAAGTTGCTAATATGCCCCATGATTGGGTTTTTAACTTGCAGCGAGTGGCGGTCCAAATGGCTAAAGGCCAAGCAGGAAAAGCAAACCAGATAAGATTTTTCAGGTAATAGCCCAGAGAGAAATGGATATTTAATTGTTTGAGGCCGCCAAATGGATATAAAGCATGGTATTGCCACCACTGATGAAATGCAGGAGCGCTGCTTTGATGCAAAGCCACTGGCCAGATCAGGATCAACGGCCAGGCCCACAATAGAGAAATAGCTAATACCAAATAGTAACGACGGTATCGCCACAGAGGGTGCAATAGCAAACTGATGGCCAAGAGCATTAATAATAATGACCAGAATAAACTGCCTGACAGTGCCAGCACCACCCAGCCACCACCGAGCATCAGGCTGGACATCATAACGCGACGCTGAGCCAATGAAAAACCGTACCAGCACATGGTGGCACCGAGAAATATGATAATACTGTCATTAATGAAATGGGCTGGCATTAATAAGCCAGGGCAACCCAGTAAGATCAGTACTACTATGCGACCGTTACCACGACCGAGAAACTGACGGGCAGAACCACCGATAAAACTGAAAGCAAGGGTAATCAGAATAGCATTGGTGAATCGGATCGCTTCATAACTGTCCATCCAGCGCGGACTAAGTACATGTTCGCATAAGGCAGCCAGCCAGATATATAAAGGGGAAGCCTCCCAGTTGATAGTATTAAAAAAGCCGGGAACAGCCCATTGGCGGCTATGCCATTGTTTGATGGTTTCGAACAGATATGGTTCACCCGGTGTCCATAAATCATGATGAAACACACCCGGCCACAACCAGACAAAGACAAGCAGTATAAACAGCCATGAACGTTTATTATTCACAGTCTGCGTACTGATTTTGTGTGGAGTATAGGTGAGCATGTGATTACTATTAAAATTAATCCGCTAATATTAACGGAAAAAGCGTCAGGCAGCCAGATACGGCTGCCTGACGCCAGTGAATAATCGTTGGTTAATCCAGCTGTTGGCTGAGATCAACCTGATCTAATGGGACTTTATGAGTGCGATAGCGAATTTTATGATACAGGTAAAATGCCGCAAAGACAGGCAAACCCATATAAGTAATAGCGAAACGCTGCCATTTGAAATCGCCATGTAATAATAAATCACTATCCTGACCAATAATTACCAGTATACACAGGCCAAGTGCCAATATAGGGCCAAAGGGAAACCATTTTGCCCGATAAGCTAAAGTGTTGATGTCACGACCCTGATGGACAAAAGCACGTCGAAAACGGTAATGGCTGATGGCAATACCGAGCCACGCAATAAATCCGGTCAGGCCAGATGCTGCCACGACGTATTCATAGGCACCTTCATCAATGCTTTCAAGCAGAAAAATAGCTAACACAACGACCGCAGTAGCCATAAGTGCTAGCACAGGTACACCCTGCTTATTGACTTTGCCAAAAGAGTTATGTGCCATGCCAGTTTTGCCCATAGCATACAACATACGGGTAGAGGCATATAAGCCTGAATTACCGGCGGAAAGAATTGACGTTAAAATTACGGTGTTCATAATAGCAGCAGCAAAAGCCAGTCCGGCACGTTCAAACACCAATGTAAAAGGCGATTTAGCTATCTGATCGACATCTGCACCTAATAGTGCATTACTGTTGTAAGGAATAAGAAGACCGATTACCAGCATGGCCAGAATATAAAATATCAGAATACGCCAGAAAACCTGTTTAACCGCTTTAGGAATGCTTGTTTGCGGATCTTCTGATTCGCCGGCTGTGATGCCGATCAGTTCAGTACCCTGAAAAGAAAAACCAGCAATCAGAAATACACCCAGTACAGTGAAGAATTTCCCCGACCAGCCCGTGCCGAGAATGGGTGCATCGCCAATAGTAAAATTACTCAGTCCGACATACTGACCACCAAGAATACCGAAAATAGTCAGCACGCCAATACCAAGAAAGACAATCACAGTGACCACTTTAATCAGCGCAAACCAGTATTCAGATTCGCCATACACGCGGACAGACAGAATATTTAACAGGAATATTAAGGTAAAAAATAACAGGCTCCAGCACCATGGCGGCATGAAGCGTAAAGGTTCCCAGTAGGTAATCACTAATGCAGAAATTGAAATATCTGCCGCAACAGTAATCACCCAGTTAAACCAATAATTCCAGCCGAGCGCGAAGCCCAAGGAAGGATCTACAAAACGAGCAGCATAAGTGGAAAATGATCCGGAAGTAGGCAGGTATGTGGCCATCTCACCCAGAGAGGTCATCAGAAAATAAACCATTACACCAATGGCTATATAAGCCAGTAAGGCTCCGCCTGGCCCCGCGTCATGGATAGCACTACCACTGGCCATAAACAATCCGGTGCCAATACTGCCACCAATAGCAATCATTGACAGGTGGCGAGTTTTCAGATGGCGTTTAACTTGATTAGAAGAAAGGTTGGCGTCTGTCATTCTGTTATCAATATCATAAGCTTTGTTATGTCTCCATACTTACCATTATTGCTAAAAACACATAAAATTTTGCTTGCAGAACCACTTGCTATAAAAATTTATCATGGTTTCTGTCGTGTTCTATACTTATTGAAAAGGTTTTCAGGCCTGGCTTAAATGTTTGTTTGCAAAAGATAAAGCCATATGACATATCAAATTGTAATGTAAAGGAATAATCATTATAACAAACTGTCTGGTTGATCGGCGCGATAATTCAATGTTTTTTCTCACTTAGATAATGGGTACCATTATCTAGAACAATCACTTTTTCCGGCCAGCGCAAAGCCGCTAGATGTAAGCGAGTTTGTGTAGGTAGAATAGATTGTTGACGTTCGCGCCAGCGCGCACCAACCGAATAATCAATACAAAAAACTTGTTGCTGCGAACCCAACCATTGCGTAGGTGGTTCCTGAAATAAATTTTTGCGATGTTCGGCAACACCTTCTGAATACCAGTTACGCCAATAGTGACCAATAATGACAGCAACCTGATCTGTGTATTGTTGCCACCACGGTTTGCGAACGGTAAAGCGCCAGCGACCATTAATATAAAAAGGTGTTTTAGTAACAGCCTGAATACCGCTGGTCAGGGCGCGCACAGGGTTGTGGCAACTACGCAGTAAGTCATAATGGGCAATGCCGGGCTGAAATGACATTGCATAGTGTTCATCTTCAAGACTAATCCCTAAATTTTCAGTTTCCTGTTTATAGACGTCATACCATGCAGTTTGTCTGAAGTCGTCATGAAATCGTTCTTCCCAGTATTGGTTCATTTCTGCCAGAGAAGAAAACGCACATTCACTGAGTTTATCAATACAGTCAGGTAACCAAGCAGCATGGACGATACGCAAATCATCGCGTTGTAGAATCAATGGCCATTGCGCCAGGGTTTCTTTCAATTGTTGGCGCTTGTGATCGGCGTAATGCTGCCACGGTGCATATCGAGTCTCATCTTGTGAGCGATCGGGAAAATACCAGCCAGAACCGTCTTTAGGGTCATTTACCAATAAATTGAGTTCATGGTTACCGATCACGGCATAGGCTTGATCATTGGCCATCATCTCTATCGCCCAGTCGAGTACAGCCGGACTATCTGGACCACGATCACACAGATCGCCAACAAATACCAGTTTACGTCCACGTGGATGGCGACCACGTTCATCATAGCCAAGAAAATGTAGTAATTGTTGTAACGGCTCCCATTCACCATGTACATCGCCAATAATATCAAGCGGTATAGATGCAGGTAATGAACGGATAAAACGACTGCGATTAAAATCCATAATTGAAAGGGCCTGCTCAGCGGATAATACGGTTGTATGTCTCTGTATTGTAAGACATTGTTTAAACAAATTAAGCTATTAAACATAGCATAGTATTTGTCTTCGAGCCAATCTGAATAGTCGTTTCAGCAACAAAAAAATGAGAGATAACAGTCAATTTATTAGTTAATGTTAATAATTATAAATAATTAGTAATGATTATTTTTTTATGCTGTTAAAATAAGTGCGATTTTTATTAATCATATTTTGCCAAATAGCTTAAATTCCGCTAAACTCACTTCCTATTTTCAATTTGCACCCATAGCTCAGTTGGAAGAGTGTCGGTTTCCGAAGCCGGAGGTCACAGGTTCGATCCCTGTTGGGTGCACCATAGGAATATTCAGGGGTTTTCAGTTATGCTGCATACCTCAAAATTTTTAGAATAGCAAATTTTGTTTTCTCTTATTTGTCAGAAAATTATCGGTAAAACAAACATTTGGGTGCTTAGGTTTCAATTATTACAACATACAATTAAGCACCGATGAAGTCCTATCTTTATCTGTTGATCAAAGTCGAATTAGAATTGATTTTAGAATAATCAAATCTAAAAACAATATCATACAATTGATAAATCACCCTTTTTATTAGTTCCGAGCATGATATTTATCTATATATAGATAGCGCAACGCAAATAGCTAAACTATTATGTTTATTATCAGTAAATATTCACAAATATCAGTTTAATAAAAATATTCGCGTCAGCGATTATCTAATATAGAATTTCATACATTTAAACAATTACAACTTACAGTCAGTATCTGGGCATGGATGGATCTATAACCAACGACCATGCATCAATACCACCAGTTAAATTATATAAATCTTCAAATCCGGCTGCCTGTAGATACAGTGCTACCTGCATACTGCGGACTCCGTGGTGGCAATATATAACAATAGGCTTATCATCCGGTATTTCATTTTGGCGAATCGGAATCATATTCATTGGAATATGTAAATGATAAGACAAAGAAGAAAATTTAACTTCATCATCTTCACGTACATCCAGCAGAATAAATTCCTTGTTTTCTTTACCCCAGCATTGTAATTGCATGGGACTGAGCTCTTGGATAGACATTGAAAAAATATTGTTTGAAAGTAAATAAAATATATTTGAAACTAAGGCACAACAACTTTAATTATGGTTGCAGGCATCAATTATAGCCATTGCAAATAAAAATTCACAATTTAACTGTATAAACCAAAATATATTAGTCACATTGTTCTGCCGACAAGTTATCAGAATAGTTATCAATATATTGAAAGATAGGATTATTAATTTTATTTCCGCTCCCAGTGACCATCTGTTCCTTTATGGTATACCTTCTCTACAGCAGCCCACGCTACTTTAAAAGCAATGGTTTCAGGATTGCTGTTATCACGTCTTTTATTTGGATTTTGATATTCTTTGATGGCATTATTAAAGGCATCTTTAAATATATCCTGAGCGTGTTCGGGTAATACATGGCGTACTGAAGCAGGCAGATCATCGCGAGTCTGGTAAGGCATATTCTTCCTCCTGAATTAATTAGCCCATAATATTAATCAAATATTTTTATAATATTTTGATATTAAAGTAAATATTATTTGATTGGCAAGATAAATTTGCTAGATTTAAAGTTAAATTATTCAATTGCTATCTGAGTTATATGCTAAGCTGGGCAAAGAAAATAAATGGAAGAAATGAAACACAAAAAATAATTGCAAAAAAGATGTAATTATTTTTTATCAATGATTTTGAATAAAGCTGAATATTTTCAGTTACAAATTAAGAATTGATTAAAAATATGATGCTGATTTTTATTATAGATAATAATGGGTTGTAAAATATAGCACTAGGTATAAATTAGAAATTTGCTGTTATAAAGTGCCTGTTAAATGACAGTATATTTCATCGGAAAATAGCTGAAAAAGTTTAGGATGTATTTTCACTAAAAATATAGCTCCATTTAAGCATGTGATTTAGCTTGAATGATGTCCAGATGCGTTTTGTCACCTATGCTGTCAGGAGTCAAAATATGCGTAAAAAAACAGCACATAACATAATAGCTATGTGCTCGCAATCTTGCTTAGAATTTAAAACCATTTGCGCTGGAACAGGACAAACTATGCAGAGCGGGCGCAACGGTTTCAAATAAGACCGTCTCCTTTAAATGATTATTCTGGCGCTCTACCAGAATGGCTTTCATCACAGGATGTTCGCCAATAATAGCGACCATACGACCGTCGTCAGCCAACTGATCCAGAAGGATGCTGGGTAAACTTGCTAATGCGCCACCAACATATATTGCTGTAAAAGGAGCACCGGGTAGAGTATCGGCTAATCCATCACAGGTTTTATAGTTAATGTTGCTATAGCCCAAATCATTTAAAATGGTTTGAGCACTGTGTTGCTGTTGTGCATCTATATCAACCGTAATAACCTCACCAGCCATTTTGGCCAGCACAGCAGTGGCATAGCCAGAACCAGTACCGATCTCGACTACTGTATCTGCTAAATTTAGTTTCAACGCTTGAATCAATCGAGCCATAACCTTAGGTTCCAGCATGTGGCTACCATTGGCCAGTGGCAAAGATTGATCGCTGTAGGCCAGTTGCTGATGTTGTGGTAACACAAATCGTTCACGTGGTATGTCACTGAGCACATCGAGTAAATCGAAATCTAAAACGTCCCAGGGACGGATTTGCTGCTCAACCATGTTGTAGCGGGCGATATCAAAATCCATAATTGCTCCGAATTGCTGTATCCACCGGTGTGGCTAAATGTAAATTAATTTATCAAACAATGTACTATTGTAAAAATAATACAAGATTATAACCATGAATTATAAGACTATCTGCATCTTTACCATAGTGCTATTATGCTTTTGATTTGTATCTAGGACATTATAAAGAATAGATAAGAATACAACCTACTTATAGATTAATGCTTTAATCCCATTTCATTTACTATTTATCTACATATCTGTTTCATTATTGTGAGCAGTGAGTTACTCTATTATTCTTTTATTTTGGATTAAATATAAAGTCAGTCCCGAAGCAGGAAAATTTGAGTTAGCTAATAAGTAAATCAGTATTTAACTAGCTTTATTCTATTTTCACTTTACATGTGAAAATTAATGGAAAAATCTCTTTATTAAGAGATCTGCAGAAATGAATTCAAATTTTTATCAATTAATAGGTACTAAATAAACTATTATATCCATAGTGCTAATTTTCATTTAGATAATTGTGATAATGATAATGCAAGTACAGTACGAGGTTTATAATTTATGAAAAAATTATTTACTATATTATTTTGTTTTTTCTCCTGTTATATTAATGCAAAAGTGACAGGTAATAATGAAGGGGCAGAATCAATCAGTAATCCCAAAAGCTATATAGGTGATGAATATATAAGTAAAAAAGAGTTTGCTAGGAAAATAGATTTGTCTTGCACTGTTGCTCATCCATATGATGGAACAGAGGAAGAGTGGGAAGAAGAGAGAAAAAAATGTATATTTTCTAAACTAACTTTTGATTATAAAAACGTTGTAGAGAGCATAAAATTAAATGACAAAATATATTTAACACCTATAAATGGTATAAACATATTTCTAAAAAAGACAAAAGAACAAAATTATCCAGACTTAGATGATGAAGTTAGAATCTATTCAGAGATAAACAATAAAGTGATTGACCAACTAATTATTTACTCCAATAAATATGAGATGGAAAGCTTCTATGCAAAATCGCAATATTATTTCATTGATAATTATATCTATATATTAATTTATGATTCCCTCGAAGAAGGACAAACTCTAAATTCTTGGAGTAAATATTCAGTCGAAAATAATGGTAAATTCAAGTTACAAGAATCTATTAAATGTCATTATGTTTTTAAAGATGAAAAAGAGATGAATGTTTGTAAACATATTCAATAGACTAATTGTATCTAAATGATTATTAAACAAATTATATAATAGATATTTCATTTATTCCTCTTTGCAATTACTTTGTTTTATAGGTTCTAAACAATTAACTATATGTTCTAAAAAATAAAATGTCTGAATAATTCAAAAAAGGTATTATTTTGATTAGTCAAAACGATAAAAATATAAGTAAGAGATTGATACTTTATTTTCGCGAATGCTCAATGGATTACTTTTTGTTAAAACATTGATAAGTACTGAGCTGTGTTTAATACTATTGCCTTGATATACTCGGTTCATCTATACCAAGATGATAGATATTTTATTACCATATTAGTAAGCTTATATTTAAACAGAACGACGTTTTTAAAATTAAAAGTGCGATTGTTTGACGTCAATTCTTCGTTAGGATTTTTATTAAAGTTTTTTCTTTTGATCTATTGGTAGATAATCAGCTACGGCAGGGTAGTATAAATTATTTTTTTAGATAGCTTTTTCCTGAGCTATCAATAATTAATAGGAGTTATTGGATGGTGAAGCTTTTCAAGGGAGTAATATTGTTTTTTTCTTGCTTATCTATGGCGTATGCTAAGGTTGGCTTTAAAGAGATTAATTTGCCTACTGATACACTACATCCCTTAAAAATCGCGATTTGGTATCCTGCCAGAAATGACTCAGCAACGATAATTATAGCTGATAATCAAGCATTTGTCGGTTCTAACGTGATAAAAGATGCAGAACCCAAGGTAACCGCTAATAAATATCCATTAATTGTGTTATCGCATGGTTACGGTGGTAGTTGGCGAAATCTTAGCTGGTTAGCTGCCGAGCTGAGTCGTCAAGGTTATATTGTTGCTGCTCCTACTCATCATGATATTGATGTTACTACAGCAGCAAGACAGCAATCTACTAAACTATGGCTACGGGCACAAGATCTAAGCAAAACCATTGATGCTGTTATTAATGATGAGGCATTGAGCAATATAATTGATGTCAATAATATTGCGGCAATAGGACATTCTTTAGGCGGCTGGACAGTTATTGCTCTTGCTGGAGGCAGATTCGATACCAAGCAATTTCAACAGGATTGCCAGACTCATACACATTTAAAAGCATGTCAGCTTAATACCGCGCTTAGTCTTAATAGTTCTGCGTTAAATAAATCAATGCTTGATCCTCGTATTAAAGCATTTGTAACCCTAGATGCTGGTTTAACCAGGGGTTTTACTATTAATAGTTTACAAAAGCTGAATAAGCCTTCCTTAATTATCGGTGCTGGAGTGGATATCGGAGATACGGATGTGAAACTTGAATCGGGCTATTTTCAACAATTTCTTGCCAAGCCAACTTCAACTTATGTCGAAATTGCAGATGCAATGCATTTTAGTTTTATACAGATATGTAAATCTGGTGCAAAGGCTTTATTAGAACAAGAAAATAAAGGTGATGCCATTTTGTGTGAGGATGGAGGTAGGCGTGAACGAGCAGAAATTCATCGGGAAGTATCCTTTTTAATTCTGGGATTTTTGTCCAAAGTATTCGCAAATCCAGATAGGTAGAAATTATTACGAAAAATAGCGAAAGAAAATCGCTTTTGTTTTTATCTTTTTAAAACTTGGTTATTGAGTAAGTAAATAACTTTTTACTTGAATAGCTGTTCTGAATTGAAATTGCTACTAGTGTAAAATAATAAATGGCTAATTTTATTGGCTAATATAGATAAATTGGTGAAAAATCTGGCCTGATAAATTACAATAAACTCAGTAATCAATCTGCTTTGAACATTGAGTTCTTTTATAAATGTCTCTATTGTGCTATATCTTTAATAGATAATTTTTTCACAAGTTTTGTGTGGTAATTCGGGGAATCAGTATGATCTGGCAACAAAAATGGGTAATCGGTAACTGGAAAATGAATGGCAGCCTTAAGACCAATCAGCAGTTATTGCAGGCTTTACAGACTTCTGTTTCGGCAATGGCTGAACAGGTATTCTGTGGTGTGGCGGTGCCTAATGTCTATATTGTTAGCAGCTGTCAGTTACTCAATAGTTTTGCGCTGGCTGTCGGTGCAGAAGATGTCAGTCGCTTTGCTGAATATGGTGCATATACGGGTGAAGTAAATGCGCAAATGCTGGCCGATGTAGGCACACGCTTTGCTCTGGTTGGGCATTCAGAAAGGCGCCAGTATTTTCAGGAAGATAATTCGATTTTGCAGGCTAAATTACATAACTGTCTGGCGGCAAAAATTTTACCAGTTTTATGTGTTGGTGAAACGCTGGCACAGCGCGAGGCTGGACAGGAAAAAGAGATTGTGAAAGCACAGCTGGCTTTATTATCTGAATTATCACTTTCAGAAGTGGTAGTGGCTTATGAACCTGTATGGGCAATTGGTACTGGTAAGATACCTACCACTACTCAGATTGCAGATATGCATCAGTTAATTTATCAGCAAATCTTGTCTTTATGTGGCGAAGGTGTTAAAATCCGCGTCCTTTATGGCGGTAGTGTCAACACCAAAAATGCAGCAGAAATTCTGGCTGTGCCGCATGTTGACGGTGCTCTAGTTGGCGGTGCCTCTTTGCAGGCAGATAGTTTTGCCGCTATTATTCAGGCCGCTTGTGTGCCTGCTCTATAAAAGTTGACGTCATGGAAGCATTTAAAACCATTATTTTGATCGTAAATATTTTTGCGGCACTGTTTGTTATTGTGCTGGTACTGATGCAGCAAGGCAAAGGTGCCGATGCTGGTGCCGCGTTTGGCTCTGGTAGTGCACAGGGGGTATTTGGTGCTGCCGGTAATGCAAATTTTCTTAGTCGCAGTACGGCGATCGCTGCCACAATCTTTTTTATTACTTGTCTGGCTCTTGGGTATATTTCCACTCATGGACGTACTGGTTTAGATTTCAGTACGGTTAATCAGAAACAGGCAGTACAACAGCCAGCTGCTAATCAGCCGGCCAGTGCTCCGGTAGCTCCTGCTAAGAAACCGGTGATACCTGAATAATACAAATTTAATTAACTAGCCGACATGGTGAAATTGGTAGACACGCCATCTTGAGGGGGTGGTGACCCTAGGTCGTACGAGTTCAAGTCTCGTTGTCGGCACCATAAAACAAAAGGGCAGCCTTAGGGCTGCCCTTTATATTTAACAGTCTGATTAGCCTTTAATAAAAAGCTGGTGCGGATGGGATACAAATAGATTTTTTTTACTTAGACTTAAAAAAAATGTGTAATGCGGACATTTATAGAGTGATAGAAATAATAAATCGATTAGCTCGATCAGTCAAGATACCTGTATTTCCCAAATTAAACATTAGAATGGATGATGATTTGATTGATGGTATTATAACTAATTGTAATGTAGGGGGACTTATTTATCTTGACTCTATAAATGTCCAACCATACATTGATATTTCTAACAAAGGAAGACCCATTTTTGATGGAGATCTATACGATTCGTTAACTGGAGCATCAAATAGTGTAGTT
Organism: uncultured Neisseriaceae bacterium; assembly: GCA_946481965.1. Lineage (GTDB taxonomy): Bacteria > Pseudomonadota > Gammaproteobacteria > Burkholderiales > Neisseriaceae > Snodgrassella. Next base: position 7,362 of record CAMLPN010000034.1, on the reverse strand, counting down.
GCAGGAGAGCCCTTACTGCCTTTTACCTTTAATTATACACAAATCTTACGTTCCAAGACTAATTTATCTTTATCTGCTGGTGGTGGATTAGATAAATGGCAAGATATAATTAGATGTCTGATGCTTGGTGCTAATTCAATTCATTTGACGTCTGTAATTATGAAAAAAGGATTTCAACATATTAATGGGTTAAAGGAAAGTTTAAATAAATTTTTGGATAAAAATGAATATAATACATTACTTGATTTAATCGGAGTCAGTTTAGAACATTATCCAGAACACTTTGGTAAAATAAAAAGTAGAGAAACTTTACAAGTTAAAACAACACTATTAGAGGATAAATGCGTTAAATGTAATATATGTGAAAATATGGTTACTTGTAACTCGTTTAAAAGTATTCCGTATAATTTTGATAAAAATTGTGATGGTTGCTCAATGTGCCATGATTTATGTCCAGCAAAGGCTCTAGTATATGACATACACTAATTCCATGAACAAAAATAAGATGAATATACCAAAGCTACTATTAAATCAGGCTTGGCCTATATTTATAGGCCAATTGGCTGTTACAAGCTATTCCATTATTGACTTGATAATTGTTGGGCATTTCTCTTCTCTTGACATTGCTATTGTGGGCGTTGGGGATAATGTTTTTTTTACTATTTTTATTGGATTTTCTGCAATTTTGTTAATATTACCCCCCCTGTACGCTCAAAAATATAGTGACGGAGGGTTTGAAAATGTAAAAAATTTAACTGCGCAAGGATTCTGGTTAGCAATAATACTTTCGATTATTGTTTGTTTTATATTATTAAACGCAGAGCCACTGATTAACATTAGTCATCTAGATGAACAGTCATTTTTTAAAGTCAATGAATATTTAACAATTTTAATTATAGGTGTTCCTGCGTTATTAATTTATAAAATTATTTTTGCCTATGCCTCAGGAATTTATAAGCCTAAAATAATTATGTTTACAAATTTTATCGGACTTGCGATCAAAGGTGTACTTACTTATCTTTTTGTTTTAGGATTCTATTCCATACCAGCTATGGGAGTTAATGGATGCGCATTAGGAACCGTTTGTGCGTCGTGGTTAGTTCTTATAATAGCTATTTGTATCTTTTTTAAAAAGAAAATCCCATTGTCAATTTCGTTCAAAATTTCAACTAAGACACAACTTTTTTTATTAAAAACTGGAGGCCCAATTGGCCTCACTTTCTTAGTAGATTATAGCTCCTTTACTATTATAGGTCTATTGGTTGCTAATTTGGGATTGACTACAATGGCTAGCCATCAAATCGCTGCGAATGTGTCTTACATTTCTTATCTAATCCCTTTGTCAATAGGTAGTGCCTCTTCAGTAATTGTGGGGAGTTATTTGGTAAAAGAAAATCAATTAGCAAAAAAAGTAGGGTTTTCATGTATCAAATCAGGGGTTTTAATTGCTTTTATATATAGTTTATTGCTTTTTTTGCTAAGAAAACAGATTGCTTCATTTTATACAACTGATCAAATTGTATGTGATGTCGCATCCTTATTAATTGGCTTTGTTGCTTGTTATCATTTTTTTGATGCGATTTATACAATAGTTAGTGGCGTATTGCGAAGTTTTAATAAAACATTTATACCAACTCTTATTCTAGGTAGTTGCCTATGGGGAATAGGATTATGTGGTGGTTATTTCTTGACTTTCGATGGTGAGTTTGGGGTGAAAGGATTTTGGTTTGCGCTGATTATTGCGGCGATTATAGCATCAAAAATTACATTGTTATATTTTCATAATATAACCCTACCAAATAAGTATAAAGAAGGATAGCTTTATGAAATATTATGAAATAGACTGCAAAAATATTATTATAAAATCTAAATTACCAGACACTGATTATGTTGTAAATCCCTATATTGGTTGTAGTTTTTCCTGTTTATATTGCTATGCAAGCTTTATGGGGAGATTCATTGGCGAGCCTGTCGAAAACTGGGGGAATTATGTTTATATAAAAAAAAACTCAGTAGAGATATTTGATAAACAATTAAAAAAATTTTTAGATAAAAATTCGAGCTCAACAATATTTTTTAGCTCAGTAACAGATCCATATTTACCTCTTGAAAAAAAATATCAACTAACGAGGAATATGCTTGAAATATTAAAAAATACCAATTACCCTGGTTTGATAAGCATACTCACAAAGTCAGCTTTAGTGCTTAGGGATATAGATGTTTTGCAAGGTTTAAAAAATGTTGAAGTAGGTTTTACTATTACTTCATCTCAGGATCGTATAAGCCGAGCACTAGAGATAAAAGCGCCATCTATAACGAGCAGATTAGATGCATTACATAAACTGAATAGTCATAATATTAGAACTTATGCATTTCTTGGACCAATATTACCCCATCTTCTTCAAAATCCTTCTGAATTAGAATCTCTTATTTCACTTGTTGCACAAACAGGTACTAAATCTGTTTATGTAGAACATATAAATTTAAGCCCTTATATAAAACAAAAAATAGTTTCATATGATAAAACGTTGGCAAGCACCTATCTATCTTTGAAAAAAAACAAGATCCAAATAAATGACGATTTTATTCGAGGTTTGTTAGATAAATATGGACTTCACTTGCGATTAGGAAATGTGATTGAACATCGTAAATAAAATGAAGATGTGGATTGCTTTGATGCAGTATATGGGGCTCACCTCAGTAAGTATACACTTTAGTAAGTGGAATAAATTTTTATGAAAAATACCGATGCCTTTGACTATTTAGAAGATCTGAACAGTCAAACCACGCAGGAATTGATTAGAAAAGCCAATGATCAGACACAGGCTTGCTTTGCAGCTGATGCAAACTATCGTGCTATTTGTACTGACATGATTAAGGTATTGCAGGATGAACAGCAGATACCATTCTGTCAGGAACATCGGGCACGCATGTATCATTTTTATCAGTCTGCTCAGTGGCCAAAAGGCGTATATCGGGTTTGTTCAGCATCCAGTTATCGTGCCGGTATGCCACAATGGCAAGTTTTATTTTCGGTGGCTGACTTTGATGATGTGCTGCAGGATGATGTCTATTTACAGGGTGTGGCGCATTATGTGGATAATCCTGAACAGGTGTTAATTAGCCTGAGTGCTGGTGGGGCGGATGCGGCCTATACTATTGAATTCAATTTAGCCGAACGCAAAATTGTGGACGGTGGATTTCATTTTCCACTAAGCAAAAGCATTATTAGCTGGCGCGATGCAGATAGTGTCTGGGTTTGTCCGGCCTGGGATGAGCGACAAAAGACACATGCCGGCTATCCGCGACAAGTTTGGTTGATGCAGCGTGGTCAGACATTTGCTGAAGCAACGCCAGTACTGGAAGCAGATGTTGACACTATGATGGTCAATGCATGGCGCTATCTGGATAGTCAGGGCTCTCCTATCGATTTGCTGGAAGTCGCCGGTGGTTTTTATCATAAGCAATACTATCAGATCATGCAGGATTTAAGCGCACAGCCACTGTCATTGCCAGATGATTGTGAATTAATGGGTTATCTATATGGGCAGTTGCTGGTGCAGTTACGCAGTGACTGGCAGCGCGCCAATAAATCCTATCCGGCTGGTAGTCTGGTGGCTGTGAAACTGAATAAAGGTGAACTGGGTGCTGCTCAAATCATTTGTCAGCCTAGTGCTACACAGGCAATAGATTGTATTGAAACCACCCGTCGTTTCATTGTGGTTTCACTTCTTGATAATGTACATAGCCGATTGTTGGTCTGGCGTTACCATGAAAATGGCTGGCAGCAAATAACTTTACCGAGTTTGCCGGAAGGCGCACTGGAGATTATCGATCAGCCATGGGGTGGCGATGTGGTTTATCTGGCTATCAGTAATTTTACCGTTCCATTAACGCTATATACATTGGATCTGAATATTTTGGAACTGTGCGTTATGCGTGTACAGCCGGTACAGTTTGATGCGACAGGTGTGTCAATACGGCAATTTCACGCACAGGCCAACGATGGTACTTTAATTCCTTATTTTCATGTTGGAAAAAAAATTGGCACCGATACACCGACCATTGTTTATGTTTATGGTGGTTTTGCTATGCCGCAATTACCTTATTATTTAGGCGCTATTGGGCGATACTGGTTGGCTAAGGGTTATGCATTTGTGCTGGCTAATGTACGTGGTGGTGGCGAGTTTGGGCCTAACTGGCATCAGGCTGCTCGTGGTATCCATAAGCAGGTTAGTGTGGATGATTTGCTAACAGTTGTGCAGGATTTGTATGCGCACGGCTATGCTGCTAAACAACATACTGCAATTCAGGGTGGCAGTAATGGTGGATTGGTGGTGGCGGCAGCTTTTTGCCAGCAGCCACAAAATATTGGTGCAATGGTGTGTGAAGTGCCACTTACTGACATGCTGCGCTATCCGTATTTATCAGCAGGCGCCTCATGGTTAGATGAATATGGTGATCCAGAGGATGAGCAACAACGTCAGGCTTTAGAGGCTTTGTCGCCGTATCACAATTTGTGTGAGCACAAGCATTATCCGCCTGCTTTGATTACTACTAATTTGGCTGATGATCGTGTCCACCCGGCACATGCACTGAAACTATATGCACGTTTACGCAGTTTAAATCAGCCGGTATGGCTGGCTGTGCCCGAAACAGGTGGTCACTCTGGTGGTGGTACACAAGACAGTACAGCGGCTGAATTGGCGTTAATTATGAACTTTTTATATCAAACTATAGCAGAAGGATAAATGGAACAATATTTTATTATTTATCAATCATTCAGTTACGAAAAATATAAATAAACAGTAGCAATTTTGTAATGGTTGCTGGTAAAAGAAATTTTAATCAATAATATAAAATGGTTATGAGGGTATTGGTATAAGGTAATATAAGAATTAAATATGAATTTTTATTCGCCTGATGTGATTTAGACGTTTTGTTGTGAGTTAAATACCAATATTGGCAATAAGTTAATGATTTAAAATATTTTAAGATTTTTAGTCGGAATTGAGTTTTCTGGAAGCTACAAATAAAATTTTACTTGTATCAAAAGATACTATTGTTAAAAAAGTAAAATGAATCTATTGAACATTCCAGATAAATAACTAACCGATTTTTAATCGTTTTTTAGTTCTGGTACTTTAAAATATGGACATGATTAAAGATTGCTATGACAGATTTGAGCGGGAATAATAGGTTGTCGTGAAGGAAACGATAGCTGAATTTTTATTTGCTATTATAGTCATATAACTTGTGACAAAAAATCAGGCTGTGCTAATATAACCGCCATTCGCCATAAATTTGTATGTAGTTGGAAAGTAAAAGTGTAGAGAAAATCGCCGAAAACCACATAAATGCTGGTAAAACAATTTTTATGGAAAACTCTATTTTTATTAGGTACAATGTCAGCTATTGAAAAGTTGATTAATTCAATTAACCCTGCCTGCGCGAGCGGGCAAAGAAACGAAAGATCAGTCAATGGATAACAATATCGAACAACGCGTGAAAAAGATTGTTGCAGAGCAATTGGGAGTGAGTGAAGCTGAAGTAAAAAATGAGTCTTCTTTTCAGGAAGATCTGGGTGCAGACTCACTGGACACCGTTGAATTGGTAATGGCTCTGGAAGATGCATTTGATTGCGAAATTCCAGACGAAGAAGCAGAAAAAATTCAAACTGTACAACAAGCAATTGACTTTGTTGCTACTCATTTAAATTAATTTTTTGAGTGAATTACTATATCCGGATACCTCTGGCGAAATAAGGTGGCTGCTGTCGCCTCTTCGGCGGAGGTTTTTTCTTGCGAGCAAGTTATGAGTAAAAAAAGAGTTGTCATTACTGGTTTGGGTCAGGTATCTCCTGTGGGTAATGATGTTACCACAGCTTGGCAGAATCTACTTGCAGGTGTCAGTGGTATTGGCACAATTACCCATTTTGATGCCTCGTCTGTAGCCTGCCAGATAGCCGGTCAGGTGAAAAATTTTGATATAACACAGTATATCAGCCCTAAAGAAGCGCGACGAATGGATACTTTTATCCATTTTGGTATTGCTGCTGCTTTACAGGCTATTGCTGATGCGGATCTGGACAATATTACTGGACTGGATAAAACCAGAGTTGGCGTTAACATTGGTGCTGGTATTGGCGGATTGCCTTCAATTGAAGATACAGCGCGCACCATGATGGCGCAGGGTGCGCGTAAAATTAATCCGTTTTTTATCCCCAGCTCCCTGATTAATATGATTTCTGGTCATGTTACTATTCTTAAAGGTTATCAGGGACCAAGCTATGGTATGGTTTCAGCCTGTACGACCGGTGCGCATAGTATTGGTGATTCTGCCCGTTTGATCAAATATGGTGATGCCGACATTATGATTGCCGGTGGTGCCGAAGCTGCAATTTGCGAGATAGGCGTTGGCGGTTTTGCTGCCATGAAAGCATTGTCAACACGCAATGATGATCCGGCTACTGCATCCAGACCATGGGATAAAGGACGTGACGGATTTGTCATGGGTGAAGGTGCTGGCGTAATGGTATTAGAAGAGTATGAACATGCGAAGAAGCGTGGTGCCAGAATTTATGCAGAACTGGTTGGCTTTGGTATGAGTTCTGATGCTTATCATATCACTGCACCTAATATGGAAGGTCCTGCATTGGGTGTTACCCGTGCTCTGAACGATGCAGGCTTAAATCCAGAAGATATCGACTATGTTAATGCGCATGGTACCTCTACGCCTTTAGGCGATGTTAATGAAACCAATGCTCTGAAACTTGCTTTAGGTGAGCATGCTCGCAAGATAGTTGTGAATTCCACTAAATCTATGACTGGACATTTGCTTGGTGGTGCAGGTGGTGTAGAAGCTGTCTATACTGTGCTAGCCATTCATTCACAAAAATCTCCTCCAACCATCAATATATTTGAACAGGATGTAGAGTCTGGTTGTGATTTAGATTATTGTGCTAATGAAGCTCGGGATTTAAAGATACGTGCAGCTATTTCCAATTCTTTTGGTTTTGGTGGCACCAATGGTTCGTTGGTGTTTAAACGTTTTGAAGGTTAAAACATTTATTTGAAAACAGGCTGCCCGATAACAGGCAGCCTGTTTTTTATAAAGAGTCATGCTCAGCGTTTAAGTTTGCTACGAGCAGCATGTAGACCTAATCTGAAATGTTAATTACGACCAGTTTGGGTACCGTATTTAGTAAAACAGTAGGCAATAGCTTACCTCAAAGATCTATCGGTAATGATGGTAGTGCTGCATCTGGCTGATTTTAGGGTTGAATAAAATAATTAATTTTTTTGTAATTTAGTAACTATAATTATTTATATTTACTTCACATGAACAGTCTTGATGATTAGG